>JBCDDH010000003.1:0-87468 GCA_039180415.1 Planctomycetota bacterium | reverse complement strand
CGAACAACTACGGTTCGCCCGGTTCGAGTTCAACCAAGCACTGGACCTTCGTCCGCATCGCGTCGAACCGGCCGTGCACCTCATCACCGTGGCGATGGGCCTGCAGTCCGGCGACGTCGATGAGCACTTCGAGCGGGCCCTGGCCATCGATCCCTACGACCCCGAGGCATACGACCAAGCGCTCTGGGCGCACCGCGGCCATTGGGGCCGGAACCCCACCGCCACGCTCGCCATCGCCCGACGGGCGCTCGCCTCCGAGGATTACCACACGGGCGTGCCGGATTGGGGCCGATACGCGATTGAAAAGATCATTCAGGACTACGGGCTCGAGGCCGCGCAGCCGTATGTCGCCAACATCTGGCCCGAGTTGTCGGCCTACCTCGACCGCCGGGCGGAGCAACCCACGCCGTTGAGCGACACCGCGTACTTCTTCCAACTCGGCGTGAAGCTCGCCCACGCCGCCGGCCGACCCGACGACCGCGACGCATACCTTCGGCGTCTCCGCGACGTCGGCGGCCGTATCCTCAACCCCGAGGCTTACGGACTCACCGCTCAAGGCATCCCGACCGCTGCGCCCGCTCGCGCCACCGAATCCTGACCCGCTTCGTCGACCGGCCTGCGACACCCGCCACCATGTTTCACGACGCCTTCCCCCGCGCGACCCTGGGTTACTGCACCAACGTCCACCCCGGCCGGACCCTCGACGAAGTCAAGACCCAACTCGACCGCCACGCCACCGCCGTCCGGCGGCTCGTGTGCCCGGACGAAACGTTGCCGGTCGGCCTGTGGTTCTCTGCCGAAGCCGCCCGCGCGCTCGACCCGGCGTCGGTCGGCCCGGGGCCGGCGTGGGACTTCAAGCGTTGGCTCGAAGGGCGCGGGCTGTCGTGCTTCACGCTCAACGGCTTCCCGTACGGAAATTTCCACGGCGACGCCGTGAAGCACGCGGTGTACGAGCCGGATTGGCGTACGGAACATCGCCGGGACTACACCCTCGCGCTCGTGCGTGTCTTGGACGCGCTGCTCCCGCCGGGAAAAACCGGATCGATCTCGACGCTGCCCGTCGGCTGGGGGCCGATGGACGACGACGCAGAAACTTTGGCTTGGATCGATCCGCTGCTGGACGTCGTGAACGTACTCGCGGACTTGGAAGCCGACACCGGCCGATACATCCACCTCAACCCCGAGCCCGAGCCCGGCTGCTATATCGAGGATACGGCCACCCTCGACGACGCGCTCGACCTGCTGGACCACGCGCACACGCAAGACGGCGGCGACTCCGCGGTCCTGCGGCGACACCTCCGGCCGTGTCTGGACGTCTGCCATGCCGCGGTGATGTTCGAGCCGCCGACGCACCTGCTGGATTGGTCCCGGCGGACGGGGTTCCGCGTCGGCAAGGTGCAGATCAGCAACGCGCCGCGGGCCCGTTGGCACGGCAAGCCGGAATCGATCGCCGCGCGGCGGCGGGCGCTGGAACAATTGGCCGAGCCGCGCTACCTGCACCAGACCACGCGGGGCAGCGGCAACCGCTTTCGCTTGGAGGAGTTTTTCGCTGACCTGCCCGACGCGCTGGCGGCGCCCGGCGAGGCGAATCGCGACGACGAATGGCGGGTGCACTTCCACGTGCCGGTGTATCTCGAGCGCCTCGGCGAACTCGAGACGACCCGAGGGCAAATCCTCAAGCTGCTCGACGCGATCCGGCCGGAAGACGGCATCGAACACTTCGAAGTCGAGACGTATGCGTGGGACGTGCTGCCCGCGGAGCACCGCCCCGCCGAGTTGGCGGAAGGCATCGCGGCGGAGCTGGGCTGGGTCCGGTCGCTGCGGCCGAGCGCGGGGTAAGTTGAACCGATGAACGCCCGAGCCTGGCTCGAAATCTCGCGCGGCTCAAACCTGCCGACGGTGTGGAGCAACGTCCTGCACGGATTGGCGGCGGGGGTATTCGTCACAACGCATACGCGTTTCGGCGACCTAGCCCGCGCGGAGATGCCGCGGGAGCCGTTCTGGTTTTTCAACCAAGGGTTCATGCTGCTGGTGGGCATAAGCCTGGTTTACCTCGCGGGCATGATGCTCAACGACGCGTTCGACGCGCGGCAAGACGCTACCGAACGGCCCGACCGTCCGATCCCCAGCGGCAGGATTTCGCGGCGCTCCGCGTGGGCGGCGGGGTTCGCAACGCTCGGCCTGGGCGTGGCGGCGAGCCTGGTGTTCCGGGAGCCCGCGGTGCCGATCACGGTCGGCGTCCTCGCGTTTTGCATCGTGGCGTACAACGCGACCCACCGCGTGGCGTGGCTGGGCGTGCCGTTGATGGCGGCGTGCCGGGGGCTGGCCGTGGTCGCGGCAGCGGCGGCCTTTGCGCCGCCTCAGCGCGGGGCCTGGGTTTGGGCGGTGGGCCTGCCGGCCTTGGCCATCGCGGTGTACACGGCGATCGTTGCGTTGATCGCCCGGGGTGAAGCGGAGGAAGACGCACGCGTTCGCCCGGCGCACGTCGGCCTGCTGCTGGCGGCGATGCCGGCGTTGGACGCGGTGCTCCTCGCCCGGCTGGGGCAGTGGCCCTTGGCGGGGACGTGTCTGGCGCTCGCCGGGCTGACCGTCTTCCTGCAACGTCTGGTGCGGGGCTCGTAAGCTCGCGGCATGCCGACGCCGATCCAACCGCTGGCCGTGCTAAACGTCGTGGGCTTGTCGGGGTCGCTGCTGGAGCACGCGCCGAACCTGCGGCGGTTCGCCGAATCCGGAAAGCAAACCCGCCTGCGCCCGGTGCTGCCCGCGGTCACGTGCAGCGTCCAGAGTTCGATGCTCACCGGGCGTCCCGTAGACGGCCCCGAAGGCCACGGCGTCGTCGGCAACGGCTGGTTCCACGAGCAGCTCCAGGAGATCCAGTTCTGGAAGCAGAGCAACCGGCTCGTCCGCGGCGAGAAGGTCTGGGAGACTGCTCGACGCATCGCCGAACAACGGGGTCAGGACTTCCGGGTCGCCAATCTTTTCTGGTGGTTCAACATGGGTTCCTCGGCGGACGTCGCCGTCACGCCTCGCCCTCAGTACCGCGCCGACGGGCGGAAGGTGCCCGACGTCTGGACGCATCCCTCAGATGAGCGCGACCGGCTTCAAGGAGAACTCGGGCGGTTCCCGCTGTTCCGGTTCTGGGGCCCCGGCAGCAACCTCGCCTCGTCGCGCTGGATCGCCGACGCGACCGAGCTTGTCGTTGAACGCCACGACCCGACGCTCACGCTGGTATATCTCCCGCACCTGGACTACGGCCTTCAGAAGTTAGGCCCCAATCACGCCGACATCCCGAAGCACGTCGCGGAGATCGACGCCGTCGCCGGCCGACTCATCGACTTCTTCCGAAAACGTGGACGAAGGGTGATCGCGCTCAGCGAGTACGGCATCGAAGCGGTGGACACGCCGGTGTTCGTGAACCGACACCTCCGCGAGGCCGGCTTGCTGGCGGTCCGTGTGGAGGACGGCCGGGAGCTGCTGGACCCGATCGCCAGCCGGGCGTTCGCGGTGGCCGATCACCAGGTCGCACACGTCTACCACGGCCCGGAAGTGGCGTTGCCCGAGATCCCGCGCTGCGCCGCGGTACGGATCGATCACCCCAGAGCCGGCCAAACGGTGCTGGTCGCCGACGAGGGCGCGTGGTTCAGCTACGACTACTGGCCCGAGCATCAGCCGCACAAGGCACCGGACTTCGCTCGAACCGTCGACATCCACCGCAAGCCGGGCTACGACCCGCGCGAGCTGTTTCTCGGGGTGGGCAAGGCAGCGCTCGCCTGGAAAATCGCGAAAAAAAAACTCGGCTTCGCCCAACCGTTAAACGTGATCCCGTTGGACGCGGCCTTGGTGCGCGGCTCCCACGGTCGCGTGGGCACGCCGCCGAGTCTGCAACCCGTAATGCTCGGCGACCACAGATGCGCCGACGCGGAGACGCCCTGCACCGACGTCCGCAACGCCATGCTGCAGGCAATGTTCGGCGATTTTGGCCGGGTCGCTTAAGCGACCAGGCCGGGGACCGTCGGATCAAACCTGCACCGCCGGCACCCACGCCGTTGTCCGGCCGCCGACCACGCTGAACGCGATCTCCTTGCCGTCGTGCGTGGTCGCCGACTCGTTCTTGCCCCAGCGATGATGGAACAACCACGAGTTGGGGAAGTGCTCGTAGTCCGCCTCCCAGTCGCAAGCCTTGTTCAAGATGTGCAGCAGTTTCGTGCGGACCCGCTTCGCTTCAGCCGCCGTGAGTTCGTTGGCCGGACGATGCGGATCGATCTTGCTCTGGAAACACACCTCGTCGGCGATCCAGTTGCCCACGCCCGCCAAGAATTGTTGATTCAAGAGCAAGGCCTTCAGCGGCGTCTTGCGTTTCGCGAACCGCTCGACGAACCACGCGGCACTCGGCGGCTCCAGGATCGGATCGGGCCCGAGATCGCTCAGCGGCGGCTCGTTCAACGGGTCGCAACGTAAGCGGATCCGTCCGAACCGCCGCGGGTCCGAGTAACCGAAACGCGTGCCGTCGTCGAGGGTGAGTTCGACCTTCAAAAACTTGGGGCGCTCGGCGTTCGTCGCGTAAACGTGGAACGCCCCGGTCATGCCGAAGTGCCAGAGCGGGTGTACTTCCGAGTCGCGCATCGTCCACCACATCTGTTTGCCGCGGCGGTGGCAGGCGTCGATCGTCCGCCCGTTCATCGCCCGCTTGAACTTCGCCGCGCTGCTCTGCCCGCTGGCGTCCTTGAACAAAATCGGATCGACCGGGGCGTGTACCGACACAACTTCTCGGCCGACGCAGTGCTTCTCGGCCTTGCGACGCCCCCAACACTCGACCTCGGGCAGTTCCGGCATCTTCAGTCAGTCTCCTGTTCGGCGGTCGGCGTGAACGCCCGCTTCTTCGCCTTGTTCCAATACCGGCTGAACCGCTTCAGGTCGACGCGACCCGGAAGCACGACGAACGCCGGCTCGTGGAAGAATTCCAACTCGAAACGTTCGCCGAGCCGGTCGATCTGCGAACGCAAACGCGGCAACGGCGTGACCTGCGTGCGGATCGTCGTGACGGCGTGCTCTTCCGCGAAGTCCGAAAGCTCTTCGATCACGTCGCCGCGTCGCACCTCGACGCCGGGCATCTGTTCCAGGCACTCGGCGATGAACACGAGGCGTTTGAGGCTGATGCCCGCGTCGCGGACCCATTGCTCGTCGAACACGAAGCACGCCGGCTCGCCCGGACGCAGCACGCCGGGACGAAGCATCTCGTCGTGCACCCAGAGCATCGTCTTGCCGCTTAGGTCGCTCACCGCGGAAACAGCCTTTCGTTGAGCTCTTCGTACGTCCCCGCAAACGGGCTGGGGCCGTGCACGCTATCACCGGTGAAGCGTTGCCCCATCCATTGCCGCAGGTTTTCTTGATTGAAGATGTACGGCTTACTCCCAAACGTGCTCGCGACCCACTGCCAGCTCAGGTGGTTGCTCGCGAGGTCGCCGTCGAGCAGGTGGCCGAGCATCCATTCCGCCCCGGCGTGCCAGTGCACCCGCCGCCAATGCACGACGTAGGCGGCGAGCTTCATGCGCTGCTGGTTGTGCAGGTAGCCGGTCTCGTAAAGCTCGGTCACCGAGCCATCGACGAAGTCGTTCCCGGTCGCGGCGTCCGTGATGTCGCGCGGCATCTCCAAGGCGTAGTCGACGTCGTCGAGCCCGGTCTTCCAAGCTTCGCGGTTGCCGTGCACGCCTTCACCAATCTCAGCCAGTACGCGACGCCAGAAGTCCCGCCACGCGAGTTCGTTTACCAGCTTCTCGGCGCGACTGTTCGTAGCTCGCATCTTCTCGAGCACCGCGTCGCGCGTCTCGGCGAGGGTTAAGACGCCGTGCCGCAGAAACGGACCCAAACGCGTGACGTCGCCGGCGAGGTGGTTGCGTGTCTGGCCGTACTTCGACGGGTTGACGCCGGCGAGTCGCCGCTCCGCGTGGTTTCGCCCGCCCAGGAAGTCGGCCACAGTTTCGTCAGGGTCAACCAAGTCAGCGAAGGCCGCGCGATAAGCCGCCACCAACGCGTCGCGAGACTCGAAATCACGGGCCAAAACCGGCATCGGCCCCACGATAGGCACGCCGGTAGCCGCAGCCCAACGGGCTGCGCGGGAGCGGGAACTGCCGCGAATCGCGCAGCCCGTTGGGCTGCGGCTACGCGAGACGCCCGAGGACATATCTTCCAAGCATGAGCCGCACCTATACCGTGATCGGCACCGGGGCACTTGGCGGGTACTACGGCGGCCAACTCGCCCGTAGCGGACGCCGCGTGAACTTCCTGCTTCGCAGCGACGCGGACCACGTCCAACGGCACGGCCTACGGGTCGATCTGCTTCCGACCAACGATTCGTACGTCTTGACGCCGGACACGCACGACGTCGGCTTCTACGACGACCCGGCCGACCTGCCGCCCGCGGACGTCGTGCTGGTCTGCCTCAAGACGACCCAGAACCATCGGCTGGCCGAGTTGTTGCGGCCGAACACGATGCACAACCAATCGCTGGTGGTCACGCTACAGAACGGCCTACACCCCGAGCGCGACGTGGCAGGCATCGTCGGCGCGGATCGCACGGCCGGCGGTCTGTGTTTTCTGTGCGCGAACAAGGTCGGGCCGGGCCACGTTTCGTTTCTCGACTACGGCTTCATCAAGCTCGGTGCCCACGTCCCCGGCCGGCACAGCGAGACACTCGAAGCGATCGCCACCGACTTCCAAGCGGCCGGCGTGAAGTGCGAACCCGTGGACGACCTCGTACTCGCCCGCTGGCAGAAGCTGGTGTGGAACGTTCCGTACAACGGGCTGTCGGTCGTGCTGAACATGACGACGGATCGCATGATGGCCGACCCGGACGTGCGGGAACGCGTGGTCAAGCTCATGCACGAAGTGGCCGCGGCGGCCAAGGCGGTGGACGACAAGACCATCGACGACGCCTTCATCCAGCAAATGTTGACCAACACCGAGAAGATGGCCCCGTACAAGACGAGCATGATGCTGGACTACGAGGCGGGCCGGCCGATGGAGGTCGAAGCGATCGTGGGGGACGCTTTCCGCCATGCGTTTGACGCCGGGACGGACCCAAGGTGGATCTACGCGCTATACGCCGAACTGCGCTCGATCGTCGTTCGGAATGAGACTCCGGTGCGCAAAGCGCTTCCTTGCGTTCTGCGAGAGAACGCCGGCCGGCTCGAATTTCTGGTGTTCCGCGACGACACACACACTCAGCTACCGAGGGGAACGGCGGAACCGGGCGAATCTCTGCCCGAAGCCGCGCGACGAGAGCTCAAAGAGGAAACAGGCGTCACGAGCGTTGGCGATTTCGACGCTTTGGAACCAAGGGTTTACATCGTGGACCGGCGCGACCACCAGGGGCAAATCAGGAAAGAGCTTCAATCCTGGCATGGCTTCACGGCGTTCTCAGCGGCGGCTCATGACAACACGTGGTGCCACCAAATCGGCGGAGACGGTGAAGACCGCGGCAAGCCCGTCACCTGCTTGTGGTGGCCCTTGTTTGGATCACTCCCAGATGACTTTGACACGCTGGCGTGGCCCCTGATTTGGCAGATGCGGCAGCGCTACGCCCATCTGAGGCCCGTCACTAACGGTTTGACCTGATCGGCAGTAATCGGCACAATTCACGGTTCCACCGAGTTACCGGCGGCTCCCGCGGGAGGCCGCCTGGCGCGGGTCGGTGGGCACGGCAATGGGCCGTGTGACTGCATCCCGTGTCCTCCCACGCACCCTGAGCAGCGCGCTTCTCCGCGTTGCCGGTGAACCCCACGAAAGCGAGATTTGACCATGGCCGATGACGCCACCGCCGTTGCCACCGATGACAAGCTGGAGCAGACCGTCACCCTCGAAGACGCCGGCCCAGCCCAGAAGAAGATCACCATCGAGATCCCCGAGTCGCGGATCAAGGAGAAGATCGAAGACTCGTACGGCACGCTCCGCGACGACGCGGTGCTGCCCGGCTTCCGACGTGGCCGCGCCCCCCGCCGGCTGCTCGAAAAACGCTTCGCCGAGTCGATCAAGGGCGACGTCAAGAATCAGCTGCTCTCCGAGTCGTACCAGCAGGCAATCGAGGAAAACGAGCTGGACGTGATCGGCGAGCCGGACGTCAAGGACATCGAAGAGCTCGAGCTGCCCGAGTCCGGCGCGCTGACGTTCACGGTTGAGGTCGAGGTCACGCCCGACGTGGCGCTGCCCGACTTCAAAACCGTGAAGGTAGAGACACCCGAAGTCGCGGTCACCGACGAAGATGTCGCGAAGGAAACCGAGTCGCTGCGGGAGCGTTTCGGCAAGATGGAACAGGTCGACGACGCCACGATCGGCGAGGGCGACTACGTGCAGTGCGACCTGAAGATCCTGAAGGGTGAAGACGCCGGCGACGACGCGGACGTGCTCGAAGAGCGTGAGGACGTTTACACGCTGATCCACGGCGAAAAGGACGACTACAAAGGCCACATCGCCGGCATCGTGATCGACGACCTGGGCAAGCGGCTGGACGGCAAGAAGGCCGGCCACATCGAACGGGTCTCCAAGACCGGCCCGAAGAGCCACGAGAACGAGGCGATCCGCGAGCAGCCGATCACGCTGGTGATCACGACCAAGAACGTCAGCCGGCTCCAGCCCGCCGAGGTCTCGGCGCTGGTCGAGCAGATGGGCGTGGAGAACGAAGACGAGTTCAAGACGCGGCTGACCGAGATGCTCCAGCAACGCAAGGTGCAGGAAGCCACGACGGCGATGCGGAAGTCGGCGTCGGACCAACTCGTCGAAGCCGTGACGCTGGAACTGCCCGAAGGCCTCAAGAGCCGGCAGATCGAGCGGACGCTGCAGCGTCGGCGGATGGAGCTGATGTACTCCGGCATGCCCGCGGATCAGGTCGAGGCGCAGATGGCCGAAGCGCGGGAGCAATCCGAAGAAGCGGCCATCGCGCAGCTCAAGACGTTCTTCGTGCTCAACAAGGCGGCGCTGGACCTGGACATCGAGGTGGATCAGAACGAGATCAACGGCCGGATCGCGATGATGGCGATGCAGCAGGGCCGGCGTCCCGAAAAGATGCGTCAGGAGATGATGCAGCGGGGCGAGATCGAGCAGCTGTACCTGAGCATCCGCGAAGCCAAGACGTTGGACAAGGTGCTGGAAGCCGCGGGGGCGGAGCTGCCCAAGGCCCCGGACACCGAGCCCGCGGGTGACGACGCAGACGGCGAGACCAAGGACGCGTGAGGCCGGCCGCGGCGCCGAGCCTGGTGCAGGCCGGGGCAGACCCGGCGGCGATGCCTCTGCCGCCGGCAAGCGACGTCGCATCGACCGTGTTCTACGCGTTGCTGATCGTCGTTCTGGCGATGGCCGTGGGCCTGATCGCGTACGCCGTGCGTAAGCGCTTGATGCGACCCGAAGAGGCGGACGCCGGCGTTGGGCTGGGTTTCACGCTGGCCGACCTGCGGGCGATGCACGCGGCGGGCGAGATCGACGACGCCGAATTCGCGCGGTGCAAGGCCAAGATGCTCGCCCACGCCCGGGCCGACCTCGGCGAAGACGATGAAGATGAGGAGGACGGCGTCGTGCACCTGGACGGCGATGCTGAAGCCGATTCAGACCCACCGGTCGGCGACGACATGCCGGGCGCCGACGATGACCGGCCCCGATAAACCACCGATTCTCCACGCTGCCGCGGCGTCCACCAAACGATAACTCGCAAGGCTTGGTGCGGACCGGGCGTGGGGTACACTTGAGCCCGCCAGATCAGGGGTTGGCCCTAACGCCGCCGCCCCATCTGGACGATCCCTCTTTCGGACCCGCGGCGACGCGTCACGCTTTCACGACGCCGCGGCCCCGATCCACCCGGAGCCGAGGAAGCACCCTCCGTTCCGCTAGCAAGGCAACACCTCGATGGCAGACAAGAAGCACGGCGGCAACAACGGCACCCCCCCCGAAGGCCCGGTCGGCAAGGCCGGTCCCGGTGTCGGCGGCGACGACGGGAACCACGCCGGCGACGGCGGCTCGGGCGGCGGCGGCTTCAAAGGCCGGCGCGTGACCACCTGCTCCTTCTGCGGTAAGTCCTCGCGGGAAGTCGGCCCGATGGTCGAAGGCCCCAACGACGTCTACATCTGCGCGAACTGCACCGAGTTGTGCCAGAACATCTTCAAGCAGGAACGTCGTCGCGTGCACTCCGGCCGGCCGGCGCTGGGCTCCATCCCGTCGCCGCGCCAACTCAAGGAGTTCCTCGACCAGTACGTGATCGGCCAAGAAGTCGCCAAGCGGGCGATGTCGGTCGCGGTCCACAACCACTACAAGCGGCTGACCGCCGCCGAGAAGGAAAGCCCCGTCGAGCTGGACAAGTCCAACGTCCTGCTCATCGGCCCGACCGGCACGGGCAAGACGCTGCTCGCCAAGACCCTGGCCCGTACGCTCAACGTGCCCTTCGCCATCGGCGACGCGACCACGCTCACCGAGGCCGGCTACGTCGGTGAAGACGTCGAGAACCTGCTGCTCAAGCTGCTCCAATCGGCAGACTATGACCTGGAGCAGGCCCAGCGCGGCATCATCTACATCGACGAGATCGACAAGATCGGCAAGACCAGCCAGAACGTCAGCATCACCCGCGACGTGTCCGGCGAAGGCGTGCAGCAGGCCCTGCTCAAGATGCTCGAGGGCACCACGGCCAACGTCCCCCCGCAGGGCGGCCGCAAGCACCCCGAGCAGCAGTACATCCAGCTCGACACCACGAACATCCTGTTCATCGTCGCCGGCTCGTTCGTCGGCGTCGAGGACATCATCAAGAACCGCCTGGGCAGCAAGTCCATCGGCTTCGCCAGCGAGAAGGCCGTCGATGACCCGCTGAAGAACCGCGAGCACCTGCTCGAGCAGATCACCGCCGACGACGTGCTGGAGTTCGGCATGATCCCGGAGTTGATCGGCCGGCTGCCGATTATCACGCCGCTGATGCCGCTTACCGCCGACACGCTGGTGAACATCCTCACCGAGCCGAAGAACGCGTTGGTCCGCCAGTACCAGCACTTCTTCTCGATGGAAAACGCCGAGCTCGAGTTCACGCAAGACGCGCTCTACGCGTTGGCAGAAAAAGCGCTCAAGCGGGAGACCGGTGCCCGCGCGTTGCGCAGCGTCATGGAAGAGCTGATGCTGGAGCTGATGTACGAGCTGCCGGACCTGGACAACAGCGGTGCGAAGTACGTCATCGATCAAGACGCCGTGACCGGCCAACGTCCCAAGCTCGCCGACCTGCGGGTCACCCAGAAGAAAGAATCGGCCTGACCCGCGCCACCGGGTCCAGACCGCACAAAATCCCGTGATTTCTCCACCGTCACGCTGGCTTAAGAACCGTGAAGCGGCCCGACGCGTAGTCCGATATAGACTGAGGCATTCTTGGCGTGCCTGCGCGTCGCGGAGCACTTCCGCGAAGAACTCGATCGCAAAGGAGTCGGTTTGCTCACGGTCAAGCAAGTGTTCGGGATGGGGCGAGGGGCGAACGGCGCGGTCTTGGCGTTGGCCTTCGGCTTCGGGCTTCATTTCGGCGGCCACGGCGACGCTTACGCTCAGCCCCCCACCGACCCGATGGCGATCCCGCTGAACGCCGAGCCGGGCGGAGACGCTGCGCTCCCCGTCGACCCTCGGCTCGCCGCCAAGACCGATCCACTGCCCGGCGTCGACGCCACCCCACCCTTCCGCGACCTCGCCGACGCCGGTCGGTTCGACGACCTGCTCGAAGCCATCCGGCTCGATCCGGTAGCGACGCAGGAAGCCCAGACGCTCGGCCTGATCGATTCGCTGCGGCGGCACCACCGCAACCGCGTAGAGGCCGACCGCGCCCGCCGCCTCGCCTTCGAGAGCGCCAAGGCCAAGGCCGCAGAGAAGCTCGAGGAGGGCGAACTCTACGAAGCGATCATCGACGCGATCGAAGCGCACTCGCTCGCCGACGAACCCGAAGTGTTCCTTCACGATCCACTGGTCGTCGAGCTGACGCGCCGCATGGAGATCGACGCCAAGCAGGCCGAGCTCGACGGCGACTGGCTCGAAGCCTCGCTGCATTACGACAAGCTCGAGCTGCTCTACGAAGACCAGCGCCTGTATCTCGACGACATGGATCGCGTCGGTCGACACATCCGCGCCCTCAACATCTACCACCCCGAATACCTCGAACGGCAGATCCGGGCCCGGAACGAGCGGCTCGGCAAACCCAACGACGACCGCGGCGAGCTCGAATTCGACGATTGGCAGACCCGCCTGGCCGGCATCAAGAACGGTTCGGACATCGTCCGCAGCGTGATGCGTCAAACCACCCGCGCCCACATCGAGCACCACGACTACGAGATCCTGCTCCAAGGTGCCATCGCGTCGCAGCTCGTCTTGCTCGACACCGCGGACGGCCTGGGCGAAGTTTTTCCCTCCCTTTTAGACCAGGCCGCCGCGGCCCAGTACCGCGCTGAGTTGGTCCGCATCCGCCAAGACATCGACGACCGTCGGGCCACGCTCAGCCGCAATCAGGCCGGCTCGTACGTCGACCGCATCTTCGCCGCCAACCAGCGGACCGTGAAGCTGCCGGACAACGTGCTCGCGTACGAGCTCACCGAGGGCGCATTGGGGATGCTGGACGACTTCACGGCCATGTACTGGCCCGAAGACATCGACAACCTCCGCCGCTCGACGCAGGGCGCGTTCTTCGGCGTCGGGATCCAGATCCGGCGGCTCGACAACCGCCTGATCGTGGTCAGCCCCCTGCCCGGCACGCCGGCCTACGGCGCGGGCATCCGCGCGGGCGACGAAATCGATACCGTCGACGGCAAGTCCACCGCACCCTGGTCGCTCACCAAGGCCGTCCGCCAGATCACCGGGCCCGAAGGCACGGAGGTCACGCTGGGCATCCGTCGGGTCGGCGAGCCCGAGCTCATCGCGTTCGTCCTCGAACGCAAACGCATCGACATCGAATCGATCAAGGGCTGGGCCCACACGCCCGACGGCGGCTGGGACTTCTGGTTGGACCGCGACGCCGGCATCGGCTACGTGCGGCTGACCCAGTTCATCCCGCAGAGCGTCGACGGCCTCCGGGAAGCCATCGAAGCACTCCGCGACCAGGGCCCGCTTAACGGCCTGATCCTCGACCTGCGGTTTAACCCGGGGGGCCTGCTCACGTCCGCCATCCAAACCGCGAACCTGTTCGTCCACAAAGGCCCGCTGCTCTATACCGTCGACCAGCGCGGCAAACGCAAGCCCAACGATTGGGAAGCGACGCGCTCGGGCACGTTACGCGACCTGGAGCTGGTCGTGCTCATTAACCGCGGCTCGGCGTCGGCCTCCGAGATCGTCTCCGGCGTGCTCCAAGATCACGACCGAGCGCTCGTGGTCGGCACCCAAAGCTTCGGCAAGGGCTCGGTACAGAACGTGTTCTGGAACCCCGCGCCACCCAGCGCCCCCGACTGGGGCTTGAAGGTCACCACCGAGTATTACCAACTGCCGGAAGGCGCGATCATCCACCGCACCGACAAATCGGACACCTGGGGCATCACGCCCGACCTCGTCGTCGAACCGCCGAACCAGACCGTGCTCTGGGCGCTGGACCTGCGGCAGGAGTTGGACATCGTTCGCGACGCGGACGAGCCGCTGAACCTGCGGGCCGACAACCCGGCCGTCAAGCTCGCGGGCCTCGAGCCGCTGCCCGCCGACACCGAAGACCGCGACGCCGCGGCCGAGAAGGTGCCCGCCCCGGGCGTCACGCCCGACGCGCTGCTGGACCTGGGCTTGGACCCACAGCTCGAAGCCGCGCTGCTGGTGCTCAAAGCCCGGGCGCTCAGCCGCGAAGTCGTCGTCGCCAAAGCCGCCCGAGCCGAGGCGGAGCACGTCGTCGTCGACACGCCGTGAAGCAAACTCCGAAGCACGAACGCCGGAAACCCAAGTTGGGCCCCATATCCGGGTCACGGCCCTCGGGCCGCACGCTGTTTGCTTAGACTTCGGGCTTTGACCTTCGTACTTCGGACTTCGATGGCATGGCTGGCTCGACCTTCGGCACCCTCTTCCGCGTCACCACCGCCGGCGAAAGCCACGGTCCGGGCAACCTCTGCATCGTCGACGGCTGCCCGCCCGGCCTGCCGCTGTCCGCCGCCGACCTCATCCCCGACCTCCAACGCCGCAAACCCGGCCAGTCCCGCATCACCACCCCCCGTAAGGAGGACGACACCCCGGAAATCTTGTCGGGCGTCTTCGAAGGCCGGACCACCGGCACGCCCATCGCGATCTTGATCCGCAACGCCGACCAGCGCAGCCAGGACTACGGCGACATCAAGGACAAGTACCGCCCCGGCCACGCCGATTTCACCTTCGACGCCAAGTACGGCTTTCGCGACTACCGCGGCGGCGGACGCAGCTCGGCCCGAGAAACCGCCGCCCGCGTCGCCGCCGGGGCCATCGCCCGCAAATTCCTGAAGCTCCATCACGGCATCGACGTGCTCGGCATGGTCCACCAGGTCGGCGAGGTGATCGCGACCATCCCCGATCCCGCCGCCGTCACGCTCGAACAGGTCGAGGCCAACCCCGTCCGCTGCCCCGACCCCGCCGCCGCCGCCGCGATGGAGCAGCTCATCAAAGACGTCCGCAAACAGCAGGACTCGATCGGCGGCGCCGCCACCGTCGTCGCCACCGGCGTCCCCGCGGGCCTGGGCGAGCCCGTCTTCGACAAGCTCAAGGCCGACCTGGGCAAGGCCTTGTTCTCCTTGCCCGCCGTGCTCGGCGTCGAATACGGCCAGGGCTTCGGCGTCGCCACCGCGCGGGGCACCGAGCACGTCGACACCTTCGTGCCCGATCCCGACAAGGCCCCGCCCATCGGCACGGCCACCAACCGCCACGGCGGCACCCTCGGCGGCATCAGCTCCGGCGAGCCGATCGTCTTCCGCTGCGCGGTCAAGCCCACCTCCAGCATCCCCCAAGACCGCCCCACCGTCGACAAGGAAGGCCAGCCCACGACCCTCGCCACCAAGGGCCGGCACGACCCCTGCCTGCTGCCACGCTTCGTGCCGATGGCCGAGGCGATGGTCCTGCTCGTCCTCGCCGACCACCTGCTGCGCCACCGCGCCGTCCGCTGACCGGCCGAGCTACTCGGCGGCTTCAATTTCTCGGGCCCGCCGCTCGACCCGGGCGATCTCCTCCGGGCCCCATTGCTCGGCCCCGGCTTGGACGTATAGCTCACGCGCTCGACGGAAATGCGTCACGGCTTCGTCGTTCGCGCCGTCCATCGCGGCGAGCTCTCCCAACTGCTCGTGGGCGTTGCCCAGCCGTTCGGCGAGGCCTTCGTCGTTCGGCTCGTCGGCGTATAAACGTTCCGCGGTCGCGTGCGCCGCGTGGATCGTTTCGCGGGCCTGCTCGATCTGACCGGCCGAGCGGTACGCGATGCCCACGAAAATGTCCGCGGCCAAACGAGACGTCGGGCCCGAGGTTTCGTGGTGCCAACGCCGCGCCTCGAGCAGCGCGGCCAAGGCCTCGTCGTACTCCCCGCGCCCGTGGTGCATCCAGCCCAGGTTGTTCCACAGCGGGCCGAGCCATCCCGTCTGCCCAGTCTCCTCGGCGTCACGGATCCCGATCCGGGTCCACTCGAACTTCTCCTCGTCGGTGCCCGTGATGGCCACCATGTGCGCCGCGTCCACCGCTCGACCGTGCAGCCCGTGTTCGCGGCAAAAGCGGTACATCGCCACGAACGTCTCCGTCGCCTTGGGCAGGTCCTGCTCGTCTTGCCACTCGAACCGGCCCCGCACCCCCAAAAAGCGCGACCAACCCGCCGGAGCATCCGGCGCCGCACGCGTCGCCGCCGCCTTGATATACGGTCGTCCCTGCTCGGCCAACCCGCGGATCAGGTAGCTCCGCGCGGCCATGCTCTGCGCTTGCACCCAGATCTCATCGTCGTGGCTCCGTTCCGCGGCGGTTTGGTATACCTCGCCGGCTTCGGCGTAACGCCCCGTACCGAAGAGCTTGTCGCCCTCTTCGAGCAGCGCTTCTGCGGAGCGCGGCGGCGGACTTTCTTCGGCGTTGCTCATCGCACAAACTCCCAATACGGCCACAATCCAAATGATCCATCTCGACATGGCGGACATTTTAAAGTCCTAATCATCGCGTCGGCAACGAGAACCACGCCGCAACCATCGGCACCCGGTACAGTCCCGCCCATGCCACAAACCCACGCTCCGGCTTACGCCGCCATCTTCGACGCCGACGGCGTGCTCGTCGACTCATACACGCCGCACTTCGTCACGTGGCGCGACACGCTTGCCAAGCACGGCGTGGCCTACACCGAAGCGGACTTCCGCCGCGACTTCGGCCGGACCTCGCTGGAGATCCTCGCCGAGCGGATGCCGCAGCTCGACCGCGACACCGCCGTCGCCATCGACGCGGAGAAGGAGGCCACCTACCGCGCCGTCGTGACCGCCGACTTCCCGCCGGTGGCCGGCGTGTTCGATCTGCTCGCCGCGCTGCAACGCGAGCACTGGCCGATGGCCGTCGGCTCTTCCGGTCCGCCCGAGAACGTCGCCGCCGCCGTCGCCGGGATCGCCGCGGGGATGAACGGCTCGTCCCCCTTCGCCGCCACCGTTTCCCGCGCCGACGTGACCCGAGGCAAGCCCGATCCCGAAGTGTTCCTCATCGCTGCGCAGCGCCTCGGCGTCGATCCCGCCCGCTGCGTCGTCCTCGAAGACGCGATCCCCGGCGTCCAAGCCGCCAAAGCCGCGGGCATGGCCTGCGTCGCCGTTCTGGGCACCGCCGCGGAGCCCGCCCTCCGAGACGCCGGCGCGGACCACGTCGTCGAAAATCACCTCGGCCTGACGCCCGAGACGCTAGCGCGGTGGATCGAGGCTTGATTCCCGGATGCGGAAGCGAAGACCAACCGGCAGACGGCCTCGTCTCCGCGGCCACTGGCCAAGCCCAAAAGCATCGGGTACTTTTTTCGGATGTATACATCCATAATTAACCGCCCTCTCACCCACCCCCGCGACCTCCTGCTGGCCACGATGCAACGCATCTACGGCTACCGCATGACCACCACTTCCGGCGGGAACCTCTCCGTCCGCGACGCCAACGGCGACGCCTGGATCACCCCCGCTCGCGTCGACAAGGGCGGCCTCACCCGAGAGGACATGATCCGCGTCGAGCCCGACGGCACCGCCCACGGCCCGCACCCGCCCTCTTCCGAATATCCGTTCCACCGCGCGATCTACGACGCGCGGCCCGACCTCAACGCCATCGTCCACGCCCACCCCGTCGCACTGGTCGCCTTCTCCATCGCCAAGCAGGCCCCCGATACCCGGCTGTTCGCCAAGTCTCGCCTCATCTGCGGCGACCCCGGCTTCGCGCCTTACGCGCTGCCGGGGTCCGAAGCGCTCGGCCGGGTCATCGCGGACGCCTTTCGTGCCGAGCACAACGCCGTCGTCCTTGAGAACCACGGCGTCGTGGTCGGCGGCACCTCCATGAACGACGCGTTCGGTCGGTTCGAGACCTTCGAGTTCACCGCCAAGACGCTCATCAAAGCCGGCCAACTCGGCACGCCCCGCTTCCTCACCGACGCGCAGATCGACTCCCGCCGCACGCCCCCGCCGGCCTGGCCGACCTTCGAGCCCGGCCCCGCGACCGTCGAAGAGAAAAACGCCCGCCGCCAGCTCACCGACTTCTGCCAACGCGGCTACCGCCAACGCCTGCTGATCAGCACCGAAGGCAGCTTCTCGGTCCGCGTCGGCGACGCGTCGAAAGAAACCTCCTTCGTCGTCACGCCCAGCAACGTCGACCGCCTCTCGATGTCGATCCACGACCCCGTGCTCATCCAAAACGGCCGCGCCGAAGCCGGCAAATCGCCCAGCCGCGCCTCCCGGCTGCACGCGGCGATCTACGCCAAACACTCCGACATCCGCGCGATCATCAACGCCTACTGCGTCAACGCCACCGCGTTCTCGGTCTGCAACGTCCACCTCGATTCCCGCACCATCCCCGAGTCGTACGTCTTCCTACGTGACGTCGTACAGATCGACCACGCCACCGCGACGCATGACCCAGACGGCGTCGCCGAACGGGTCGGCCCGACCGCGCCGGCCGCGATCATCGACAACGACGGCGTGCTCACCTGCGGCGCGTCTCTGCTCGCGGCCTTCGACTGCCTCGAAGTCCTCGAGACCACCGCCGAGGCCGTGATCAACACCCGACCGCTCGGCGAGATCAGCCCGATGAACGACAAAGCGATCGCGGACCTGCGCGCCGCCTTCTTCGCCGAATGAAACGCCGGTAGCCGTCACCCGACGGGTGGCGTGTTGATCTCCCGAGACGCGCGGGCCGTTGGCCCGCGGCTACCGACCGGGACGTGATTCGGCACGACAGCCACGACCAGCCGATGTAAGCGTTATGCACGTTCGCGCGACCGACCTCGACTCCCTCGACCCCGCGGCCACGCCCGCCGCGCCGCGCGGCACCTGCGAGCTGATCGCCGATACTCAACACCTCGACCGCGTCGTCCGCCGCGGCATGCTCGACGCCCGGGTTTCGCTGGACGTGATGACGGCCGACTTCAAGGCGATGCTGGTACCCCCGCCAATCAGGACCTCCGGCCGACGCGACGCGCCGTCGATCGTCGCCCACCTGCTCCAACTCGCCCGTCGCGGCGTAGAAATCCGCATCCTCCACGCCGGCGTCCCGAGCGGCGCGGCGCTCCGGGAGCTCAAAAAGGCTTCGCCCCTGCCCGACACGCTGACGATCCGCCGCTGCCCCCGGCTGCACGCCAAGGCCGTGATCGTCGACGCGTCGGCGATGTACCTTGGCTCGGCCAACCTCACCGGTGCCGGCCTGGGCGCGAAGGCCGCGCGAAACCGCAATTTCGAGTTGGGCGTCTGGACCGAAGCGCCCGAGCTGATCGAGCCGGTGAGCGCGTCGTTCAACGAGCTCTGGGAAGCGGAGCGTTGCCGGGATTGTGGCCGCCGCGACGTGTGCCCCGTTCCGCTTGAGGAGCCGCGGCTCCGGTGAGCTTTGGTCCGCTCCGGGCACAAATCCGCAAGCGTTTCTAGTACTCCCAAACGCTCGCGCTCATCGCCCGTGGTCCGCAATCATCGATCTAGTTTCAGCCGCGGTGGCCGATCACCACGCGGTCCACGCGGTGTTCGCCCTTGCCCACCACGGCACCGGGGCACACCACGCTCCGCACGACTACGGCGTCGGCTTCGACGCGAGCGCCAGCCAGCACGACCGAGTCGTGGATCACCGCCTTGTCGTTGATGAACGAGCCGCCCTCGAGCACCTGGAAGCTTGCCTGCCAGTCCTCGGCGAACGGGCCGTCGTTCACGAGCCGGCCGGTGCGCTGATGGTGGAACAGCCGCAGCGTCTCGAGGTATCCCGACAGCGTGCGGAGCGAGCGGGTAACCGGCTGTTCGGTGCGGTGCACGCGGACGTCGAACCGCTGGGCGATGTTCGGCAAGGCCTGCTCGTTGAGGTCGACGAAGCCGACGGCGTTGATGTCGCGCAGGCAGCCGCAGCGCAAGAGCATGATGCCGCTGGGGCCGCCGTCGGGATCGGCGACGATGGTGACGTCAGACGACACGGCGTGTTCGTATCCGAGCGCTTGGCTGAGGCTGGTGAAGGGCAGCTGCGACGCGTGGAGTACGAGCAGCTTGGCGTCGTCGGGATACTCGCGGGCCAGGTCGTGCAGCAGACCGGCGGTGCCCCGGTAGGCGGAAGGGTCACGCTCGACGCGGATGCGGAGCGGACCGTGGTGCTCGGCGCACGGGTCGGGGCTTGCGCCCTGATCGACCATCACGCGTACCGGAAGTTCGGCGATGCCCGCGGCTTCGGCGGTTTCGGACAGGCGGTCGCACCACTCATGCATCACGGTACGGCTCGAGCCGATCGGCATCTCGAGCGGGCTGCGGCCGGTGGCGCGGCGGAGCTGATTCGCACGGACGCTGCCGGCCAGGATCACCACACCCGCCAAGCCCGACAGCGGGTCGGCCAATGAGACACGCCTCCCCGAACGCAGCGTGTCGGCCACCCGGACGGGATCCTGGATCGGGAACGTCATGAAAGGGCCTGCTCTCTCCGGGCATCCGAGGTGGTCGAGCGATTCCCCATCGCCCTTCGCTTCGTCCCGAAGCGAAACCTCCGGCATCAAGGACATCGGCGGCCCGAAGGCCCCAACGTCAGTCTTTGCCGCCACACACCGCGGGTTCGGGGACCCGCTTCCCGGTTAAACGGATCATAACCGAGCGTAGGAGCAAACCGAGGGCGAACGGCACGCCTTCGATTAAATATCGACGAAAAAGTCGTTTAGGCTCCTGCGTCAACCGGTGGATCCATTCCATGCCGATCCGCTGCATCCAGGCCGGGGCCCGGCTGACGTCGCCCGCGAGGAAGCTCAACGTGATGCCCACCCCGATCCGCCACGCCCCGGGCAGCACGCCCGCCGACCGCAGATCGCGGATCAGTTTTTCCTGCTTGGGCGACCCCAGCGCGACGAGCACGAGGTCCGGCTCGGTGGCCTTTAACGCGTCTCGGAGCGCCGCCATTTCCGACTCGCTACGCTCGAAACCCAGCGGCGGGCAGTGCGTCCCGACAACCCGGAGGCCCGGATAATCCGCTTCCAGCACCGCCCGCGCGGCCTCGGCCACCCCGGGGTTACCGCCCAACAGAAACACGCTTCGGCCCCGTTCCGCCGCGGTCGCCGCGACATCGGTGGTCATCGTGCTGCCCGCCACCCGTTCGGGCAGCGGCGTCCCCGCCAACCGGGCCGCCCACACGATCGGCATCCCGTCCGCCACCACCGCATCGGCGCGTTCCAGCATCGTTCGAAATTCGTCGTCCCGGGTCGCTCGCCGGAGATGATCCAGGTTCGACGTCACGACCCAACCGCCCCGCCCGCGATCTAGGCCGGTAAACATGAGCTCGATCGTCTGCCGCTCCGTGAGCGACGCGAAACGCACGCCGCGTACCGCCACGGTGTCGAAGCTCGGCCCCGCGGTCAAGTTATCGGCCACTGGATCGCGTAACACGGGCTCGAGTCTCACCCCAAGATTCGCCGGATCAAGGCACGTCAGTCGACACGCCGGACGCTATGAGACCTATCGGCCACATCGCCCCGTCGCCGCAGAACCAGCGGCCCCGCTACCGCTAAGGCCAGCAAGCCCGGCTCGGGGATATCGAAACCCTCAAACGACGGGGCGACGCTCGCCCCCCAATTGTTGAGGACGGCGTTGAGCTCTTCCTGATCGATCGTTCCGCCTAAACCGTTCGTGAACACCCAGCCCTCCGGCAAACCAAAAGCCGAGTCCGTGCCCCAGTTGTTGAGCACGAGATTCAAGTCTGCTTGCTCTACCCGGCCGTTACCCGAGAAGTCGCCGGGCGATCCGGGAGCCGTGCCGAACAGGCCGGCGAACCACACCCGAGCCATCAGCTCGTACCCGGCGGTGTTGGGGTGGATCGCGTCGTAGAACTCACCGCCGACCTCGATGCCGTAGAGATTCGGGTTCCAACGTAGGTCGTTGCTCGCCACCGCGGCGTCGTAAAACGTTTCGCTCTGCTCGTCGTACCGCAGCAGCCAATCGGCGAAGTCCGGTCCCAAAGGGTCGGCCTCGGAGACCGGTGTGCCGCCGACGGTCTGCGCCGCCTCGTTAAAAACCGCGCTGTTGCCGGTGAACGTGTCGAACGGCTGGTCGAGTTGGCCGTCGTTCCGCGAACCGACCAGGCCGAGCGTGGGGTCGGTCACGTCGATGTCGAACATATCGACGATGGTGATCGCGTCGCGGAGCACCGGATCAAGCGCGGCGACGACGTCGTCGATGGCGTTGTTGTAGTCGATGCCGTTTTGCAGGATGTCGAAGTCGATGCCGTTGGTGTTGCGGGGGCCCTGGGCGGTCTGGCGCGAA
Organism: Planctomycetota bacterium; assembly: GCA_039180415.1. GTDB lineage: Bacteria > Planctomycetota > Phycisphaerae > Phycisphaerales > Phycisphaeraceae > CAZIXN01. The sequence continues at coordinate 65,584 of JBCDDH010000003.1, read as the reverse complement.
TCGACCGGCCGAGGGATGATCCGCGAAAGGATGATCCGCGTGTCGTCGTCGGAGCCGGTGAGCAGGCCCTGGCTGGTCAGGTCGTCCCCCAGGCCGGTGAGCAGGCGGAACAGCTGGGCGTCGGCGTTGTTGTTGGCGCCGAGGTAGCGATCGGGGTCCGTGCCGGGCGTGACCACGGTTTTGGGGACGCCGTTGGTCCGGCCGATCGAATTGGTACCCACGTGCAAGAGCACCGCGTCGGGAGCGAGGTTCTCGCTGACCAGGGTGGGGATCAGGCCGCCGGCGGCGCTGAAGCTCGCGTCCAGCAACTCGTCGCCGTCCATGTCATTGCGGATGCTCCAGAGCAGCGAGTCTTTGTTGTTCAAGCTGTTGCCCAAGGCGTCCACTTCGTCGGCGTTCGCGCCCGGGATGCCGTAGTGCAGGGGACTACCGATCAACTCGCGAACGGGCGGATCGATAAACCGCCGGCCGTCGATCGTGATTTCGTCGCTGATGCTGCCGACGTACTCGAAATCGATGCCGCTGAGGTCCAGCAGCTCGGCGAGCGGGCCGCGGTAACCGAACGACGACTCGCCGCCCCAGCCCCAGGTGATCGAGTCGCCCAGCGGCAGGATGCGGAGCGGCTCGATGAGCTCGGCCGAAGCGGCGGGCCCGAGCAGCGTCAGACCGCAAGCGGCGGCCGCGAGGCGGCAGGTAAGTCGTTTCCTCCGAGTTTGCATGGATATCGGCCCTGGTTCGTGCGGGAGTCGGGGCAGGCTCGCCCGATATCCTGAGTATACGAGCCGTCTCGGCCGCGACCAGAAATCTTCTGTTCTTCGAGGCTTCAGACGCCGCCGTTGCGCGGCATGGCCGGCACGGCTTGCCCCGCCGGCACATCCGGCCCCTTCGCGGCCTCGGCGATCGCCGCCCGCGTGGCCAGCCCCGCCAACGTCACCAACAGGAACCCCAGCACCGACCAGCCCACGTCCCGGGCTCGCAGCAACAACGCCACGGTCAGCCCCAGCTCCCGGGTCATGCCCATGGCTTCGAACGACGTCGCGAACACCACTTCCCAAAGACCGATGCCGTTGAGCGAGATCGGCAGGAGCGTCACGATCAGCACCAGCGGCACACAGATCGAAACCGCCCACCAGCTGGGGTGCAACCCGACCGCCTCCGCGGCGATCACGGTGCTCGCGATCGCCAGCAGATAGAACAGCCCCGAGAAGCCCAAGGCCACCGAAAGCTCGAACGGGTGGTCGCGGTACTGCCAAAGCGAGTCCTGAAAATCGTGGACCTTCTTGAGCGCTTTACGGGCCGGGCCGACGTTCCCGAGCCCGCGATCCAGCAGGCGGGTGATGCGTCGGCTGAGCACCACGAGCATGACCGCCGACGCGAACAGCAGGCCCGCCGCGACGCCCACGACCAACTCGGTGTGGGGCCAGATCGCCGGAGCCTCGACCAACGCGAGCACGGCGATCAGGATCAGCACCGCCAACCCGGTGAACCGCTCGGCGACGATCGAGCCGTACGCCGCGTGCCCCGAGCCGCAGCGCCGCCGCAGCATCTCGGCGCGCACCACGTCGCCGCCCGAGCTCGTGGGCAACAGGTTGTTGTAAAACTGACCCGCAACGTACATGCCGAACAGTTGGCCGAAGCTCGCGTCGTGGCCGTAGACGTTGAGCAGGCGTCGCCACTTCCACACGCTGGCCGCCACCAGCGCCGGCGCGGTCAGGACCAAAAGCACCAACCAGAACGCCTCGATGTTCTGCACCTTGTCGAGCACGGCCGACCAGTCGCTGGACACGACCACGTACGCCACGAGCAGCAAGCTAACGGCCGTCATGGGCAGCCGCTTGAGCAGCGCTTTGGACCGGCCCAGCTTCAAGCGCGTTCTCCCACGACCCGCGCGGGCACGCCGGCCACGATGGCGTAGGGCGGCACGTCTTTGGTGACCACGGCGCCCGCGCCGACGACGGCACCGGCACCGATGTTCACACCTTCCATGACGCGGACGCCCGCCCCGAGCCAGACGTCGTCGCCGATGGTCAGCGGCCCGCGGGTGGTGGTGGGCTGATCGATCATGGGCGGGGCAGGAGTTCCTTCTTCGAGGGTGCGGGCGGTGCCGTGGCGGGAGCCGCCGAAGTAGCACTGCGGGCCGGTCATGACGTCTCGACCGATCGTGACGCCGGCCGTGCCGACGATCTGGCTGTGCGTGCCGATCACGCAGTGATCGCCGATCTGCAGCGTGCCCGCCTTGGCCTGTACCACACAACATCGGCCGATCAAGGTTTCCGCTCCGATCGAAAACGCCTCGCCCCGGTTTTTCTGGACTCCTCGGGCGCAGAGGACGGCCTGGTCATCCACCGCCACGCCCGCCCCCAGCCGCATTTTGCCCGGATGGCGCAGCGACACATCCAGGCCCCACTTGATCCCCACCCCGGCCTCGCCCACGAGCCGGGCAAAAAGCTTCTGCCTCAGCCAGTACCCCGCCGCACCGGTACGCTTCCGCGCCACGGCCTGGACGAAGTCGTACCTCAAGACCGACCACCAACCCACGTCGCCGACGAAGAAATGCCCGTACTTGCCGATCGGCCCGGTCGCTTCGTCCTGCAGCACGTCCATCATCAGCCGCTGGCGGGGCTCTCGATCGTCCGGACGCGTCGAGGCGGGCGTCTCAGGCTCACGCGAAACGTCCGATATGGTCGGCGGCGCGGCGGATGAGTCCATGGCGGAGTCGCGGCCCGGGTCGAAAACGGTCAACGCAAGATTCCAGTGTACGCGTAAGCCCGTCCGGCCGATGTGCGATAACGCCCCGGATCGATCTACGCGGCATCGTCGTTCTGGCCTTCGGGCTTGAGTGGATGCCTCAAGACGCGAACCTCATTGGCCGACCGCCGCCGCCATCCGTACGAGTTCAGCCAAAGACGCAGCCCCCATTTTGGTCATGACGTGGGCGCGGTGGACTTCGACCGTCTTGTGCGACAGGTTCAACTCGGCGGCGATCTGCTTGTTGAGCTTGCCTACCACCACCATCGACATGACCTGGCTCTCGCGAACGGTCAACGTGGCGAGGCGTTCTTGGATCGTGGCGAGTTGACCGCGCTGCTCGCGCAGCTCGAAATCCAAATCGATCGCACGGTCGATCCGCTCGAGCAGTGCCTTATCCGAGAAGGGCTTCTCGATGAAGTCGATGCAGCCGTTCTTGAACGCGCGGACCGCGGCGGACACGTCGCCGTGCCCGGTGATCATCATGACGGGCAACCGCACGCCGCGTTCGATGAGCGCTTCGACCATCTCCAGGCCGGACATGCCCGGCAAACGTAAATCCGCCACCACACACCCGGCCATCGCGCCGGTCTGGGTGCGCGCAAGGAACGCGTCGGCGGTCGCGAAAGCCTCGACTTTCCGACCGACCGACTCGATCAACCAGCACAGCGAATCACGCACGTCTTCGTCGTCGTCAACGACATACACAACCGACGGCAACTCGTCGGTCGCTTCGCCCCCCAGGGTCTTCGGATTTACTTGCAAGGCGGTTTCAGACATTTTCTTCACCCGCTCGAATCATTCAAACAATCCGACCCTAATGATTGAGGTTAGCGGCTGGATGCAATAATGAGCAAGCAATTCTTAAGGACTATCCCTCGTTTGCCGGTTTTTCCTCGCTCTCAGGCGGCTCATTCGGGCCGATCGCGGGGAGCCGCATCCGCACCGTCAGCCCGCCCTGGTCGTTGCGTTCGGCCGACAACCGGCCCCCGTGGGCTTCCACGATCGACTGGCTGATCGTCATGCCCAACCCCATGCCTTCCGATTTGGTGGTGTAAAACGGATCGAACAGCCGCGGCAACTGATCGTCGCCCAGGCCCGAACCCGCGTCCGCGATATCGAGGCATACCCAGCCCGCCGGGTCGCGCGCGGCGGGCGAAGCCAGCTTGAACGTCGTCAGCCTGATCCGTCTCCGTGCTTGCGGCTGGTCCTGCACCGCGTCCATCGCGTTGCGGAGGAGGTTCAAGATCACCTGCTCGATCTGGATCACGTCTAAACGACAGCTCGACAGACCTTCCGCCAAACTCAGCCGCACATCGATCCGCGACATGCGCTCGTCCGCTTCGTTGAGCAAAATCACTTCGTGGATCAAGTCGTTGATGTTGGACACGCTGCGTTGGCTGGTCCGTCGATTCACGAACCCGCGGAGACGCTTGATGATCGTCCCCGCCCGGGTCGCTTGGGCCTGAACGCGCTCCAACGCTTCCCCCGCGACCCGCAGCGGTGCATGGCCTATTCGGTGGGTGCCGTTGATCTCGTCGGCCGCCTCCAAACGGTTGAGCGCCCCCGCGGCGTAATTGGCGATCGCCGCGAGGGGTTGGTTCAACTCGTGGGCCAAGCCCGAAGCCAGCTCGCCCATCATGGTCAACCGCGTCGCGTGGGCGAGCTGGTCGCGGTGCAGGTTGGCCATCTTCTCGTTCTGACGGAGGGTGGTCACGTCGCGTTGCACCGAAACCCAGTGCGTGATCTTGCCGCCGGGTTGGCGGACCGGGGCGATGTTCCACTCGACCTGATACGAGGTGCCGTCCTTGCGGTAGTTGCTGGTCTCCGCAGAAAACGGCTCCCCGCGTTCCAACGTAGCCCGCAAGCGATCCAGCATCTGCCTGCTCGTCGCCGGGCCCTGCAAGACCCGCGGAGACAAGCCCTCGATCTCGCGGGCCGCGTACCCCGTCATCGCCGTGAACGCGGGGTTGACGTACAGGATCCGGGGGCCCGGCGCGTCGAGCGCCGCGTCGGTAATCACCACGCCTTCCCGGACCTCCGTGACCGCCGCCTGGACGAGGCGCAAACGCTGCTCGGCTTCGCGGCGCTGGCTGATGTCTCGCGTCACGACCACCAACTCGTCGCCCGCCCGTTCCGTGACCCGTCGGCTCGCGCTCTCGACCCAGCGGTACGTCCCGGCCCGCGTCCGGAAACGGTACTCCCGCCGCACCGCGCGCGAGCCCGACGAGAACAGCTCCGCCCGAGCCGAGATCACCGCGTCGCGATCGTCCGGATGTACGAACTCCCGCGGCAGCTTGCCGATCAGCTCGTCCGGGTCCCACCCCAGCTCCCGGGTGATCGCCGGCGAGACGTACCGGAACCGCCCGTCGGGCGAGTGCTGCGAGATGATGTCGATCGCGTGCTCGGCCAGCAGGCCCAGCCGCGCTTCGGACCGCGTCAGCTCGGCCGTACGCTCCGCGACCCGCCGCTCCAGCTCCGCGTTGAGCTTGCTGAGCTGTTCGTACAACTGGGTATTCGCGATCGCCGCCGCGATGTGGTTCGCCACGATCTGCAGGTCACGCACGTCGCCGTCGCTGAAGGCGTGCGTCTTATGGACGCTGTAGATGCCTAGGATCCCGACGGAGCGGTCGCTCACCAGCATGGGCGCTCCGCAGAAAGAGCGGAACCGGAACGCGTTCGGGCTGGCCTTGTACTTCTCTTCGGTCAGGCCGTGTTCCGGTACGTCGGGGATGTGGAACGCCCGGTGTGTTCGCAACATCTGCCCGGCGATCCCGCCGTCAAGCGGCAAGGAACGCACCAGCTTCTGTCCGGGAACCCCTCGCGACGCCAGCAAGACCAAACGCTCTCCCTCGATCAGCCGCGCCACCACCGCGTCGCACCCGAACCCCGCCAACATCTGTTCCACGATCGCGTCCGCCGTCTCGGTCAGCGGCCGAGAGCCGATCGGCACCGACGTCGCATGCGCGATCATGGCGAGCCGTCCATCACGGAACTCCCGGTCGCGTTGGTCTGCTTGGTCCACCATCGCCACCCGCACTGTAGCCCCGCTCGCTTGCCCGACGCCCGGCGGTCATCCATACTGATCGCTGAACTTCACGGACACGCCGGTTTCGCCGACGCGCCCGCTTCCTCCCCGCGTTTCTCGTCCCCCCGCCGCCATGCTCCCCAAAGAACCCGCCAAGCGCCCCCAACTGGGCTTCCTGTACGTGCCACCCTTCCGTCTCGAAGGCCTTTCCATCGCCGGCGAAGAAACCGCGGTCTACATCCCGGAACTCGACGTGTGCTTCGACGTCGGCCTTTGCCCCAAAGCCATTCTGCCCGCGCCCTACGTCGCGCTCACCCACGGCCACATGGACCACGTCGCCGGCGTCGCCTACTACTTCTCGCAGCGCCCCTTCCAGGGCATGACCCCGGGCACCGTTCTCTGCCACCCCGAACTCGAGAAACCCCTCCACAACCTCATGGCCGCGTGGGTCGAGATCGAGCGCCAACGCACCAAATACAACGTCCGAGCCATCGCCCCCGGCGAACGCTTCGAAGTCAAGAACAACCATTTCCTCGAAGCCTTCGAGGCCATCCACACCGTCCCCGCGCTCGGCTACACCGTCGTCGAAAAACGCACCCGCCTCAAGGACGAGTTCCAGGGCCTGCCGCAAGACCAGATCGTCGAACACAAAAAAGCCGGCCGCGACATCGTCGACACGTTTCACATCCCTCTGGTCAGCTTCACCGGCGACACCGCCTGGGGCGACCACCTGCTCCAGCCCAACGTGCTCAACTCCCGGGTGCTCATCGCCGAGTGCACGTTCATGGAGCCCAACCACCGCAAGCGGGCCGGCATCGGCAAACACCTACACCTCGACCACATCCTCCAACTGCTCGAAGCCTCCAGCGAAGACACGCACATCGTGCTCGTCCACCTCTCCCGGCGAACGCACATGGGCCAGGTCCGCAAGACCCTCGACCGCGCAATCCCCGACAAGTACCGCCACCGCCTGCTCACGCTGATGGACGGCCGGGCCAACCGCGAACGCTACGACCGACAGCTCGCCGAAGCCGAGGCCGCCCAAGTCGGCAACGACTGACCCCCGGAAGATCTCCACAACCCAACACGACGCCCACGGTCTCCGACCGCGGGTTGCCCCCATGCCCGAACCCGTCACCATCGCGATCGCCTTCGACAAGCCACGCCAAAGCAACCGCGCCACGCAACTCGCCGAACAACTCGCCCTCCCTCTCGCCCAGCGCCTCGCCGACCCTCACGACCTGCACCTGTGCGTCGCCCACGTCGCCCCCGACCAGCCCGACCGCCTCGAACTCCGCCTTAACCCCCACCCCCGGAAGCAATCCGCCCCAGCCAACCCGAAAGCCCATGGCTACACCGCTGGCGCGCGGGTCCGCCTCAACCCCGGCAAGCCCGTCTACCCCAACCCCCAATCCCTGGACACCACGTCTCCCGCCGGCCGAAAGCTCAACGCCCCGCTGTTCAAGGCCGTCGGCGTCCGCAAAGGCGACCCCGCTCGACCCCGCGTCCTCGATGCCACCGCCGGCTTCGGCGAAGACGCTTGGCTGCTCGCCGCCGCCGGCTGCCCCGTCACCGCCTACGAACGACACCCCGTCGTCCACGCCCTCCTCGAAGACGCCCTCGGCCGCGCCAAAGAGACGCACCCCGAGATCGCCACCCGCATCACGCTCTGCTTGGCCGACCTGCTCACGCCAGCCGGCCAGAAACCCGAACCCCAAATCCCGACCCCCGGCGTCGTCTACCTCGACCCCATGTTCCCCCCCGGCCGCAAGACCGCCGAAAAGAAACCCATGCGCCTGCTCCGGATGATCGTCGGCAACAACGATGACGCCGACGCCCTGCTCGACCACGCCCTGCGGCTGCTCTCTTGCGGGAACGGCGGCCGCGTCGTCGTCAAACGTCCCCGCCACGCCCCACCCCTCTCCGGCCGTACCCCCGTCCATTCGCACGGGGCCAAAGCGCTGCGGTACGACGTGTACGCCGCCATCGAACGGCCCTGCTGAACAGTAAACAGGTCGCTGCTACAACCGCAGCATGTGGTTCCTTGTGCTTTTCCCGGCAGCGGCCTTCGTCCTCATCTGCTACGGCTTCCGCGTCCAGAAGACTCGTCGCGTGCGGGCGTTCTTCGAAGAGCGTAACCACCGATTCATCGGAGCGAATCACGCCGAAGACCGATACCGACACGGAAACCATCGCCGCCTCAGTTGACGTCACGTATCCAAGAAGGTTGACGCGCCGCCAACGAGATCAGAGCAGTGCTTCGGGGTTCAGTCCCACCAAATCGGGCGCGACAAACACGCCGTCTCGCCGGACCACTTCGTCGTCGAACGTGATCGTACCGCCGCCGTACTCCGGCCGTTGGATCAACACCAAGTCCCAGTGGATGTCGCTGACGTTGCCGTTGCTTGCGTCGTCGTAGCAACGGCCGGGCGTGAAGTGCAAAGAACCGGCGATCTTCTCATCGAACAAGATGTCCCGCATAGGCTCGCGGATGTGCGGGTTAAAGCCGATCGCGAACTCGCCGACGAACCGTGCCCCCTCGTCCGTGTCCAGCACTCCCGCGAGATGCTCGGCACCCTGGTCGGCAACGAAATCAACGATGCGACCCCGCTCGAACACCAACCGCACGTTCTCGAAGCTCTTGCCCTGGTAGATCGTCGGCGTGTTGAAGTGGATCACGCCTTCGACGCTGTCGCGGACCGGAGCGGTGAAGCACTCGCCGTCCGGGATGTTGTGCGAGCCCGTGCACGCGATCGACGGGATGTCCTTGATCGAGAACCGCAGGTCGGTGTCGCCCGGGCCTTGCAAGTGGACGCGGTCGGTGCGGTTCATGCGGTCGACCAATTTGGCCGCCGCGCCCTGCATCTTGGCGTAGTCCAGGGTGCATACGTCGAAATAGAAATCTTCGAAAGCAGGCGTAGGCTTGCTCGCGAGCTGCGCCATGCTCGGCGTGGGCCAACGCAGCACGCACCACTTGGTCCGCTTGACCCGTTCCTCGCCGTGCACCGGCGTGGCGTACCGCTTGGCGTAGTTCTGGAGCTGTTCGTCGGGAACGCCAGACATCTCCGAGACGTTGTGGCTGCCGCGCATGCCCACGTACGCGTCCATCCGCTTCATGCGGTCCAAGTCGTTCGCGCTCCATACGTCGAGCTGACCGTCGCCGGCGTCCTCCACCAACGCCCGCTGGATCCGCGAATCCCGCAAGACGACGTGTGGGTGCGCGTCGGCTCGCCGGGCCTCTTCGACCAACGCGACCACCATCTCGGCCGGGATGTCGAACGCCTCAACCAAGAGGTGTTCGCCGGCCTGCAGCCGAGTCGAGTGATGGACGAGCGTCCGGGCGAGTGTGGCGAAGCGTGGGTCGTTCATCTCGAAAGCCGCTAACAACGTGGAGGCGCAAACCCGCAAACATCAAAAACTCGATCGCGTAGCGTCTTTGAGTTCTCCGCGGCTTGCCGGGCGAAAACTCAGGCCGGCACCGTTGCCTCGGGCACCGCCGGCGAACTCCGATCCGCCGCGGGCTTCGCTTTGGCCGTCGCGTTGGGGTCCGGGCCCCTGCCGAGGATCAGCAGCGGGGCCGCGACCGCGAACGAGGAGTACGTGCCGACGAATACGCCGATCATCATCGTGAACGCGAAGCCGTGCACGCCCGGGCCGCCGAACAAGTAGAGCACGAGTACGGCCATGAGCGTCGTGCCGGAAGTCAACACGGTGCGGCTGATGGTCTGGTTGATCGACAGGTTGATGATATCGGCGGTGGGCTCGGGGAGCCGGCCCTTGTTCTCGCGGATGCGATCGAACACGATGATCGTGTCGTTGAGCGAGTAGCCGATGAGCGTCAGGATCGCCGCGATGATCGCGAGGTTGATCTTGAAGTCGTCCAGCAGCAGCGCACCGCCGAAGCCCGAGTCGTAGAGCAGGTTGCAGATCGCCAAGAGCCCGACCGCCGCCGCGACGTCGTGGACCAGGGCGACGATGGCGGCCCCGCCGTAGCGGAAACTGCCGAACCGCAGGGCGATATAGCCGACCACCACCAGCAGCGAGAGCAGCATCGCGATCGCCGCCCGCTGCTGCATCGTGCCCGACACCTGGCTAGAGAAATTGCTCACGCCGACGAGCGACGTGTCCTGACTGAGCGCGTCTTTAATGAGCGACCACTCGGTGTCGGCCAAGCCGTCGGGCAAGAAGAACGTGTCGGGATTCTCGATGTAGCTGGTGATCTCCTCCGCGACGACCACGGCCGCACGGGCGTACACGGGCTCGCCTTCGTCGTTGATCCCGGGTTGCCCCAAGCCGATCACCTCGAACGGGCGGTAACCCAGATCGACGTAGTCGGGTTGACGCCGCATGCGTTCGATGCGCTCGGTGACGTCGGCAACCTGAGCAGGCGGGTCGAGGTCGTTGAGCACGAACGCGACGCCTCCCAGGTACTCGCCGATATCGGCGTTTTCAAACGGGTCGTCGATGACCTCGCCGAGGGCGCCGACCTTGACCGGCCGCGCGAGATCGCCGACGTCGGAGAGCTCGGCGTCGATCCGGTCGAAAGTGATCGGCCGAGACGCGTCGAGCAGGTCGCCGAAGGCTTCCTTCACGGCAAGCGAGACGGCGTCGGCGTTTTCAATCAGCGTCGCGACGCTGAAGCCGGTGAAGCGGCCGTCTTCGAGTGTGTCGCCGACCGTGACGACCGAGGCCTCGTCGCCGGAAAGGTTTTCCCACTCCACCCCGTCGATGGCTTCGGGATCGCCGTTGACGAAATTCGTCAGCCGGGCCCGGGCTTCTTCGATGGTGAGGCCTTGGCCTTCGGCGAGTTCGAACGTGACCTCGGTGCCCGAGCGGAACTCGATGTCCAGCAGATCGACGCCACGCTCCCAGATCACGAACCCCCCGAACACGATGATCGTCAAGCTGAACGGGATGAAGAACTTCCGCAGCGCGAACCAGTTGATGCTCGGCTCGAGCAGTTTCTCGACGGCATCGACCTTACTGGGCAGCATCGGGAGCTTCTTGGCCTTGCCGTAGACCAGCAGCAGATCGACCAGGATGCGCGAGCCGAACAAAGTTGTGAACAGCGTGGCGACGATACCGATCGCGAGCACGACGGCGAAGCCCTTGATCTCGCTGGTGGCGGTGTAGTAGAGCACCAGGCAGGTCAGCAGCGTGGTGATGTTCGCGTCGAGGATGGAGGACAGGGCTTTGTCGAAGCCGAGGCGGACGGCGGTCTTGAGGTCCTGGGCCCCGCCGCGGACCTCTTCACGGATGCGCTCGAAGATCAGCACGTTGGCGTCCACCGCCATACCGATCGTTAACACGAGACCCGCGATCCCCGGCAGGGTGAAGGTTGCGGATGTGAGCGACATCGTGCCCAGGATGATCGCGATGTTGCCCGCCAGCGCGATCACCGCGATGACGCCGGGCACGAAGTAGTACATGATCATGAACGCGGCGACGATGCAGACCGAGAGGATCGACGCGGTGACGCCGGCGTTGAGGTTGTCCTGGCCCAGCTGCGGGCCGGTGGTCTTGATCGCGATCGGGTCGTAAGAGAGCGTCGAACCCAGAGAGCCGGCCTTGAGCGTCTGGACCAGCGCGAGCGCCTCGGCCTGGCTGTACCGGCCGGTGATCTGGCCTTGGCCGGCGATGCGGCCCTGGATGTTCGGGGCGCTCATGACTTGTCCGTCCAGGACGATCGCCATGGGCTGTTGCAGGTTGTTTTCGGTGAGCCGGCCCATCAGCGCGGCCCCGCGTGCGTCCATCGTGAAGCCGACGGAAGGCAGGCCCTGCTGGTCGGGCTGCACCGTCGCGCCGGCGAGTTCCCATTCCTGCTGCTCGGTGAGCGCGAGGTCGGGCGTGTTGGCGAGCAAGATGTAGTACTTGCCGTTGTAGTGATCGCCGACCACGCCCTGCCGGCTACCGGTGCCTAGCGAGGCGAAGATGTCCGCCGCCCGCCCGGGGTCGGCTTCGAGTTCGGCCTCCAGCCGAGGGTTGTCCAGGTACTCCTCGAGCGAGCTGACCTCGAACCAACGCCAGGGATCGGTCCGGCCGGCCTTGGGGCCTTGCTCGCGGAGCCGCTGGCGATAATCCTCAACATTGAGCGGGCGCTGCCCGACCACCGCCGCGATGCGGAATTCCAGCACGCCCGCGCCGCGTAGCAGCCGGATCAGGTCGTTGGGATCGTCGAGCATGCCCTTGACGCCTTCGTACTGTTCGAACGCGGCGAGGACTTCGTCGATCAACACGGACTTGCCGGAGTGGGCGGCGCGGATGGCGTCGAGGGCTTCCTGCCGAGCCGAGGGCAGGCCGCCCTTGCGCGGCGTGTCGGGCAGATCCAGCGCGGCGGCGAACTCCTGGGCGGTGAGATTGTCGGCGAGCAGCGCGGCGAGCTTCTCGTCGAAGGCGTCCCGGGCGTCGAGCGCGGCGAGCGTCGCGGCGTCGAGGTCGGCCTGCAGCTCGGCGAGCTGCGCGGACTCCGCCTCACTGGGCTCGGGGGGAAGGGAAGCCTGCAACTCGCGGGCGGGTCCGAGCGCGGCCCGGTACATCGCCGTCGCGGCGTCGCGGGCGGCGGCCAATCGGTCGAGCTCCCGCAGGTCGTCGCCGGCGTCGGCGTGCGTTTCGGCGAGCGCCGCGATGCCGGCCGCCCGGCCCGCGTCGTCCTGCGCGAGCGTGGTGCGCACGCGGGACTCGGGAAGGTTCTGGCTTTCCAGCTTTTCGAGCGCTGCTTCGTAGGCGTCGCGCTTCTCCTTCACTTCCGGCGGTGCCAGGGCCATCTGCACCGACAGGCGGTTACCCACCTCGGCCCGCCACACCAGGTTCATGATGCCCGAAGGGTCGACGCGTTCCTTGAGGATCTCGATCGTCTGCTCGATCGCCTCCTGGGCGTCCTGGTTCTCGGGGACCTGCACGGCGTAGGTCAGCGTGGTGCCGCCCGCGAGGTCGATGCCCGGGTTGAGCGACTTGAACTGCAGCAGCACCGCGCAACCGACCACGACGAAGATGAGCAGCAGCGGTTTCCAAAGGGGATATTGCATGGGGAGGGCTAATGGCTGGTGGCTAATGGCTGGTGGTGAAGCGAAGCATCCCGCTCATTCGATCACCGCGGCGACGGCGCTCTTGACGTAACGGATCCGCGTGTTGCTGTTTTCGTCGACCTTGACGACGACCTCGTGGTCGCGGACTTCGACGACGGTGCCCAGTTCGCCGCCGGCCAGCTGCACCTTCTGGTTCTTGGCGAGCGAAGCGATGAGGGATTCTTTGCGTTTCTTTTCCTTGCGTCCGGAGCTGACGGAGAACACGATCATCAGCACCATGAAGCCCACGAGCATGAACAAAAGCAGCGGATCGCCGAACAGGGTGGGTGGCGGCGGGGACGAACCGGTGCCGCCGCTCCCGGCCGTGCCGAGCGGTTGGCCTTCGGACGTGGCGGACACGTCGGCGGCCGGCGGCACCGAGACGTCGGCGGCGGGCGGGGGCGAGGCTTCCTGGAGCAGCAGCGGGAACGGGAGTTGGGCTTCAAACATGGCGGCTTGGTGGGGCGATCGGGGAAGGTTCCGGGCGGGCTTCGGGAGCGGGTTTCGGGCTTACGTCCGGAGCGGTTTCGAGGGTCACTTCCGAGGCGGCGACGGGCCAGCGTTTCGTGAAGGCGAGCCACGCATCATCCCGGATGGCGGCTCGGATGTCCAACATGAGGCGTTGGTAGAGACGCTGGTTATGCAGGCTGACCAGGATCGGGCCGAGCATCTCGTCGGCGGTGAACAGGTGGCGGAGATAGCTGCGGGAGAAGCGGGCGGAGCCGTCTTCGGCCGATTCACAGGCCGGGCAATCGCAGCCGGGCTCGATGGGCCGGGGGTCGCGGGCGTGCTTGGCGTTGCGGAGGCGGACCACGCCGTCGGGCAGGAAGGCGTGGCCGTTGCGGCCGTTGCGGCTGGGCAGGACGCAGTCGAACATGTCCACGCCGGCGCGGACGGCGGCAACGAGGTCGGCGGGGTAACCCACGCCCATCAGGTACCGCGGCCGGTCGGCGGGGAGCCGGTCCGCGGTGTGGCGGACGACGCGACGGATCTGTTCCGGTGGTTCCCCGACCGCGACGCCACCGATGGCGTAGCCGGGCAGGCCGTGCGAGCACACGGCGTCGAGGCACGCGTCGCGTTGTTCGAGGTCGGTGCCGCCCTGCACGATGCCGAACAGGGCCTGGACCTGGTCTCGGCCGGTGCTTTGGTGGTACGCGTTGCATCGGCCGAGCCAGCGCAAGGTGCGCTCGTTCGCCTCGCGGACGCGGCGCTCGTAGGCCGGGGCGTCGAACGCTTCGGCCGGGCGTCGCGCGGTGCCTTTCGGCGAAGCGGAATCGAACGACGCGGCCCGCTGCGCCTGGTGGACATTCGGTGCCGCGGCCGGCGGGCAGTCGTCGAAGGCCATAATGATGTCCGCGCCCAGCTCATGCTGGACCCGCATCGAACGCTGCGGCGTGAGCTCGATCTCCCGGCCGTCGATGTGGCTCTTGAAGCGCACGCCGTCGTCGTCGATGCGGTTGAGGTTGCCCAGCGAAAAGACCTGAAACCCACCCGAGTCCGTCAACATCGGTCGGCCCCAGCCCGTCCACTTCTGCAACCCGCCCATTTCGGCGACGCGTTCGCTGCCCGGCCGGAGCATCAGGTGGTACGTGTTACCCAACACGATCTGGGCCCCGAGCGATTCGAGCTGAGACGGCAGCAAGCCTTTGACCGTGCCCTGCGTGCCCACGGGCATAAACGCCGGCGTCTCGAACGAACCGTGCGGCGTGGTCACCCGGCCCAGCCGCGCGCGGCTGGTCGGGTCCGCGTCGGCCTTGCGTAGCTCGTAGGTCAGCGCCGACACGCCGCTCAGCCCGCCCCGCGTTTGCGTTGCGTGTCGGCGTTAAGCACCCGCTTCTCCGCGTCGGTCAGCGAAGCGAGGCCTTCCGACTTAACCTTCGCCAAGATGCGATCGACCTCCTGGTCGTGCAGCTGCTCGCGCATCGACGCCCGCTGCCGCCGCTTCTCCTGTACCGCGCCCTTAAGGTCCGGCACCGAAACCGCGGACAGCCGGTCCGCCCAACCCAACAGGCCCGGCTTACGCACCAGCAGGAATCCCAGCACCGCCCCGCCCAGGTGCGCCGCCTCGCCGCCCGCGTTCTGCGACCCCGCGATCACCGATAGCGCGGCCAGCGTCAGGAACACGATCGCCAGCGTCCGCATCGTCATCGGCACCGGCGGGATCAGCAGCATCACCCGCCGATCCGGGAACAGCACCGCACACGCGGCGAGGATGCCGAACAGGCTCCCCGACGCGCCCACCAGCGGCGCCTGCAACGGCATGATCGTCGGCCCGACCGTCAACGCCAAAACGCTCGCCACGACCGCGCCGCTCACCCCGCATAACAGATAGAACACCAAGAATCGTCGGCTGCCCCACCAACGCTCGATCAGCGGCCCGAAGAAATACAGCCCCAGCATGTTGAACGCGATATGGAACAGCCCGCCGTGCAGAAACTGGTACGAGAGGAACCGCCAGACCTGCCCGCCGTAAACCGCCCGATCGACGCTGAAGAACCCGTACGGCGCGAGCGCCAAAAACGAACCACGGGCCGCCCCGCCGAACACGCCGTCCCACAAAAAAACCGCCGCGTTGAGAATGATCAACCAGGTCGTCACCGACTTGGTGTTCCAGTTGCCGCCGAAGCCGGAGGAAGGTTGGCGGTAATACTCGCGGTTTTCGAAGCTCATGGCACGGTTGTTACGGAGTCGGGGCGGGGCCGGTTTACGCGTCGGCGAAAAGGAGGGATCGGATCGTACGCCCTCGCCGCGGCAAGAATTCGCCGACCCCGAAGGGAAACCTCTCGCGGGGATCCCGAGTCACCCGCCGCGCGACATCCCGAACGCCTCCCACCACAGCAACGCCGCCAGCGTCTTGGCATCCCCCAACGCGCCCGATTTCGCCATCGTCAGGGCCCGGTCCCAGGCCACGACCTCGGGCACGATCCGCTCCGTGTCGTCCAGCGACTGCTGAGTTTTCACCAGCCCGGTCGCGACGAACGCGTGCATCCGCTCGGTCGAAAAACCCGGAGAAGCCCAGAAATCCACCATCGGCTCCACACGCGCGGCGCGATAGCCCGTCTCCTCTTCGAGCTCCCGACCCGCACAATCCCACGGGTCTTCGCCGGCCTCAAGCGTCCCCGCGGGCAGCTCCCACAGCGTCTGCCCCACCGCGAACCGCTCGTTGCGGATCAGCACGACCCCCGGCGAACCCTCGGTCTCGATCAACGGCAGGATCACCACCGCGTCGGCGACTTCGGCGACCTCCCGCTTCAGTTCGCCGCCGCTCCGCCGCGCCAGCCGCTTGACCCGCAGGTTCACGCGGGTGCCCGCGTGGATCAGTTCGGTGTCGGGGTGCAAGCCGTGGCCCATGCGGGCAGCCTACCCCGCCGAGGCGGCCGCCGTCACCGCCGACGCGTGCATCCCAACGCCGTCAGGCCCAGCAGCCCCAACGCCGCCGGCTCGGGCACACTCGAACCCTGGAAGCTCGGCGAAGCCGCGGTGTCACCCCAGTTGTTCAGCACGCCGTTGAGCTCTTCCTGGTCCACGTTGAGCGTCGCGAAGCCGTCGGCGTTTTCCCAGTCGCCCCGCGGCGTGCCCCAGTTGTTCAGCACCAGGTTCAGGTCGCCCTGCTCCACCTGCCCGCTGCCGTTGTAGTCACCGGGCAGCGACGCCGTCCCGAGCAGCGTGCCCAGTGCGAACCGGCCGTCGTCGTCCAACACAAACCACGCCTGGTTATTCGCCACATCGACGCCAAACGCCCCGACGTTGTCCGCCAAGGTGCCGACGTTGATCTCGTCGAAGTTTTCGAACGACCCGATGAACGGCGAGGTGCGATCGCTGGGCACCTCCCCCCAGACGCCATCCAACGCGTCGAAGACCAGCAGCCGCAGGTCCTCCTCGGCCACGCCCTCACCCAGATCACTCTCGCGATAGGTCACCTGCAACACGTACGGGTCAACGGTCCCGCCGGTGATCGTCGCGTCGAACGGCGTAGATACGAAGTCGGCCTCTTCGGGGTCGCTCGCGAGCGCGAAATTCAACGACACGTTCCGGTTGCCCGATGCCTCGCCGCCCACCAACGTGACCGCGGTACTCGACGAGTTGATGCCCACGGTGCGGAGGAAGTCGTCGCCCGCGTTGTAACTCTCGCTGTCCGAACTGCGATTGCCCAGCGTGAAGCTGAGGTTCCAGGTCAGGTCGTCCACCGGCGCGGCCTGATTGAGATTCGTCTCGAAGTCGCCGCTGGGGAACGGAATGAACGCGGTCATGTCGAATCCCGCGGTGAACGTGCCGGTGTACGTGTCCGAAAGCAAACCAAACCGATCCAGGTCCACGCTGCTCTGCAACACCTCACCCGGCTTGAGGTCGGTGCCGATCACGAAGCCGTCGGCGATAAACGGCCCGTCCACCTGCGTGTCGGTCACCCGCACCGACGCTCGGAACCCGCCGGCGGGCGCCGCGGCGTTGTTGAGTTCGATCAACTGGTTCGCGCTGGCGTTGACCAGCGAGAAATTGCCCGACAACGCGGGCGCCTCGAAAATCCGTACCCGCAGCGTGACCGTGTCGTCGGGGTCGGACGGGTCGTCGTCGTTGATCACCAGGATGTCGCCGTCGTATTCGCCGCTGGGCTGAGAGCGATCCGCCGAAAGCACCGCGGCGTTGAAATCGGTATCGCCGGCGAATAAGAAGTTGCCGCTAGCCTGCTCAACGCTGGTCAGTTGACTGCCGGGGAGGAGCTGCGTCGAAAAGGTCGTGTCTTCCGAGCCATCGTTGGTCACCGAGACGCTAATGCTCTGCGTCCCGACCCCTTGCAAGACCGAGACGCTCAGGATCGAGTCGGTCACGTCGATCGATCCGCCGTTGACCGACGGAAACACGTTCGAGCCTTCGCTGCCTCCGACGCCGCCGTTAACCGACACGTTGTCGATCGCGAATTCGCCCGTTGCCCCGAAGCTGGCCACCGAGGTCACGTCGACATAAAAACCTTCGATGTCTTCGAGTTCCGGGAAATCGAACAGATCGATCGTAACGGAGCCCGACGCACCGTCGAACCCGCCGAAGACCACGCCAGCGTTGAATTGATTGTTAAGGCTGTAGGAGTTGCCCGAGAAGTTGTCGCTGCTGTCGAAGACGGCGACAAAAATCTCTGGATCGACCGAAAAGCCGGCCGCGGCGTAGGCGAAGTCGAACGACACCGTTTCGATCGGGTCGTCGATGTTGATAAACGTGATGCCCGCCTCGGAGAACTCCGTGTCGGTCGGGTTGCCCCACCAGGCGTCGCCGTCGATATCCGGGCTGTTACCGGCCGCTTGGTATTGGCTGTCGAAGAACGTGACGTTGCCCGTGAAGTTCTCGACGTTGACGATGTCGAAACCGTCGTCGGTGGGCGCAAAAAACGTCTCGCCGTCGGACAGGTCGTTCAAACCGAACGGCGGGTCGTCTTCGTCCCAGATGAAGCCGTCGCCGGACGGCCCGGAGGTGAAGGTGTAAAAGGCGCTCTGGGCGTAGCTGGCCACACCCCAGGCACTCATTAACGCGGCCACGCCGCCCAGTAGGTATCCAAAGCGTTTCACGGGTCGTCCTCCACGCGAGATTGGACTTCAACGCCCCAAAGCGATGAGCAACTGAAAGTATAGAAGTTAGCGCAAAGGTCTCGGATCACCAAGCTTTTTTCGATTCCAACGCGGGGCGTTGGGAGAATCCTTTACCTCGCCCCACGCTTACCAAGGGATCCGCAACGAAACCGACACCTGCTGGTCGGTGCGGTCATCGGAGAACCGGATGTCGTAATCAGCCCGCAGCGAGAAGTTGCGGTTGAAATCGGCCGTCAGCCCCCCACCCAACAACACCGCGTCGTCCTCGGGGTCGACCCCGGTAATCACCACCCCGGTGGCCACCCCGCCATCGGCGAACGTCACGACGGCGTCGGCGTCGGTGTCCAACCACTCGTACTGGTAGCCGGCCCGGACCTCGGGCGTGAACGTGTTGCGGTCCCAGACGAACGTTTTATGCAGCCGGGCGCCGACCGTGGTGAACAGCGCGTCGAAGTTCTGCTCGGCGACGTCGAGGTTGGCCGAACCCGCGCCCGACTCGCTGTACGAATCGGTTTCGGTATCGACGTACTCGATCGTGCCGAACGGCTCGAGCCGGAACTCGCCGGGCAGGTCGACGCGGTACGTCGCCGTGCCGTCGACCTGCCAGGAGAACCCCTCGAAGTCGGAAGATGCGCTGGCGTCGAACGTGCCGACGGTCACTCGGCGGGAGGTGTCGTAGTCGTCGAAAGCCACGCTGAAGCCGCCGTTGAGCCGCCAGTTGCCGACGATAAACGCGGTGTACGCGCCGAGATTCACGGTCTCCAGGTCCGTGCTGCCCGAGCGCTCGGCGACGTCCAGGTCGCCGTCGGTGTAGCCGACGGCGATACCGACGACCCACTCGTTGGAAACCTGGATGTCGAAACCGCCGATCAGCCCGAAGTAGTCGAAGTCGGCACCGGCGAAGTCGCCGTCCGCGTCCAGATCATTCTCACCGCCCAGGACGTCGATCCAGAAACCGGGCACGAAGGTATCGATCGCGGTGACGCGACCGGCGGGCCCGCCGGGCTGAGCGAGCGCGGCGGCGGTGAGCAGTTGGAGGTCCTGGTTAAGGCCGGCGTTGGATGCGAACTGCGGCGAGGGCAGTGCGTTGCCCTGGGCGAGATACACCTGCATCATCCTCGACCGGCGGTCCATCCCTCGGGCGAACCCCCGCAGCGCCTGCGTCGCAACCCGCGCGTTGGAGGCGAGCGACTCGCCGGCCAACGACTCGAGCGCGGCCTGCTCCTCGGCGGGTGTGGTTAAAGCATCAAACGCGTCGGCCAAGAGCACGTTGCCCGGCGTATCCACCGGGTCGGCGGTGGCGTCGATCACCTCGAGCGCCAAACCGGCTTGCAGTTGATTCTCCGTGGCGGCCACGGTCGATAGGCCGGTGCCGTTGCGGGTCAGGGTCACGGTGACCACGCCGTCTTCCACGGTGGTCACGCCGTCGAGGAACGTGAAATCGGTCGTGACGGCCGTGAAGTTGCTGGTCACGGTGCCCTCGGCCTCAAGCACCACGGCGGTGGTGGTGATGCCGAAGATCTCGCCGTTTTCCGCCAGGTCCAGCGTCGCGCCGGTGAGGTCGACGTCGCCCTCGACGTTGAGCTCCAAGGCCGCGCCGCCGGAGCTGACGAAGGTCTGCAGGATCCCGCCGCCGTTGAACGTGACGTCTCCTTCCACCGACGTGAACCCGTTCGCGACGACCGTGCCGCCGCTGAGCGCTTCGATGTTGCCTTCCACGATGCCGGCAATCAGGAAATCCGAGCCGCTGTTGATCGTGATCGCGCTGTCCGCGTCGGTGCGGATGATCGCGCCGTTGAGGAACACCTGCACGGGCTCGCTGGCACCGATCGTGACGCCCTCGGTGAAGAAGCTGTCCTCGTTCTGGAGGCCGTTGAGGAACCACGCCGGGCGGTCGTCGCCGGTCAACCCGGCGAAGCCGTCGACGTTGAGGGTCTCGACGTCGAACACGCCGGCGAGGTTCAACGAGCCGACGTTGTCGGGGAACACGTCGTCGGTATCGTCAGGATCGATCTCGCCGCCGGTCAGGTTGATGGTGTCGTTGCCTTCACCCAGGAAAATCCCACCGGTAATGACGCCCGTGGTGAAGATCGTGACCGTGTCGTCCCCCGCGAGCAACGGGTCGCTGCTGGTACCGACCGAGCCGGTGAGGAAGCCCGAGTTCTCGAAGGTCAACACGCCGCTCTCGCCGGTCGCCTGAAAGATGCCGGTCGCGATGCCGCCGTCGGTGGGGGTTAGCCCGGTCGCGCCGGCCTCGTTGATGATCGTGACGTCGTCCTGAAACGTGATGCCGCCGAACAAGGTGCCGTCGTCGGCGTTGGTGTACGTCAGGGGCGGGGCGGCCGGGATGATCTCGATCGTTGCGCTGCTAGGCAGGGTGTTGGTGGTATCGACGGTGACGGGTGTTGTCGCGAGCGGTTGTGCCGAAACCGAACAAGCCCAGCCCAACGGCGTGACGGCGGCGAGCAGGACGGCGGTACGAAAACGGGGCATGGGCATCGATCTGACCTCGGCGGGGAACTCACGATCCGTGCGGGGCTGCGCGGCGCGTGGTCCCGCATCATGACAGATACGCCCGGTTTCCACACCTTCGGCCGACGCCGCCGAACGCCGTTAATTCTCGGACCGACCCGCCGCTTGGGCCTGCACGCTGAGCCGTTCCAGCGGCTCGGCGAATCCGGGGCCGCCCAAATCCGGGTGGGCCGCCCGCAACTGGCGGATCCTTAGCGGGACCCGCTCGACGTCTTGTCCCAGCACGAGATTGAGCGCGAGCCGCTTGACCCAGGCGTTCCAGTACGCGTCGGGGAACGGCGGCTGGAGCCCGGTGATGATGCGGTCGAAATGCGGGATCGCCCGCCGAGCGGCGCGTTCGTCGGCCAACGCGTACCGCGTCCCGGTGCCGATCCGCTCCGCTTCCACCCCCACGGCGAAGAGCGTTTCGCCCGCCGCCTCCAACACCGACAGGTCGTCGGGAAACGCCGCGATCACCCCACGCCCTTCCAGAAAACGCAACGCTTCGTCCGGCCGGCCCGCCACCCGCAACGCCTTGGCGTACGGCAACTCGTACGCCAACATCGCCGGCGGGTCGAAAGCCTGGCCGTCCGCCCAATCCACCAGCAGCTTCGCCAGCCGCGCCGCCACCGCCGCGAGCGTGCCCGCCTGGTTCGCCAAGTCGTCCGCGGCCGGGCCCCGCGCCGTGGCGGCTTGCGCGCGCTTGTCGTTGATCTGGCCTTCCAACTCGGCCAGCGTGCTGCTCACCACCGCCGCCGCCGCGTCGGGGAAGTCGGCCATCATGTCCCGCGCGGCGTCGGCCGCGTCCTGGTACCGCCCGGCATCGACCAGCACCAGGATGCGACGATTCAGCACCTCGCGCCGGGCTTGGCCGTACGCCTCCGCGTCGCCGAGGGTCTGTTGGGCTTCGGCCAGAAACGCCAACGCCGCGTCGTGGTTGTCGGCGTCGGCGGCCCCGGCGGCGAGCGTGACCATCGCCGTGCCGTACGCGTTGCCCGCCGCGAGTTCCGCTTCCATCGTGCCCGCCTGACGCATCGCCCGCCGCGCGTCGCCGGCCAACTGCTCGGCCGCCCCGCTCGCTACGCGGCGCTTCGCCTCTCGGACCGTCCGCGTGCTGTTGGGCTCGACCTCGTCCGGCGGCGTCAACTCGTACGCCCGTTGCAAGTTGAACAGGCGGAGCCGCTGAGCTTCGAAGAACTGCGGATGCCCCAGCGGCACCCGCGCGTACTCCACCGCCGCCCGCTCGTGCTGGCCCTGTTCTTGGAAGACACGAAACGCGTAGAACAACCGGTGCTTGGTCGCCGCCTCGCTCTCGTCGTACCGCCCGAACAGCACACCCATCGCTCCGGCGTATAGCTCGTCGCTCCGCGGGTGGTCCGGGGCCTGCTGCGCCAACACCGTGGCGTAGTCCGCCGCGTACCGCGCCGCCTCTTCGGCCAGCGGCTGCTGCGGGTACCGGTCGGCGACCTCCGTCCACGCCTCGATCGCTTCGATCAGCGTCGAGATGTCGCTTTGATTGAGCAACACGCTCGCAAGCCCGAGATTAAACAGCCCCGACGCCCGCACGACGCCGGGAAGGCCGGGATCTCGAAGCGTTTGGTTCGCCTCGATCGACCACCGCAGCTGACGCTCTGCTTCCGCCGGATTCTCGTCCACGAACATCGCCCGCTGCCCGGCCTCCCGGGCGGTGTGCCCCACCGCCATCCGCACCGTCGGCGGCAACGCCGCGACGCTCTGGCCGACCTCCAATTGCCCGGTCCAACGACGAAAAATCAACGCCCGCAGCCCCGCCGCTCGCTCCCCCAACGCCGGGTCGTCCAGCAGCTCGGTGTACACGTCGTACGCCGCGTTGCGCTGCGCGTCGGTCCGTGCCCGATCCCGCAGCACGGCGTACCGCGCGTCGGTGACGAGCAGCCGCAGCATCAGGTCTTCCTGAACCGCCGGCAAACCCAGCGTGTCGTCCAACGCCTCGAGGGCTTGCGGGAAACGCCCCATCGCCCGCAACGCCGCCGCCTTGCCCAGACGCGGCGTGACCCCGGCCAGCCCTTCCGCTCCGGCGCGGATCGCCATGTCCAGCTGCTGATCGATCGCGTCGCGGGGCCGACCCAACGCCGCCTGCACCCGGCCCAGACGCGAACGCACGTCCGTCTCGACGCCGCCCGGGTCCCCCGCCAGCAGCGTCTCCAGCCGGTCCGCCGCTTCGCGCAGCAGGCGGGCGCGTTCTTCCTCGATCGTGTCGCGTTGCCCCGGCAAGCGATCGACCCGGCCGAGGTTCGCGAAGTACGGCGCCTCATCGGGCAGCAGCGCAACGGTGTGCATCGCGGCGGCGAGATAAAACGGGATGCGCTGCTGGCCGTAGTCTTCGAGCAGCCGGAAGTACAACTGATTGCCCTGGTCTTCGGTGCGCGCAGCGGCGTTTCGGCCATAAAAATCCCGAACCCCGGCCAAGAGCGATTCCGCCCGGACCAACTCACGCATCGCTTCCTCGGTCGCGAGGAACAACGCCTCACGCTGCGCCGCGTTTGGCAAGCCGAATTCTAAAAACGCCGCCGCGTAATCCTCTCGGCCACGCAGCCACGCGAACAGCAGGCTTTCCGCCAGGTCCGTTTTCCAGATCGCCCGTTCCCGGCGGTCTGCTAGCGCCGGGTCGTCCGCCAGGAAACGCTGCTCGTCCAAAAACTGCACGAAGGCTTCGTCGGCCGCCCGCGTCAACCCGGCGATGGCGCCGGCGTCGCCGGCCTGCGCCGCTTCCCGGAGCCACCGGTCGGCGTCGTCGCTACGCAGCCGCGCCTGCGCCACCGCGAACCGTTGACGATCCGCCGCGTCTTCGGGCGGATTCTTTTCCATGAGCCGCTCAAGCAGGTCGTGCATGCCGCGTTTGGAAAGCGTCTCAATCAACTCGCCCTGCGTTGCCTGCGCCGTGGCGGGCGCGGCGGCACCTGCGAAGCACAGCCCAAAGACCGAAGCCAAGGCACGAACTCGCTTACTCATCTTGTCCATCGGTGTGTATCCGTGGCTTCGGCCGAACTCAGCGCGGCTTAGCGAAACTCACGTTCGTGTAACGCGCCGCCACGCAAGCGTTGAACGCGTCTACGACGTGTTGCCAGCGGACGTTCGTGCCCGGCTGGATGATGATCGGGTTGTCCGCTTCGTACAGCCCGCCGAGTTGGCCCGCCTCGGGGTCGTACCGCTTGCCGGCCAAGTCCCGCCGCAGCTCCGCGAACGACGCGAACGCCTGGCTGCCCACGCGGATCGCCACCTGCGTGTCGTCCACGGTCCCGGCCGTGATCACGATCTCGATGTTCTGCGGCGGCAGCTCGGCGCTGACCGCCGGCCGGCCCTCGCCTTGCGGCAGCGTCGCGGTGAGCACGCCCTCGTCGATCCGGAAATTACTGGTGACCACGAAATAGATCAGCAGCAGAAAGATGACGTCGATCATCGCCGTTAGGTTCAACTGGGCCACCCGGCCGTACGCGTTTCGCCGGCGCGACTTCTTGGACAGCGGTGTGTGGTGCACCGTGGCTTCGGTGGTCTCTTCGCCGACAAACGGCTCGGATTGGCGGGCGGCTTGGGTCATGGGGCTGAAGCTGACTCAGGAATCCGGCATCAACGCCACGAGGTTGACCACCCCCACGCCCGCCGCGGTGATCGCGTCCATCACCGGTTGCACCTGGTCGTAGTACAGCGCCGCGTCGGCCCGCAGCAGCACCTCGACGCCCGGGCGCGCCGCGACTTCTCGCTCCAGCGTCGCGGTGAGGCCCGCCAGGTTGTTCATCTCGAAGCGATCGCCCACACCGACCTGGACGAACCGGGCGGTGCCCGGGTGGTCCAGCGGGCTCACCAACCGCGTATCGCCGGAGAACGTGGCCGGGGCGATGTTGACCACGACCTTCTCCACCTCGCCGAGTTCGCGGGTCTTGGGGTCGTCGACGCGCGGGACGACCATCGGCACCGATTCGTTCGCCACGATGTTGCTGACCAGCATGAAAAATACGATCAGCAGGAACGTGACGTCGATCAACGGCGTCATGTTCATCTCCGGCTTTACCGTGCCGCGCTCAAACACCTTGGACATAAGTCAAATCCTGGGTTTCGTGCCACGACAAGCGTCAAGCGTCCGGCTGCGGCGTGGGCCGATCCGCGCGGCCGCCGGCCGTGCTGCTGCCCGAGGGGCCGCCGCCGGACGACGAACCCGACGACGGCTTCTTGGTCTTCTTGCCCGACGGCTTGAACGTGCTGATGAGGTCCTCGGAAATCAGCAGCGCCTCGCTGGTCAGGGCGTCCACTTTGTTCCGCACCAGCGCGTAACCCGCCAACGCGGGGATGGCGACGACCAGACCCCAGAGCGTGGTGACCAGCGCGGTCGAGATGCCGGCCGCGAGATCGGTCGGGTCGGGCGAGCCGCCGGCGGCGACCAAAGACTGGAACGCGCGGATCATGCCGTACACCGTGCCGAACAGGCCCATCATCGGGGCGATGTTCCCCAGCACGTTGAGCAGTTCGATCGGCCGGAGCATCTTCGTGGTTTCGGCGTCCCCGGCCTCTTCGACGGCCCGCTCCATCGCGCCGTACCCGTTGGGCGCTTCGGATAACGCGGTGCCGGTGACGCGGCCCAGGAAGCTGGGATCGGCCTGGGCGTAGTCGATGGCGTCGCGGTACTTCTTCTGGCCCAGCAGCTCTTCGATTTCGGTCCGGGTCTCCTCGGGCATGATCGTGCCCCGGCGGTACTGCATCGCAAAGCGGATCGACAGCGTCACGCTCACGACCGACAGCAGCACCAAGATCCAGATGAACGCCAAGCCGATCACGTCGTCGGACCAGAAGAACATCTCGAAAAACGACTGCGTGGTGTTGCCGCCCCCGGCGTCCTGGGCGGCGACCGGCGGGGTGAGCAGCATCGCCGAAGCGGCGGCGAGCGAGGCGAAAAATCGTCGGGTCATGCGGCGTCTCGGAGGCGAGGGCGGATCGGAGCGGGGTCAGTTGCCGGTGAGTTCGGCATAGCGGTTGAAATAGTCGGGCTCGTCCTGTTCGTCGATGAGGGATGAGGCCTGTTCGAACAGCGCGTCCGCGATCTCGTCGGCCCCCACGGCGCGGTGGACGACGGCGGTTTCGAGCAGGGCCGGCCCGAGGTACGCGCCGCCGGCGCGGGACATCACGACGACCCGCATGAACTCCAGCCCCGCGTCAAGGTAAGCGTCGCGGTCGCCGCTCGCTTCGGCGAGCTTGAGCATGGCGACGGCCCGGACGAACGTGCGCTGCTGGAGCCGGCCGGGGTCGTTGCGGAGCTGGCTATCGACCATCGTGACGGCGTCGGCGAAGCGGCCCCGCCGCAGCAGATCGACCGCGGGGTCGTCGGAGCTGGCTAGCGTCGCGGGCAGGGCGACCGCGGACTCGGCGTGCCGCCCGGGGGTGACGGTGGGGTCCGTGTTGACGGCGTCCGGCTCGTTGGCGGCCGCGGGGGCTTCGCCGTCGAGCACGGCGATCATGGCTTGCAACGCGGCGCGGGCTTCGTCGCCGGCGTTGCGCTGGGCACGCTCCAGGACGGCCCGGGCGCGGTCGAGGCCGTCGCCCTCCAAGCCGGCGAGGCTGCGGGTCGGCGGGTCGGCCAGAAAGAACGGGTCGGGGCCGATGCTCACCAGCGCGGCGAACGCGGCGGCGGTTTCTTCGCCGGCACCCTGGGCGTCGATCGCCTGGACGAGCCGCCAGGAGGCGTATTGCCGGAGCCAGCCTTCGTTGCGGTTGGCGTTGCGGAGCACGTTGCGGAGCATGCCCGCGGCGTCGCGGGCCTGGCCGGCTTCGAGAAAGTTGACGGCTTGGGTGTAGGTCGGATGGGCGTCGATGCGGAGGTTGGTGACCTCCTCCAACGGCGACATGCGTTCGGCGCCGGCGACGAGGTACACGAGGTGGCCGTCGCGGATGCCGACGATCTCGATGCCGGGCACCGCGATCCCGTCGAGGGTGATCTGGTCGGCGACCGCGAGCGACCCGCAGACCCAGGCGACGGCGAAGGCGGCGTGACGCAAACGGACGCCGGCTTTTCGTTTGGCTCGCGGCGGCGTGCGTGTCATTCCAATCCGAGCTCCCGGGCGTCGACGAAGCGGAACTTCCCGCCGGACCGTTCGGCGACGACTTCAAGCGTTGCGCGTTGGCCGGCCTCCATGAACGGGTCAGGATAAAGGAACTGGATGGTATTGATCTTGGTGTTGTTGCGGTTCGTATCTTCGATCGAATCGAGCAGGCGATCGCGGTCGATGAGGAACGCGCCCTCGCCCAGCGGGTTGTCGGTGAGCCAGAAGATCAGCTGCGGCCGGTACGACAGGGCCCGCTGCAGCGCAGGGATCACGTTGGACTTGCCGCCGGCGTAGATGTGGCGCTGGTCGAGGTCCATCCAAGTGATGACCCGCTGCTTGTGTTGAGCGGTGGCGGGCTGGAGGTTGTTGGGCGGCACCTCGATGAAACCGCTGCGGCCGTAATGCTCGGCGTAGAAGATGACGGTGAAGCGTTGCTGCTCTGCCAGCTTGCGGATAGAGCTTTTGAGTTCTTCGAGGACGAAGGGCAGCGTGTCTACGATCGAACCGCCGGACTCGATGAGGAAGACGATGCGTTTGGCATTGCCGCCGCGGGAGCCCATGAAGTTGGCTTGGAGCTGTGGCCCCGAGATCGTCGCGCCGAAGGGCACCGAGGACGACGGTCCCGCGAGCCCGACGAGCTGGGTCGAAAGGTCGATCGTTTCGGTAGGCGTGGGCTGCGGCGTGGGCGTGGGGGTAGGGGCCTGCTGGGGCTCGGGCGTGCTGATCTCGCGGACCTGCGTCTGCTGGACGAGCGGCGCGTCGGGCGTGGCGGAGAGCTCGAGCTCGGGGATGACGGTTTCTTCGTCGGTGGTCGCGATCACGACGGTCCACACCGCGAAGACGGCGAGCAAGACGGCCCCGGCGTGCAGCAGGAGCGAGATGCCCCACGGCAGCAGGAGGTTGAGCGTCGCGTTGACCTCGTCGGCGACGTTGACCTCGTCCGCATCCGGTGGGTCCGGGAGGTCGAAAGCCGGGGCTTGATCGGGGGCCGGCGGCGGCTCCGGGGGCGAGATGTCGTCGCGTGGGGGCATGCGCGGCGGGCGGCGAGGCGTCGGTCTTGCGTGAAACCTCTAGCGTACCAAGGGGTTTCGACCGGCGGGGCGAAGACACGGATCCCGTGCGCCGGCCGTGGGGGATACGGGCAACCCTCGAATCACGGCATCGGCAGGCGGGCTGGCGCTTACGGGCGGGGCCTGGGCGCGACTTGATCGAGACCGACGAAGCGGTGCCGACCGCCCGAGAGCGACGAGAGCAGTTCGAGGGTGCCGAGCCGGCCGCGCGCCGCGAGCGGGTCGGGGTCGATGAACTGGACGGTGTGGACGCGGACGCCGCGGCCGAGCCGTTCGAGCAGGGTGACGAGCCGCCGCCGGTCGCCGGCGGGGTCGCGGAGCCCGGTGACGCCGTCGGAGAGCAAGACAATCGTGTCGGGCTGGAGGGCCAGGGCGTGGGCGAGCGCCGCGGCGGCGTCGGGGCGGCCCTTGGCGCGGACGTGGTCGAGGCGGGGCTCGAGCCAGGTGAGCGTCTCGGAGAGGTGGGCCCGCGAGGCGGGTTGCATGCCGCCCGGCGCGGCTTCGAGCACGCCGTCGCCGTTGAAAAACACGACGGCGTAGTGCTGCCGGGCGTCGAGCGTGCGGACCGAGCGGTACAGTTCTTCGATGGCGAACGGCAGGGTGTCGAGCAGCGAACCCGAGGCGTCGAGCAGGTAGACGGTGCGGCGTCCGGCGGATAAGCCGTAGAACGAACCGGTGGTCAAGTCGCGGGGCAGGGTCGGCGCGACGGCGACCGCGGGTTCGGCTTCGGCTTCAGGCCCGCGGGGTTCCGCGTCGGCGGCCACCCGCTCCGGAGCCTCCGGTTCCGGCGTCTCCGCCGTGTGCGGCGGGTCCGCGGAGGCCGTTGTTTCGGCTGGGGTCAGCGCGACGCTGGTCGAGGCTTGCGCTTGGATCGGCTCCGATTCGGGCTCGGGCTTCGGCGCTTCGACTTGGATCTGCCCGGTGGTCAGCGCGACGGCTTGCTCCGATGGTTCGGAGGGGTCGTCGACGGGCTCGGCCCATTCGACCGGCGTGGGGGTGGCTTCGGGAACCGGTCGAATGCCGCCCGGCGGCAAACGGATCGCCGAACCCGGTTCCGACGCCGAAGCTGGCGTTTCGGAGCGGGGCGCGGCTTCGCTCAAGGTCTCAAGCAAGCCCGCACCTTCAGGGATTTCGAGGCGGGGCAACTGGACCAAGCGAGGCACGATTTCGACGTTGGCTGAAGCTTGAGCGTGTTCCTCGCCTTGAGGCTCGGCGTCGGGCGGATCGATAATCGGCGATGGCCGATCGGAGATACCCGGTGTTTCGGTCGGCGTGTCGGAGGTGGCCGTCGTTGGAGCCGAGAGCTTGGGCCGAGCCGCGAGCGGCGAGTCGGCGGGCACCTCCGGCCGGGCGTCGCGAGGCTCGGAGCCCGGCGGGACCGGTATGGCAGCCGGCGTAGCTTCGGGCCAACCCGAGGCGTCCGCGGCGGGCTCCGGCCACGCGTTCGTGGTCGGCCAACCGCTCGCCTGCGCCCGCGGAGTGCCCGTCGATTGCGTCGCCCACCAGATCACCCCGACCGCCACGGCGACGACCAACGTGTGGGCCACGGCGATCCAGAGCATTCGGGTCCGCCGGTGTTGGATCAGGTCCAGCACGTGCGGGAGCGGCGCGTTCTCGGACTCGGGTCGAGAGGGTGACGGCTTGGATTGGGACGCGGCCATGCGGATTTCGAGCCACGCGGAACCGACCCCGCGACGCACGGCGGCCGACTCACGCTGCTGCAATTCATCTATCGGCCGCTCCCCACGTCCGCTCTTTGCTTATACGCTCCCCGCTCCGACGCTTGGCCGATCGTCTCGCCGACCGTCTGCCCAACCCCCTATTTCCGAAAGCACCGCCCTTGTCTGCCGCCCTCGAATCCGCCGTCACCCCGCCTCTCCGCGCCGCCTTCATCGGTACCGGCGGCATCGCCGCTCAGCACTTCATCGCCCTCAACGAACGCGACGACGTGCAGATCGTCGGCATGGCGGACCTCAACGAGAAGCTGATGCACGAGCGTTGTGAGGAATACGGCGTCCCACAAGCGGGGTGCTTCACCGACTACCACGCCATGCTCGACGCGCTCAAGCCCGACCTGGTGACGGTCTGCACGCCCAACAGCCTTCACGCCCCGAACACGATCGCCTCCCTCGAGGCCGGGGCCCACGTCGTCGTCGAGAAGCCGATGGCCATGACCGTCGCCGAGTGCCGCGCGATGATCGCCGCCGCCGAGAAGAGCGACCGCGAGCTGTGCATCGGGTTCCAGTTCCGTTACGACCCCAAGACGCAGTTCCTGCTGCGGCAGCGCGAAGCCGGCTTCTTCGGCGACCTGCGCTTCGGGCGTGTCTGGGCGCTGCGCCGCCGCGGCATCCCGAACTGGGGCGTGTTCGGCCGAAAGGAACTACAAGGCGGCGGACCGATGATCGACATCGGGGTCCACGCGCTGGAGATGTGCCACTTCACCATGGGCTCGCCCAAGCCCGTCGCCGCGACCGGCATGACCGACACCTACCTGGGCAACTCCGAAGCGTCGTCGAAAGTCCACGCCGACTGGGCCGGCTGGGATTGGGAGACCTACACGGTCGAAGACCTGGCCGTCGGCTCGATCCGGTTCGACAACGGCGCGGTCATCCACATCGAGTCCAGCTTCGCCGCCCACCACGAGCACGTCGGCACCACCATGGACTTCCAGGTCATGGGCACGCAAGGCGGCGCGAAGTGGTCGACCTCCGAACTGTTCAACGACGCCAACGGCTACATGATGAACAGCCAGCCCGCGTACCTGCCCAAGCACGGCTGGACCGACTACTTCCGCAAGAAGCTCGGCAACTTCATCGATCACCTCCGCACCGGCTCGCCCATGGGCGCCCCCGCGGAACACGGCCTGATGCTCCAGCAGATGCTCGAAGCGATCTACGCCTCGGCCGAACGCGGCGGCCAAGAAGTGCTCATCGACTGAGCCGCCAGCCATACGATCCGGGCATGAAGCACGCCTTCTTAGTCCGGGCTCTTCCGCGTTGCGCGTCGCGTGGACAAACTTCGGGGGCGGCCCACCCGCTCTGCGTTGCGGCGGCCTTGGCGATCTGCTTCGTCGCCGGCGCTCACGGCACCGACACCTTCAGCGCCCACGACACGCCGTTCCCGCCGTCGCCCGACCCCGCCCCTCACGCCGCGTTCGCCCAGGCCTTCCGATCGGTGGCGTGGACGCCCGAGCCGTTCGAGGTCGTCGCCGAGCCCGCCCACCGCCCCGACGCGTCCCCGCTCGTCCGCGCGGTCCGCTTTCCCTCCGCGCACGGCTCCGACGACCCGCGGCTGGCCACCGTCACCGCTCGCTGGTTCGTCGCGGATGGCCGCGAGCAGCCGCCCGCCCCCCGCCCCGCGGTCGTGCTCGTCCACACGCTGCACCCCCAGACGCCGCTAACCGAGCTGCTTGCCACCGCGATCGCCCGCCGCGGCGTCCACGCCGTGCTCGTGCACCTGCCCGGCTACGGCCTACGATCCCGGCTGCCCGGAGGCCCCGACAACGCCGACTGGCCCGGCGTCGTCGCGCTCCGCCACGCCGCCCGTGGCGTCGCCGATGTCCGCCGCGCCTGCGACGCCGCCGCCGCGCTGCCCGGGATCGACCCGAACCGCGTGGTGCTTCAGGGCAGCTCGCTGGGCTCCTTCCCCGCCGCCGTCGCCGCGGGCCTGGACGCCCGCCGGCACGCCTTGCTCCTGCTACTAGGCGGCGGGCACGCGCTCGACGCCATCGAACACGGCCGAAAAGACGCCGCCCGCTTCCGACAAACCCTCGAACGCAGCGGCATCGACGCCGAACAGCGCGCCCGCCTCATCGCCCCGCTCGAGCCGCTCAACGTCGCTCACCGGCTCGACCCGGCGACCACCTGGCTGCTCGCCGCCCGCAACGACACGGTGATCCCGCCGCGCAACGCCCAAGCCTTCGCCGACGCCGTGGGCTTAACTTCCCAACGCTTCGTCCGCCTCTCGGGCAACCATTACACCGCCAGCTTCGCCCTGCCGGCCGTCGCCGACCTGCTCGTCCGCATCGCCGAGTCGGACGCTCCGGCCCAACTCGAAGCCCCCTGACCTCGTTCCGAACCCGCGGCCCCACTCCGGCCCGGGCGAGGGTTCGTGTACGCCGGATTACGATCCTCCGCATGCCTCCGCGCACCGTCCTGACCATCGGCAACTTCGACGGCGTCCACCTCGGGCACCGCGCGTTGCTTACCGAAGCGCGACGCCGCGCGGCCGAACAGTCGACCGAGACCCGCGTCGTCGCCGTCACGTTCGATCCGCCGCCCACCGCGGTGCTCCGGCCGGGCAGCGAGCCGCCGCAGATCGACGCCCCGGAGCGGCGCGTCGCCTGGCTTAAGCAGGCCGGAGCCGACGCCGTGGAGGTCATGCCCATCGAGCCCGCCACGCTCGAACAGACCGCCGAGCGGTTCGTCGCCGACATCGTCGCCCGCTTCGCCCCGGTCGCCATCGTCGAGGGCCCGGACTTCCGCTTCGGCAAGCACCGCGCGGGTGACCACGCCTTGCTCCAAAAGCTCGGCGAAACCCACGGCTTCCGAGCCGTCCAGCGCCCTCGGGCCCAAGCGGTTCTCGCCGACCGCCAGACCGTCCCCGTCAGCAGCTCGCTGATCCGTTGGCTGATCGGGCGCGGCCGGGTGCGCGACGCGGCGGTCTGCCTGGGTCGGCCGTTCGAATTGACCGCCCCCGTCGTCCGAGGCGAGCAGCGCGGCCGCACGCTGGGCATCCCTACGGCCAATCTCGAAGCCGGCGCGTTACGCGGCCGCATCGTCCCCGCCGACGGCGTCTACGCCGCCCACGCCCAAACCGTCGACGGCCGCGTCCACCCCGCCGCCGTCTCCATCGGCACCAAGCCGACGTTCCAAGGGCGGCGACAAACCACCGTCGAGGCCCATCTCCTGGATTTCGCAGGCGATCTGTACGACCGGCCCCTTACCCTTCGCTTTGTCCGCTGGGTCCGCGACCAGTACGCTTTCCCAGGCCTCGACCCGCTGGTCGCGCAGCTTCGCCGCGACCTGCAACGGATCGAAACCCTGCTGTCGACCGACTCGCTCTCCGCCCCGGTGCCCGCTTGACCGACGACTACTCGGCCAACCTCACGCTGCCCGCCGCCGCCAACGCGCTGCTCGACGCCGACGGCCCCGCCCTCGTGCTCACCCACGCCAAGCCCGACGGCGACGCGCTCGGCTCGGTCCTCGCCCTGGTCACCACCCTGCGCGGCCTGGGCCGACCCTGCCGGGGCTTGCTCGTCCCCCCCATCCCCGACGCCCTGCGGAACCTCGACGGCGCGGACACGCTGGACGTCTTCGAGCCCGCCGATCCTTCCGGCGTCGAAGCCGCCATCGACGCGGCACTCGATCCCGAGCCCACCCAGATCGTGATCGTCGATACCGGCGCTTACTCGCAACTCGGCCCGCTCCGCGCCGTCGTGGAACCCCGTCTCCACCAAACCCTCATCATCGACCACCACCTCTCCGGCGACGTGCCCGCCCCCCGACGGCTGATCGATGGCACCGCCGCCGCGACCTGCGAGATCGTCGCCGAGCTCATCGAGCTCATGGTCGAACCCCGCGTACCCCCCGGCCGACGGCAGACCGACACGGCCGGGTACAAGCCGCTCCCGCCGGTCACCCGCGACGCCCTGTTCGTCGGCATCGCCTCCGACACCGGGTGGTTCCGCTTCTCCAACACCTCGCCCGCGACCCACGAGCTCGCCGCCCGCCTGCTGCGCATGGGCACCGACGCGGCCGGCCTATACCAACGCCTCGAGCAGGCCGAACGCCCCGAGAAACTCAACCTGCTCTGCCGCGCCGTGTCCAACCTCCACCTGCTGCCCGAGCACCACGCCGCGGTCATGGTCCTCCGTGCATCGGACTTCGAACAAACCGGCGCACGACCCGACGAAACCGAACGCCTCGTCGACATCCCGCAGATCGTTGACGACGTGCAGGTCGTCGTGCTCGTTACCGAACACGAGGTCGCGGACGCGAACGGCGGCAAGCACCCGCAAACCAAGATGAGCTTCCGCTCCAAACCCGCCCCGCTCGACGCCGGCACCGACCGCGCCGTCAACGTTGCCCGGCTCGCCGCCAAGTTCGGCGGCGGGGGGCACGCCCGCGCCGCCGGCGCAAAGGTCGATCGCCCCATCGACGACGTGGTTCCCGACGTGCTCGCCGCCCTACGAGAGCTGTGAGCCCGCCGCGCCGACGCCGCGTCAGTTCCCCCGCCAGAACCGCGGCGTGAACAACACCAATAGCGCGAACAGCTCCAGCCGCCCCAGCACCATCAGCAGGCTCAGCAGGTACTTGCTCGAATCGCTGAACCACCCGAAGTGCTTGGTCGCCCCGATCTCGTACATGCCCGGCCCGACGTTCCCTAAGGTCACCAGCGACGCGAGCAACGCCGTGATCGGATCCAGCCGACCGCCACCCTCGGGGTTCGGCTCCAGCAAAACCAGCCCGAACACGCCCAGCGCGAGAATCAAGAGCCACAGCAGCAGAAACGTCATCGCCGCCGTGCGCGTCTCCGCGTCGATGGGGTTGCCGCCGACCTTCACCGTCCGCACCACGGTCGGCCGGTAGCTGCGTTCCATCGCGTAAGCGAACACCCGCAGCGCGATGATCACACGGATCACCTTGATCCCGCCCGCCGTCGACCCCGCGCACCCGCCGATCATCATCAACCCGAACAGCAGCGCGAGCGACATCCGTGACCAGTCGTCCCAGTCCGCGGTCGCAAACCCGGTGCCGGTGTGCAGCGAGGCGGTCTGGAGCAACGCGTAGCGGAACGCCGTGCCCGCCCCAGCTTCGTCGATCTGCTCGCCGGCCGTCGTGACGATCTGGCCGCCCCACAGGTTCCACGTGATCACCAAAGCGACGGCGAACTTCAGCCCCAGAAACACCTGGAACTCGCGGTCATGCAACGCCGCCGTCCAGTTGCCGCGCACCGTGCGATAAAAGATCGCAAAGTTCGTGCCCGCCAGGATCATGAACAGCACGAACGAGAAGTCCAGCCACGCCGAGTCGTAATGCCCCACCGACGCGCCCTTCGGGCTGTACCCGCCGGTCGCCATCACCGAAAACGCATGGTTGAGCGCGTCGAACCAGTCCATACCGCAGGCCATGAAGGTCGCCATCGCCGTGCCCGTGAGCGTCATGTAGATGACCCATAGCAGCCGCGCCGTCTCGCCGATGCGCGGCCGGACGCCGCCGTCCTGCGCCGAGCTTTCGCTCTGGAACAGCCGCTTGGCCCCCGCGCCGACGCTGGGCAGCACCGCCACAAACAACACCACGATGCCCAGCCCCCCCAGCCAGTGCGTCAGCGACCGCCACAACAGCAGCGTCCGCGGCAGATCGTCGATCCCGCCGCGCTCACCCAACACCGTCGCCCCCGTCGTCGTCAGCCCCGACACCGCCTCGAAGTAGCACGACGCGAAGCTTTCGAACTCGTGGCCCGGCCGAACCAAGTAGGTGTTCCCGGTGCCGTTCACCGCTTCGACCGCGAACGGCTCGGCCGGCGCGAGCTCGGCCGCGCCGCCCAGCAGCGCCCAGAAGAAATACGGCAACGCCGCGACCACGCCGCCCAACACCCACGCGGTTCCGGTCAGCAAGAACGCGTCCCGCCGCTGCAGCGTCTCGGCCGCGCCCACTGCCGGCAGGCCGTCCGCCGTCTCACCCGAAGGACGCGCCTTGTCGCCACGAAGCTTCCGGCCCAGCAACACAAACACCAAACCCAGCACCGCCCCCAACCCCGCCGCCAGCGCCGTCGCGATCGCCGCCTCCCGGTCGCCCGGATAGCCCAGCCGGTGTTCGACCCAACCGAACCCGGCGATACCCGAGAGACACGCGCTGAGGACCCAGGTGAGCAGCCCGAGTTGTCGGCAAACCATCGCGTAATTCATGGCCGATTCGACGCCTCGGGCTCAGCCCGTGAAAACCTTCCGCAGCGACTTCCGCGCCGAGCCCGGCGCGACCACCATGGCCGTGTCCCGAGGCTTGAGCTCGTCGTCGGCGCCGGGCACAAAGGACTTGCCCTCCCGCTGGATCACCGCCACCAACGCGTGCTCGGGCAGCTCGACCTCACGCAGCGGCTTGCCGGTCGCGCCGGTCGCCTTCTCGCCGACCCGGACCTCGAACACGTCCGCGACACCGTCCGCCAGGGTCGCCAGGCTCCGCACCGGCCCGCCCTCGATACGCCGCAGGATCTCGTTGACCGCCGTGCTCCGCGGCGAAAACGCCCGGTCCACGCCCACGTGCCGCAGCAGGTGGAGGTACGTCGAACGCTGCAGCACGGTGATCGCCTGCTTCGCGCCCATGGTCTTGGCCCGGGCCGCCGCCAGGATGTTCGTCTCGTCGTCGTCCGTCACCGCCACGAACGCATCCGCCTGGTCCACCCGCTCGTCCAGCAGCACGTCGCTGTGGATGATGTCGCCCGAGAGGACCGTGACCCACGGCAGCTTCTCGGCGAGCATGGCCGCGCGGTCGGCGTCCACCTCGAACAGGCGGACTTGGAAATACCGCTGACGCAGCTCCCGGCAGAGCCACACGCCCTGCGTGGTGCCGCCCATGACCATCACCTTGTACCGCCGCGGCGCGTCCACGCCCAGCACTTTGAACGCCTTGGTGATCGTTTCTTCGTCCGCGAGCAGCGTGACCAAGTCGCCGGGCTTGAGCACCGTCGCCCCCGTAGGCCGGAACGCCTCGTCGCCCCGTTTGACCGCCGCGACCAGGCAACACTTGGGCAGGCTGATCTCGCTTAGCGGCTTGCCCACCGCCTTGGCGTTCTCGCCCACGGTGAGCCGGTGCAGTTCGATCGAACCGCGGGCGAAGTTCTCGACCTCCTGGGCGCCCGGCGAGCGCAGGGTCGTGGCCACCGCGACCGCCGTGGTGTGCTCGGGGCAGACCAGGTGGTCGATCCCGAAGTGCCCGGCGTAGTCGATGCCCTGACCCTCGAAGTACTGGCTGTGGTGTACCCGCGCGATCGTCGTATCGCAGCCCAACGCCGCGGCGACCGAGGCGCTGAGCAGGTTCACTTCGTCGTCCCGGGTCGCGCTGATAAACAGGTCCGCGTCGTCCACGCCGGCCTGCTTGAGGACCTCGGCCCGCGTGCAGTCGCCCGGCAGGGATCGGATGTCGACGAGTTGATCGATCTGCGCGAGCTTGTCCTCGTCGCGGTCGATCAGCGTGATGTTGTGGCCGGCGGGCGCGAGCACCTCCGCCGAGTGACGGCCGACTTCGCCGGCGCCGCAGATCACGATGTTCATGGAGCAGGTTCCGTGCGGGCCGCGTCCGTGCGGAAAACCAACCGGCAGGCTCGACGCGCCCGGCGGCGGGGGTCAGAAATCCAGCGGGAGCACCGGCTGCAGGCCCGCCGCCGGCCCGAGCACCACGCCATACCCCGCGAGCCGGCCCGCGAGGTTTTCGAATTCAGGGTCGATGAAGTACGCATACCGCAGCGCCACGCGAGCCTTCGGATTCTCCCCGACCGACTCGAAAAAATCCGCCAGCGAGACGTACGGCCCCGCGTCGCCAGGCTCGGCGAAATTGGCCGCCGCGATGAACGCCAGCTTCGCGCCGTCCAGGTCGCCCGACTTGGTCAGATAAAACGCCTTGCGCGCGTAGTCCCGAGTCTGCCGGCCGTACCGCACGATCGCCTCGTCCAGGAACGTGTACAGCTCTTCGCTGCGACCCTGCTGGAAGTACACCTCGGCCAAACGGTCTAGGATGCGGGAGGTGTACGGGCCGTCGTCGTCCGTAATCGCCCAGGCCTGCTCTAACGGCAGCTGCGCGTCGGCGTATTGCCCCAGGTTGATCAGCGACACCGCCCACCAATAATGCGACGCCACGTCCGAACTCGAGCGGTCGGCGGCCGCGCGGAACGACTCCGCGGCGTTCGCGTAGTCGCCGGCTCGGTACTGCTCGTACCCGCGGTTGCGGTGCACCGCGAAGTTGTCCAGCGTTCCGGTGACCGAACGATCGACCGTGTGGCTCACGTGATCTCGGGCGTTCTTGCAGCCGGGCAACGCGACAACGGCGGCCAACAAACACGTCGCGACCGGCAGCCCTGCGGCCAAGGCGGCCGAACGGGCACGGCGGCGAACGGCGGTGCGGGGAAGCGTGGTGGGCATGGCGGGTTCCTGATCGGGGGGACGACGCTGCGGCAACCATAAGATCGGCCAGCGCCTCCAGCAAACGCCAACCGCCCCGGAGAGGCGATCCGGTGCCGATCACCGAACCCCAAACGCCCGCTCATGCAACGCCTCCGCACCGTCCTGCTCCGACACGCCCGCCGCGGCGACACGCACTTCGACTGGATGTTCGAAACACCCGGCCCACGAGCCGCCGCCGAGCCGATGACCACGTTCCGCGTCGGCGTGCCCTGGGACGCCTGGGCCCAACTACCGAGCGTGCCGCTCACGCCGCGGCCCCCGCACCGCCGGGCGTACCTCACGCGACAGGGGCCCGTGTCCGGCGGACGCGGCTTCGTCACACGCGTCGCGGCCGGCACGCTGGACGTCCTGGATCAATCTGCAGCCGGCGGCACGCTGCTCCTGCACGCCCCCGGCACGCCGCCGCTCGAAGTCCGGTGGCGACGCCTCACGGACGAAGCCTGGGAATTGCACGCCCGCGCGTTTGGGCCCGCCGCGGCCAAGCGGTAATCTGCATAAGGCGATTCCGCCCATCGTTCCCGGCCCGCCTGTTCCCCTTCTCGCCGGAGTGCCTCATGTCTGGTTCCGACCGCCCGAAAAAGACTGACGACGAACTGCTCGCCGACGCGATCCCCATCCCGATGGAGGAACTCGAGGAGATCGACGACGCCGAAGACCACGGCGACAAAGACCTCACCCCCATCGAGATCGACCTCTCCGCGGACGACAGCCACGACACCAAGGCCGGCGCGGCCGGCACCTCTGGCGGCACGCTCGGCGGCTCCATGATCCAGATGTTCGGCGGCCAGCGCATCCCCCACGAAGACAAGTGGTCGCGCAAGACCAACGTCACCGGCCAGGGCGCCACCCACGTCAAGACCTTCTTCTGCAAGCTCCGCCCCGACGCGATCGAAAACATCGACGAGCAGATCAACGAGTGGCTCGACAAGCACCCGGAGTACGAGGTGAAATTCGTGACGTCGACCGTCGGCAAGCTCGTCGGCAAGAACATCGAAGACGCCCTGTTCATGAACGTCTGGGTCTGACGACCCACGGCCCGGCCGCTTAAGCGACCAGGCCCCGCCGCCGCGTTCGCGTACCCGCCCACAGCGCCGCCAAGCCCGCTAAACCCATCCCCGGCTCGGGCACCGCGAAGCCACGCAACGCCGGTGCCGCGGCGACGCCCCAGTTGTTGAGCACCAGGTTCAGCTCGGCCTGATCGACCACGCCGGAGAGATCGGCGTCGTTCACCCAACCCGCGGGCACCCCCGTCGCGTCGGTGTCCAGCCCCCAGTTGTTCAAGACCAGATTGAGGTCGCCCTGTTCGACTTGACCGCTGTCGTTGAAGTCGCCCGGCAAGAACGCCGAACCGTCGACCAATTCGGCGATCAGCGTCAAGGTCAGGGGCTCCAACGTCGTCGCGCCGGGAAGGTCCGCGTCGGCGAACTGAAATTCGTACGTCGCCGTGTATTCGCCGGGTGGCGGCCCCGAACCGCCGGCCATCGCGAACAGTTCACGGCTCGATCCCGCCGCGACTTCGAAGGTCGTCGGGAACACATTGAACGCAAACGTGTCGCCCGACGCCGAAACGCCGAGACTCCGCAGGTCGGCGGTCAGCCCGTCGGCGGCGTCGAGGTTGAAAATCTCGAAACCGAAGTCCAGGAAGATGTCCCCGCTGGCCAGATCGATCTGCCCCAGGTCCAACGTCAACGCATCGACGTCCTGATCGGCGGCGAACGAGGGGTTCGCGTGCGCCAGCACATCCAACGAAAGGCTGATCGTGTCGTCGCCGTCGAGCGCTCCAAAGCCGGTACCCCGACCGGTGGTGACGTCGAGATTGTCGATGATGACGCTGCCGCTGAGCGTGCCGGGCGTCGCGGTGCTGCCGGTCAAGCCGACGTTTAGCGTCGCCATGTCGATCGACCCGATCTCGAACGCGTTGTACCGCCCGGCCTGTGCGCTCGAAGCGCCGCCGGTCGTGCGGACTTCGTAGTACGTGCCCGCCAGACCTTCTTTCAACAGCAGCACGTCCTGCGTGGACGGCAAAGCGGCTCCGACAATCACCGGCCCAAACTCGATCGCCTGCGTGGAACTCCCGTCGCTGGCCTCCGTGCCGTGGCGAAGCGTCAGCCGCGAATCGTTCTGCTGATCCTTGAACACCGACCACGCATACTCCGGGCGATCGACGAACGGGTTGCGGTTGTTCTGGTGGCCGAAGACGCGGTCGTTACGCAAGCGTTCGAAGTCGTCGACCGGCGCGGCGTAGTGCCACTCGAGCAGGCGATCGAGCCGACCGAGTTGGTTGGTGCCCGGATTGGCCGAGTTGCTCAGCTCGAGGTCGGTGGTTTGGGAGTCGGAGCCGTCGTAACGCACGGCGGTATAAAACATCGACCGCGCGACGCGGCCGGCGTCCTCGTCGCCGGGGTACCAGACCAACCCGCCGTCGCTGATCGTGCCGGCGTCGCCACCGCGCGAGCCGAACGCGCCGCCGAAGCTGAGGCTGCCCCGGTCGGAGTTGGTTTGCGTGAGCGACGGCCGGAGGTGGTGCAGGTCTGAGTTGTCGGGCCCCGACGAGCCGACGCCCCGCGAGCGCGGCCACGTGTGCTCGCGGTTCCACGTCGCCGCCGAATCCCACCCCGGGATCGAGCCGTTGGGGTTGATGGCCGCGACGTTGACATGAGCGGTGTCGTAGATCACGTCCATGAACCCGGGCTGGCCCGGGACCGCGTCGGTCTCCTGGAGCAGCGAACGTAGCGCGCCATAGCTGAACACCCGGTGGTTGTCGATGATGTCGTGCAGCTGTGATTTGAGCGTCGCGCCGGTGCCGGTGGCCGAGTCGTAATAACCGACCGGTTCATCGGCTTGAGCGTGAGCCGCCAAGCTGGGGCCAAGAACCACGCTCAGGACCAGCAGGTCCGCACGGCTCGAAAATCGTCGAAAAATACGGGAGAAAACGCGGCGCATCGCGAAATCTTAACGGACTCTGGCCGTTTTCCCGCGCGATTTCTTGGGAAACGAGCGTGGCTTCGTGATCCGGCCAAATCGAGCTCTCTTCTGGATTTAGGCTCGCCTCCGACATACATTGCGTGGGAAACGAGATCGGGGCCCCGCCATCGATCCGTATCGAGCGTCGCGAGACCGCGACGCCGCCCCGACTCACCACGGATGGCGTGTCGTTTCTTCGACCGGTCCGCTGATCGAAGACACGCAGTTTCGATCGGCTGGCCCGCCGACCGATCCTTGCCTCCGCCCCGCACGCGCGAGCCCGACGATGTCCCAATCCTTCACCGCGTCTTATCCCGCCGCCCGCTTCGAGCCGCTCGAGCCCCGTCGGCTCATGTCCGCCGAGCCGCTGCAGATCCTCGCACTGGGCGACTCGCTCACGCTGGGCATCGGCAGCATCGACCAGTCGTACCGGGCCGCGCTGACCCAACGGCTCGACCGCGCGGGCGTGAACTACGACATGGTCGGCGCGCTCAGCGACGGCAGCGGCTACGACAACGATCACTTCGCGATCCAGGGCAGCCGCGCGGCCGACTCTTACACCAACAGCAAGGGAGAATTCATCCTCTCCGCCACCGACGCCTTCCGCCAGGGCCGGGTATTGGACGCCGGCGAAAAGCCCGACGTGATCTTGTTGCACATCGGCATCAATACCGCGCGTTTCGACCCCAACCGTGCGGCGGACGAGTTGCACACCCTGCTCGAAGAAATGGCTGATCAGTGGCGGGCCGGTGCGTTTGCCTCGGACGTGCAAGTGCTGCTCGCCGAAATCGTGCCCGGCTCTCGCGGCGAGGATAAAACCGTCGACCCCGGCGGGGTCGCTCGCACGCAGGCATACAACGACCAGATCGCCCCGGTCCTCAACGCGCTCAGCGACCGCGCCTTCGCCGAACGCATCACCACCGTCAACTTCTTCCGTGCCGCGGTGGACGGCCTGGACCTTTCGAGCAGCCGACGCGCCGACGCCCAGAACGACGGCGACCCCTGGGTCGATTGGTTCGGCAACATCGACGAAGCCAACGCCCAAGCCACCGCCACCGGCAACCCAGACCTCATGCGCAGCGGCGACTGGCTGCACCCCACCGCCGCGGGCTACGACGTGATGGGCGCGATCTGGTTCCGGGCGCTCGAAGAGCAGGGCCTACTCCAGGCGACGTCCGATCCGCCGGCCCCGGCCCCACCGGCACCCACACCCGCGCCACCCGCACCAACGCCCACGCCACCCGCACCGACGCCCACGCCTCCACCACCCGCCGCACCGCTGATTCAAGAGGCGTTGCCCGGCAATTACGCCCTCGCCGGCCGGGGCGACTTCGACAACGACGGTGACATCGATTTCATCTTCCGCGACCGCGATTCGAACCGCACCCTGCTGCGTCTCGCCACGCCCGACGGCCGGGTCGATACCGAAGCCCGCGGGCCCGACCTCGAAGACAAGTGGTCCCGACGCTCTCGCTCCTGGGCCGATTTCGACAATTCCGGAACACAAGATGCCCTGTGGATCTCCAAGAACCGCGAGGTGATGGTC
The DNA here is from genome assembly GCA_039180415.1 of Planctomycetota bacterium. Lineage (GTDB taxonomy): Bacteria > Planctomycetota > Phycisphaerae > Phycisphaerales > Phycisphaeraceae > CAZIXN01. Next base: position 22,829 of record JBCDDH010000003.1, on the reverse strand, counting down.
TGGCGTATGGACGGGACCGACGTGGACGTCCGGCTCGCGTCCCAGCGCGTGCCCATCGGCTCGCGCTTCGGCACGGTCCGCGACGCCAACGGCGACGGCTTCGCCGACCTGACCTGGACCAACGGCCGCGGCACCTTCGTCTGGGAGATGCGCGCCGGCGAGCTCAACCGCATCGACCGCTCCGGCGTGGTCGTTCGCGCCCCGGTCAACGCCCCGGCCGGCTTCCGCGTCGCGGTCAACGGCGACTTCGACCGCGACGGCCGCAACGACCGCATCTTCCGCAACGACGCCGGCGACACCCGCCTCCGCTTCGCCACCGGCGAGACCGTCACCACCCTTGGCATCGGTGCCGGCTGGCGGCCCCGGCCCGCCGCCGACCTCGACGGCGACGGCGACCTGGACGTGCGCTGGAACCTGCCCAACGGCGACGCCCGCGTCTGGCTATTCGAAAACGGGCGCTTCGTTGAGGCCGAAGAACGCGACGAACGCGAAGGCGGCTTCTTCTTCAACTTTTCGCTAGGCGGATCGAGCTTCGGCCTACGGTCGTGAGCCCGAGCCGCCGCCGGGCCGCGCCTCAGTGCACAAACTTCCGGGACTTCCGGCCGCCCAAATACGACTCGATCACCGTCGAACTCAAGTCGTGGCTAGCACAATAAAACGCCAAGCCCTTGGTCAGCCGGGTGATCTGGTCCACGAAGCCGACCCAGTCCATGCCCCAGTAGTCCTCGATCAGCGCGAACGTCGTCAAACGGATGCCCTGCTGGTGACACTTCATCGCCTCGGCCAGCGTCGCGTCGCGGGTCCGAACGTCCGGCGGGTAGAGCAGGTACAGCATCTCGTCGCCGGTCTGCATCGAGCTCTGCACGTGGGCCGTCGGCTGGCCGTCGGTAATGATGAACACCTGCTTGTTGCTCGCGCCGCTCCGTGACAGCAGTTGCCGTGCCCGCCGTAGGCCCAGTTGCAGGTTCGTGAAGTGCGGCGGCACGCGGTCCTGATGCGCGTACGCCTGATCCAGCGGCACGCGGAGCCGGACCTCGTAATCACGGATCGTCACCGGCTTGGGCATCATCAGCGGCAAGTCCTTCTCCCGCAGCCGCTCGACCAGCGACGCGAACCCGAAGAAGTCGATCGTGTCCTGAGGGAACCGCGCCCGGATCAGCTCCGCCATGCCCAGCGCCACCCGCTTGGCGTGCAGGAACCGGCCGTATCGCATCATCGAGCCGGACTGATCGATCAGCATCACCGTCGCGCAGTCGGCCGTGCTCTCGGTCTGATGCAGTTCCAGGTCGTCCAGGCTCAGCCGCAGCGGCAAGCGTGAAGCCGGCCTGGGCCCGACGTTCGGGTCGTGCGTCTGCGGGTCGATGAACTCGGCTGGCGGGACGCTTGCCCCGGGAGACATCTGCCGCGCAATCGCGTTGCGCAGCGTCGCGTTGACGTCCACCTCGCTGATCGGGTCGCCGAACTGGTACCGCTTGGTGCCCTCGGTCCGCTCGGCGCTCCGGCCGTGCTCCGGCGAAGGATGACCATCGCGGTTGCCCTTTTTTAGATCGGCGAACATCTCCAGCAACGCCCGGTGTTGGAAACCGCGCACCAGGCGTTGGGTCATCCGAAGCCGCGTGTTCCCGTCTTCGTCGACGTGCTCTTCGAGCAAACCGGCTTCGATCATCTGACGGATGAACTCCGCCCCGTCGTCGTCCTCGATCTGGTTCATCGCGTCCAGCGCGTCCTCGCCGTGCTCGAGGATGAACTCCATCACCTGCGGCGACGGAAACAACTCGTCGGGCGACAGGTGGTTCTGCCTCCCGCCCTGGCCGTCGTACTCGAAGTAGTTCTGTTTCACGCCCAAGCGTAGGCAGCCATCACCAACCTCCAGAACCCTACGCCGACCATACGGGTTGCTCGTAAACTCCGTCGCGCATGCCCACGACCGAACCCACCCCTCAACCCGCCGTCGTCCTGCTCTCCGGCGGCCTCGATTCCGCCACCGTCCTGGCGATCGCTCAGGACCAGGGCTTCGACGTTCACGCCCTGAGTTTCGCGTACGGGCAGCGGCACCGCTTCGAACTCGACGCCGCCCGCACCATCGCGCAAAGAGCGGGCGTCGCCGACCACCGCGTCGCCACCATCGATCTGACCCTCTTCGGCGGCTCCGCCCTCACCGACGATTCGCTCGCCGTTCCAAAGGACCGCCCCGCCGACGAGCTGGCCCACGGCGTCCCCGTCACTTACGTCCCCGCCCGCAACACCATCTTCTTGAGCTTCGCCCTCGCTTTTGCCGAAACGATCCGCGCGATCGATATTTTTCTCGGCGTCAACGCCCTCGACTACTCCGGCTACCCCGACTGCCGCCCCGAATATCTCGACGCCTTCACGAACATGGCCAACCTCGCCACCGCCATGGCGACCGAAGACGGCCGAACGATCACCATCCACGCCCCGCTGATCGACCTGACCAAAGCCCAGATCATCCGGCGCGGCACGCAACTCGGCGTCGATTACGCCCTGACCCACACCTGCTACGACCCGGCCCCGAACGGCCACGCCTGCGGCCACTGCGACGCCTGCCAACTCCGACTCAAAGGCTTCCTCGAAGCCGGCCTCACCGACCCCGCCCCTTACGCAAACCACTGACCATGACCCTGCCCTTCGTCAAAATGCACGGCCTCGGCAACGACTACGTCTACGTCGACGGCTTCGCCCACGACGTGCCCAACCCGAAAGAACTCGCCCCGCGTATCGCCAACCGACACTTCGGCGTGGGCGGCGACGGCTTGATCCTCGTGCTGCCGCCCCGCCCCGGCGTGGACGCCCACTGCCGCATGCGTATGTTCAACCTCGACGGCAGCGAAGGCGAGATGTGCGGCAACGGCATCCGCTGCGTCTGCAAGTTCGCTCACGACCACGAGCTGTTCCCCGGTGCCCGCGACGCCAGACCGATGCGTATCGACACCGATAACGGCGTGTTGACCCTCGATTACCAGCTCGACAGCGAGGGCCTGGTGGACGCCGTCCGCGTCAATATGGGCGGCCCCGAATTCAACTTCGTCGACATCCCGGTCGATACGCAACACACCCGCCCCACCTCCGAACTCAGCACGGTTAAGCTCGAGGTCGAGGGACACGGCGAAATCATCGCCACCTGCCTTTCGACCGGCAACCCACACGCGGTCGTCTTTGCCGAAAGCCTCGAACAGTTCGAGAACTACCGCCGGCAACTCCAAACGCTCGGCCCCAAGCTCGAAACCCACCCGGCGTTCCCCAAGCGCGCGAACATCCACTTCGTGCTCGTCCGGGACCCACACCTCGCCGACGTTCTGCATTGGGAACGCGGCAGCGGCGCGACGCTCGCCTGCGGCACCGGGGCTTCGGCCGTCTGCGTCGCCGGCGTCCTCACCGGAAAAACCCAACGCCGGCTCACCGCTCGGCTTCCCGGAGGCCCGCTCGAACTCGAATGGGACGAGCCCAGCCGCGACGTTTTCATGACCGGCCCGGCCCGGCAGGCCTTCACCGGAATCTGGCACGGCTGAAACCCGAAACGAAGTCCGCCGCACGCCAACGATTCCGCTCGGGCCGCGGATCACCGGTCCGTCGCGCGGTGGACGCCAGGCGAGGGCACGTTTCGTTTAAGGAACGCCGAGGCCTGATCGCTTAAGCGACCAGGCCGAAAACCCAGGACTATTCGCTACACCCCCACGTCGATGGGGGTATCCGGGTAGCCGTCGCGTAGCAGGTCATGCAAACAGCGGGCGAACCCGCGCGGCGCAAAGCGGGTGCCCCGGTCGATCGCTTCGGCGATATCGGCCGGGCTCCACCAGCGATGCCCGAGCAGGTACATCAGCTCGTCGGGCGTATGCGTCGCGGCGGTGGGCTGACGCCGCGGCTCATCGATCCGGCAAACGTAAAACCGCTCGTGCTGGCAGATCGTCCGGTCCAGCCAGGGGAACGTGGCGCTGCGGGTCCAGACGCAGGGGCCGAGCTCCAGGTCATCGAACCCGAGCTCCTCGAACGCTTCGCGGCGGGCGGCCTGGCGGTGGGTCTCGCCGGGATCGCAGCCGCCGCCGGGCGTGATCCACCACGGCTCGACGTCGCGTCCGGGGTCCTTACACGACAGCAACAGCACGTGGTCGTCAGGATCGAGCAGCAGCACGCGGCCGGCCTGGCGCTCGGTGATCGCGGGTTCGGTAGGCACGGGTTTCATGAAGAAGCCCACGGGTCGAGCCCGTGGGCTTCGGAGGTTTCAAAACGATCTCGCCAAACTCAGGCTTCCAGGCGACGCAACGACAGCCCCATCTCGCCGAGCTTCTCCTTGATCTCGACGAGCGAGGTCATGCCGAAGTTCTTAACGCCCATCAGCTCGGCCTCGGTCTTCATCACCAGGTCGCCGATGCTCTGTACCGACAGCAGCGCGAGCGCCTTACGGGCCCGGACGGACAGGTCGAGCTCGCCCACGCCGCGGTTGAGCATCTCGTCGTCGCCGCCGGTCTCGGCCCGGAGCTGTTCGTAGACCTGCTGCTTGACCATTTCCTGCTGCTGCTCGACCGCCTGGCCGAGCCGCAAGCCCTTCTGAGCGAGCATGGCCTTGATCTCGTCGAGCGACGCGTCGCCGAAGTTCTTGAAGCTGCGCAGCTCGGCCTCGGTCACCTTGAGCAGATCGCCCAGCGTGCGAATCTCCATCTTCCGCAGCGCGTTGCGGGTGCGGACCGACATCTCAAAGTCGGTGACGGGCGTGTCGAAGAGCGCGGATTCCTTCTCGTCCCGCTTCTCTTGCTGGTCGTCGATAAGCATGCCCTTGGACGCGAGGATGTCCTTGATGAACAGCCGGGCCCGCGGGTGGTTCGGATCGGTGGCGAGCACCTGCCGGACGCAGCGCTCGGCCTGGGCGAACTTGTTGCGGTCTTCGTAGAGCACCGCGAGGTTGATCAGGGCGTTCAGCGGCGCCCGCTCCCGACGGCAGCACTCTTCGTAGAGGTGGATCGCTTCGTCCTCCTCGCCGACCAGGTCGAGGTGGTAGGCCAAACGGAAGCACACGCCGGCGTCTTCGGGGTCGGCGGCGTAAGCGGCTTCGTACTTCTCGATCGCGGCGAGACGGTCGCCATCTTGTTCGGCTTGGAAGCCGGCGTCGAAGAATTGTTTCGCGGTGTCGGGGTCGCGGAGATCGGCGGCGAGGGCGTCGCTCATAGGTGTTCGGGGCGGGGGTGATGTGGGAAGTCTGCCGGGGCGGGCGTCTCGCCCCGCGTCGAACCGGGCAGGATAACCACGTCAGACGGCCGGGGCAAAGCCGGGTCGGGCGTTCCGGTCAGAGCGCCACCCGTTGGCCCGTTGCGACGCTGCGGGCCTCGGCCTCGATCAGGCGGACCGAGTCGGCGGCGCTGGCAAGGGTCACGCGATCCGGCGTTTCACCTCGGGAGATGCGGTCCAGAAAATACGCGATCTCGTGCTCGTAGCCCATGCCTTCCGGGAGAGCGACGGCCTGGGGTTCCTCGCCCGGCCGATAGAGCGTCAGCGGCTCGGGCTTCGCGAGATCGAACACGGCGGTCGCGTCGGCGAAGTTCACCGTGTACTCCATGCGGAAGCCGAAGCCTTTGGCCATGGTCCAGCCGCCCTCGGCGGTGACCAGCGGCGCGGCGTCGCCGGCGAAGTGGTACTGGGTCGCGACGTGGTCGGGTTGGTCGGTGATCTTGGCGTAGCCGACGCTGGTGACCGCCTCGGGCATGCCGAAGAGGTACTGGACGAAGTCGGCGTCGTGGATATGCAGGTCGAGGATCGCGCCGCCGCAGGCGTCGCCGTTTTCGTAGAACGCGCCACCGGGGTGCTCGGCGACGCGGCGGAAGGTCGCGGCGTGGACCGGGCCGTACGTCCGCTGGTCCACGGCGTCCTTGAGCCAGGTCCACCCGGGCCAGAACCGCATGCACATGGCACACATGGTCAAGCCGGGGGCGCGTTCGGCGGCGGCGACGATCTGCGCGGCCTGCTCGGCGGTGCGGGCGAGCGGCTTTTCGATCAGCACGTGCTTGCCGGCTTCGAGGGCCAGGATCGCGAACTTGGCGTGGGCGGGGGTCGGCAGGCAAACGTCCACGAGCTGCACGTCGGGGTCGGCGATCAGGTCGGCGGCGTCGGCGTACTGCTTGACCGAGCCGAAGTCGAAGCCGCCCTGGGCCTGGCCTTCGATGTTGCCGCCGGCCTTGACCTGGCCGGTGCGCCGGGCTTCGTCCATGTCGGCGATGGCGACAACCCGGGCGTGGGCCTGGTTCGTGTAGGCGTCGAGGTGGGTCATGCCCATCATCCCGAGGCCGACCACGCCGACGCGGATGGGTTCCTTTGGGTTGGGTTCCTGGCTCACTTGGTTTTCTCGCGTCCCGTTGGGAAAATCGGTCGGTCAGATTAGCGAGTCGTCTTTGCTCAAGCCCAGCGCGGGCCGGACGTCGAGTTGCACGAGCTCTTCTGCGCCCTGCTGTTTCTTGGCTTCCTCGGGATCGACGTAGTCGCTGTGGCAACTGGCCTTACCGGAATCGTCGGCGGCCTTGATCTTCTTCTTGGTCTTGCTGGCGAGCTTGTGGATCTCGTCGGGGCTGAGGTGGCCCCGCTGCTTGAGGATTTCGGCCTGCTCGGGCGTGAGCGCGGCAGACTTGACGGTCTTGCCTCGCTCGAACCCTTCGGCCTTGTCCGACGCCCATTCCTGGATCTCCTTGGAGATGCGGACCGAGCACCAATCGTGGCCACACATCGCGCAGAAGTCGGTGTCCACGTCGAGGTCTTCGTCGTGGAACGCCCGAGCGGTGTCGCCGTCGAAGGCGAGGTCGAAGTGCTGCTCCCAATTGAGCGCGGCCCGGGCTTTGGTGAGCTTGTCGTCCCAATCGCGTACGCCGGGGATGCCGAGCGCGATGTCGGCCGAGTGGGCGGCGATTTTGTAGGCGACGCACCCTTGCTTGACGTCGTCCTTCTTGGGCAGGCCGACGTGTTCCTTGGGCGTGACGTAGCAGAGCATCGAAGCGCCGTGGTACGCGGCGTTGGTCGCGCCGATGCAGGACGTGATGTGGTCGTAGCCGGGGAAGACGTCCGTGACCAGCGGGCCGAGCACGTAGAACGGTGCGCCGTGGCAGAGGTTCCGCTGGAGCTTCATGTTGAACTCGATCTGGTCCAGCGGCACGTGACCCGGACCTTCGACCATGACCTGCACGCCCTTCCGCCAGGCGCGTTCGGTCAGCTTGCCGATCTCGACCAGTTCGGCGAGTTGGAGTTCGTCGGTCGCGTCCGCGAGCCCGCCGGGGCGGCAGCCGTCGCCGATGGAGAACGTGACGTCGTGCTCCCGCATCACGTCGCAGATGTCTTCCCACAGCGTGTTCATGAGGTTCTCGCGGTGGTGCGTGAGCATCCACTTGGCGAGCAGCGAGCCGCCGCGCGAGACCAGACCGATCAAGCGGTTCTTCGCGAGCTTGATGTGGGACTGGAGCAGCCCCGCGTGGATCGTGAAGTAGTCCACGCCCTGCTCGGCCTGGTGGCGGACGGTGTCCATCACGGTTGCTTCGTCGAGGTCTTCGATCTTTTTGCCGATGATCATCGAGTAGATCGGGACGGTGCCGATCGGCGTCGTCGAGTTCCGGACGATCGCTTCGCGGGTCGCGTCGAGGTCGCCGCCCGTGGACAGGTCCATCACGGTGTCGGCGCCCCAGCGCTCGGCCCACTTGAGCTTCTCGACTTCTTCGTCGGTCGAGGACGACACGGGCGAAGCGCCCATGTTCGCGTTGATCTTCGTCTTGCTCGCCCGGCCGATGCACATCGGGTCGAGGTGATACTTCAAGTGCGTGCGGTTGGCGGGGATGACCATGCGGCCGGCGGCGACCTCGTCGCGGACCTGCTCGGGAGACAGGTGCGGTTCACGCTCGGCGACCCGCCGCATCTGCGGTGTGACGATGCCGAGGCGGGCGGACTCGAGCTGGGTGATCGGCTGGAAGCCGCGCGGGTGGACGACATAACGGGTCATGCCGTCGGCGTGCTTGAAGGTGGTTACGGCGTGGCCGTTTTCCTGCGGGACGGCGTCGCCGGTGCCGCAGGACCAGCCGTCGGGCAGGAAGTCCCACGCGGTCTTGGTCGGCAGCGGCGGCATGCCGGGCGTGTCCGGCGAGGAGAACGTCGCGGCGCCTTCGGGGCCGGGGGCGAGCTTCGACGGATTGGCGAAGCTGCCGGGCGTGGTGACGTTTGGCGTCGTGGCGGGCTGGCCGCCGACGGGCGGGAGGGTGTAGGGCTTGGACATGGCGGGCTCCTGCGGGTTTGGCGCGGGAGCGACGCGTGAGCCCTGACCCATCTCTGAGCGCGGCCGGTGTTCTCTAAGCGACCGCTTCGGGGGTGGGTGGGGTTCGCGTTCCCTACGCCGGGGTGAACCGGATCAGGTTCGGCGGATGCTTCTCAGCCCGGCCCGATGTCGATGGGCCGAACGCTCCGAGCGAACTGGTTTGAGTATATCGGGCTGGCCACGGTCGGTGGCCCGGGCTTCGGCACGGGTTAACCGGCGAGGACTTGCTCGATGCGTTGGAGCTCGTCGTCGTTCAGCGGCGGCGCTTCGAGGGCCTTACAGCATTGCTCCACCTGCGACGGACGGCTCGCGCCGATCAAGGCCGAGGTGACGCGCGGGTCGCGCAACGCCCAACGCAGGGCGAGTTGGGCCAGACTTTGGCCGCGGGCCTGGGCCAGATCGTTCAGGGTGTTGAGTCGTCGGATCAGCTCGAGCGTGACGCGATCGGAGTCGAGGAAGCCGGCCTCGTGGGCGGCGCGGGAGTCCTCGGGCACGCCGTTGAGGTACTTGGGCGTCAGCAAACCCTGGGCAAGCGGGCAAAAGACGATCATGCCCAGGCCCGCGTCGCCGCAGGTCTCGATCAGGTTGCCCGGTCGGTTCGGGTCGTGGCCTTCGATCCACCGGTCGAGCATCGAGTAAGACGGCTGGTGGATGATGGGCTTCACGAAGCCGTGGGTTTCACAGAGCTGCATGACCCGCGCGGTCACCTCGGCCGGGTAGCTGCTGATGCCGACGTAGAGCGCTTTGCCGTGGCGGACGAGCGTGTCGAGCGCGCCCAGCGTTTCCTCCAATGGCGTGTCGGGGTCGTAGCGGTGCGAGTAGAACAGGTCGACGTAGTCGAGTTGCAGCCGCTTCAGCGAAGCGTCGCAGGAGGCGATCAGGTACTTGCGGCTGCCCCATTCGCCGTAGGGGCCGGGCCACATGTCGTAGCCGGCCTTGCTGCTGACGATCAGTTCATCGCGGTAGCCGGCGAAGTCCTGTTTGAGGATCCGGCCGACACGGGCTTCGGCGCTGCCCGGGGGCGGGCCGTAGTTGTTCGCGAGGTCGAAGTGAGTGACGCCGTGGTCAAACGCGGTAAAGAGGATCCGCTGAGCGTTTTGGTGGAGGGAGGCTTCGTCCGCGTGCCGGCCGGCGTCAGTGCCGGGAGCGCCGAAGTTATGCCAGCACCCCAGCGAAACGGCGGGGAGCATGAGGCCGGACCGGCCGCAGCGGCGGAACCAGCGGGTGTCGTGGTGGACATCGGGGTGGTCGTAGCGGGCGGGGGTGGGGGTGTAGTTGGGCATATCGGGAATCTAGCCGCAACGAGAAAAGCCCACCCCGAAAGAAATGGGGTGGGCTTTGAGGGGGGTGATGGCGGTGTCGGTCAGTCGCGGAGCTTGAACCGGCCGATCATGCTTTGGAGCTCCTCGGCCTTCTGCGAAAGGCTGAGCACGGCGATGGAGGCCTGTTCCGAGCCCTCGGCGGCCTCGCGGATCGAGGAGTCGGCCCCGGCGACGGCGCGGTTGATCTGCTCGGCGGTGGCGCTCTGCTCTTCGGTCGCGGCGGCGATCGAGTGGATCATGCCCGCCACGTCCGACGCGTTGGCGACGATGCTCTGCAAAGACTGCCCGGCCAACTCGGCCCGCTGCACGCCCTCCTTGACCTGTTCGGTGCCGGCGGACATGCGGTCGACGGCGTCGCCGGTCTCCTGCTGGATGGCCTGGATCGACTCGGCGATCTCTTCGGTCGCGCTGGTGGTGCGGTCGGCGAGCTTGCGGACCTCGTCGGCGACCACCGCGAAGCCCCGGCCGTGTTCGCCGGCGCGGGCCGCTTCGATCGCGGCGTTGAGGGCCAGCAGGTTCGTCTGATCGGCGATGTCATTGATCGTGGCGATGATCTGGCCGATCTGCTCGCCGCGCTTGCCGAGTTCCTGGACCGACGACGCCGAGGCGGACACGGCGGCGCTGATCGCTTCCATGCCTTCGATGGTCTGGCTGACGACCTCGCCGCCCTCGCTGGCGGACTGACCGGCCTTGCTGGCGGTCTCCGAAGCGCTGACGGCCTTCTGCGCGATGTCCACGACGGCCCGGCCCATCTCTTCGACCGCGGCGTTGATCTGCTGCATCCGGCCGGTCTGATCCTGCATGGACGTGGACATCTGCTCCGCGTTGGCGGAGAGTTCGGTCGCGGCACCGGCGACTTCGTGCGAAGCGCCCTGGACGTCGCCCAGCAGGTCTCGCATGGTCCGGGTCATGCCGTTGACGCCCTGGGCCAACTCGCCGAGCTCGTCCTTCTGCTTGATGCCCACTTCCTGGGTCAGGTCGCCCTGGCCGATGGCTTCGATGCAGCCGAGCGTCGCCCGGACGGGCCGAACGATCAGGCGGGTGATGAACAACGCGGCGACCACGCCGATCAACACCGCTACGGAGGAGACGGCCAGGATCGCGTATTCGGCCGTGACCACCGCGCTCTTGGCCTGCTTGGTGACCTTTTCGCCGTCGGCGACCAGGCTGTCCTGGATGTCGTGCTGGAGCTTGGCGATCTCCGGGCCGGTCTTGTCGAGCGTTTCGAGGACCAGGCGATCGCGCTCCAACACCAGGTCGTGCACGCGGGAGAAAGCCTGGTCGTACTCGGCGATGTCGGCCTGCGCCGACGCGAGCGTCTCGGCGATCTTGGGATCGCTGATGCCGGGCAGGGCCGCGGCCAACTTCTCGCCGGCCGAGACCAGCTCGTCGTGGGCGCGCTGGTAGTCGCCTTCGCCGGACGTCCGCATGAACTTCATGACGTAGAGCCGGCCTTCGAGCGTATCGAGAATCACCGGCATCAGGCTTTCGGCCTCGTCGGGCCGGCCCGCCGCGAACAAGTCGTAGACCTCCGTCTTGAGCGTGTCCACGGCGCGCTTGCCGACGACGTCGAGGACGTCGGCTCGGATCACGTTGCGTTCCTGGATGATCTGCTGGACCTGGGCGAAGGTCGCGTCGTAAGCCTTGAAGTCCTTGTCGATGCGGTCGACGAGTTCGAGGCGGGCGGGGTCGCGGAAGCTGTTGCGGCTCGTCTCTTTGGCCTCCTTGAACTTCTTCGCCCATTGGTTGTATTCGGCAAGGTCCTCCGGGTCGTTGCTGATCAAGTACTCCTTGACCTTCATCCGAGCGTTAAGCATCGCGGCCGTGGCGTCGGCACCAAGGGCGGTATCGACGGTCATTTCGTTGACGCTTTCGATGTTCTTGCCGGCCTGGAAGCTGCTGAAGAAACCCACCCCCGCGACGGCGAGCAGCAGCACAATCACCAAACCGAATCCCAAACCGAGTTTCTTACCAACCGTCAAGCGCATAAAGGACCTCCTGGACACTGGATCGTTCTGTTGGCGACGCGACGCCCACACGCAACGGCTGCGTCCGGCGCCCTTTCGACCCTGGCGATCCATCGAGTTCGCCTCGGGTCCACGCGGCTATCGGAAGCCCCGAAATGGGCCTTAAAGTGATTTTCTTACAAAAACGTTCAAGAACGGGGGTAGAACAGTCAAACCGTTACATCCAGCAAAAGCTCGCGCCGTCACGGTCTGCCGGCTTCCGTCTGTAACGATCGAGATGGCTGGAGCGGTTGGGCTCAGAGCATCACGGGCTTGACGAATCTTTGAAGCCCGCGGAGCGACGCCTCGGCGGCGTCCATGGCTTTGAGCGTGGGGTGGCCTTCCTGTTCGACCACAAGCCAGTGGGTGCCGCCCACGCCGCGGGCGGCGTGCAGGATCTGGTCCCAGTCCAGGTCGTCGTCGGCGATGGTGGCCTGACCGTTTCCGCCTTCGCCGTCCTTGGCGGCGACGTAGGCCTTGAGGTGAAGCGACTTGGCCCGGCCGGGGAAGTCGTGGATCGGACGGACCGCGTCCGCCCCGCCGGCGGCGCCGTTGCCGGTGTCGTACTGCATGACAAACGCGTTGGGGGTGTTGCGGCCGATGACGTACCAGGGCGAGGTCTCGATGCCGCCCTGCGGTTCGAGGGGCACCATGTCCTGGCCGTGGGCGTGGAAGCCGGCCGTAAAGCCCCGTGGCCCGACGCGCTCGGCGATCCGGGTGAACTCCTCGGCGGTGCGCTGCGTGTTGGAGATCGAGTCGCGCTTGTGGGGCGGGAGCCAGGGCACGACGAGGCTGGGGCAGCCCAGCTTGCTGTAGGTCTCGAGCGTCTCGTCGAGGAGATCGGCGGCGAACATCTCGAGCGGGACGTGAGCCCCGCAACAGCGGAGTTCGAAGTCGTCGAGCATGTCGCGGACGGCTTGGGGCGCGTGGCCGTGGAGGCCGGCGAATTCGACGCCGTGATAGCCCCAGGAAGCGACCCGGGCGAGCGTGCCGCGGAGGTCGCTGGCGCACTGTTCACGAACCGAATACAACTGCAACGCGACGGGCAGACCCATGCTTAACTCCGGCTGTTCAAAGCGATTGGCGGCGGAAACCACCGCGTCGGGCTACGCAACCTAACGCGCCCAAGGCGGACGTGCCATCGTCAGTCGGCGGGCTCGGCCTCCAGCGGCAACCAGCCGAGCACGTCGCGGAGCTGCCGGTCCCAATAGTGCCAGCGGTGGTCCTGCCCGGCGTGCCAAGCGTGGGTCACCTCCAAGCCGATCGTTTCGCAGTGGGCGTGGAACGATCGGTTCTGGTCGTAGAGGAAGTCGGCGGTGCCGCAGCACTGGTAAAGCGCGGGCCGGTCGTCGCCCCGGGAAACGATTTCGGAGGCCAACCGCAAGAGGTCGTGGTCGGAACCGGCGTAGCGATCCATGTCGCCGAAGGCCAGGGCGAGGGAGGCGTCGATGCTGGCCGAGCGTGTGGATCGTTGGGTCGTCCGGTCGAGCGCGCCGGAGAGCGAGGCGGCGGCGGCGTAGCGGTCCGGATGGGTGAGGGCACAACGGAAAGCGCCGTAGCCGCCCATCGACAAGCCGGCGACGAACGTGTCTTCCCGCCGTTCGGAGAGCCGGAAAAACGAACGCATCAGGCGGGGCAGTTCCTCAGTGACGAAGGTGAAGTATTTCCCGCCGTGCGTCATGTCGGCGTAGAAGCTCCGGTGGACGTTGGGCATGACGACGGCCAGGCCCATCGGCGCGACGTAGCGCTCGATCGCGGTGCGGCGGAGCCAGGCGGTGTGGTCGTCGGACAGGCCGTGCAGCAGATAAAGCACGGGACACGGCGTGTCGCCGTCCTTGACCCGAACCTGGTTTTGCAGACCGATCTGACCGGTGGTCGCCTGCGGGAGGATGACGACGGCTTCGGTGGCCATCCCCAGCGACTCGGCGAAGAAATTGGCTTGGATCAACGCCATACGATGCGAGCCTAGCGATGGACGATGGCCCCCGCGAGCTCTTTGGACACCGCCCAACCGATCCCGAGTCGGTGCCGGGATCGGAAGGCGAAGTGATCCTCGCGATCAAGCCGACGCAGCGAGACCCGAGCCGCGCGACCGTCCGCGTCGGGTCGTCGCGGCTCACGGCCCAGGGCACGCCGCGCAGAGGCCGGGTAGTCGTCACGCTGTACCGCTCGGCGATCGAGGCGTTGGGGCTGAGCGTCGGCGACGCTTGGGATGAGGCGATCGCCGCGAGGCTGGAAGCGGCGGGCGACGAAGACAAGGCGTTCCGCGCGGCCGCGAACCGGCTGGCCCGGCGGGCGATGTCCGCGGGGATGATCACCCAGAAGTTGCGGGAGCTGGGCTACGCCGAGGCGGTACGCGACGCGGTGCTGACCCGCCTGGACAAGATGGGGTTGCTGGACGACGCGTCGTACGGCCGGGCGCTGATCCGCGAGACGACGCGGGGCAAGCCCGCGGGCGAGCGGCTGCTGCGGCAAAAGCTTCGGGCCAAGTGGCTGGACGGCACACTGATTGAGCGGTTGCTGGCCGAACACCGAGAAGAGCGGGAGCAACAAGCGCTCCAGAGTGGCGACGACCCGAACGCCGACGCGATCGCGTTTGCGCGGAAGCGGGCGGCGAGCATGGCGCGGCTGGAGCCGGAGGTTCGGCGGCGGCGGCTGTACGGCCAGCTGGCCCGGCGTGGTTTCGACCCGGACACGATCCGCCGGGCGATGGACGCCGCGTTACGCGAAGCCGAGCCAGACCTCGAAGCCGATTTCGGCGACGTGGATTGAGCGGTCAGGGCTCCGCAGGCTCAGCCACCGGTGCATCGGCAGGCTCGGGTTGATCCGGCGAGACGGGCTCGGAAGCGAGCGGCGGGTCGGGCGTCCAGACGCCGGGATCCCCGGGCATCACGACGCGATCGGGGATCGGCGGGTCGAGGCGCTGGGGCTCCCGCAAGTCCTCAGCGGTCACCCAGGGCTGCAGCGCGACCGCCGGCCCGGGTTGGAAGAGCGATGGATCGGCGGCCGGTCCGGGCGTACCGCGGAAGGGCGGCGCGTCGCTGGGGGTCAGCCGGGGGTCCATCGGCTGCGCGTCGAGCAGGTTGACGAGGCGGCCGTCGATCGGACCTTCTCGAAATCGACGACGGTCGGGACCCGCGGGCACGACGTAGCGCGACTGGCCCGGGGCTTCGCCGAGGTGGAACACGGTGCCCGGCGGGATCAACTCGATGAACGCGCCGTCTCGGGACTGCGCGGTGTTGAGGTCGACGCCCTCGGGCGTGAGCGTGAGGTAGTCCGGCTGGGTGAAGGTCGCGCGGAACTCGGGGGCTTGGAGCAGGAACCGGCCCGGGGTGCCCGCCCGGGGGTCGGCGGATTCCAACCGGAACAACTGATCGCGGCTGGGCCCGGTGCCGTAGGCCGGATCGACCCGCCGCATCGACGTCGCGAGCGGGTCGAGGTCCCCCACCGCCCGATCCACCAGCGGCGGTGGAGCCGGGGCCTGCGCGGCGACGAACGGGGCGAAGCCCAGCGCTAACACGGCGGACGCTCGGGATGGTCGGATGGCGTTCATCGCTGGCCTGCAAACAAAAACGCCCGGCGTCGGAGGGACGCCGGGCGGGACCATCGGGGTTTAGGGCCGCCCGGCGAGGCTGACGTGCTTACTTCTCAAGCTCGTTAGCCGCCTCTTCCACGGCGTCCACGGCCTCTTCGACCGCGTCGGCCTCGGGCGCGACGACGTCTTCGATCATCGGCTCGGGGGCGGGGATTTCGACGGGCGCTTCTTCCACGGTCGGCGGCGGCGCGGGAACTTCATCGGCGTCATCGATCGCCGGCGGCGGAGGCGGGACGACCTCGATCGGGGCGGGGGTGTCGTCGGGGGTATCGACGTCGAGAAGCCGAAGGTTGATCTGGATGGGTGCGCCGGTGAGCTCGATGGACCCGGAGTCTTGGGCGCCGAATTTTCCGGGGTGGCCCGAGATGTCGTCGCCGGTGCCGAGATCGCTGATGTACCACTCCATCGCGGTCGCGGGGGTCCGGGGCACCTTGAACCCACTGAACTGGCCGTCGCGGGTGAACTCGAGGGTGAGCTTCTGGCCGGCGGGGATGTCGTAAGACCAGGCCGTCTCGCCGCTTTGGATGTAAGTCACGTCCACGCCCTTGGGAGCCAGGGGCGTCGAGGAAAAGGTGTGGCGGTCGGCGGTGCAGCCCACCAGCGAAGCGGCACCCAAGGTGAGCGCAGCGGCCGGGGCGAAAACGCGGAAACGACGGGTCAACATGGTCGGCGGTCCTTTCAGTCTCATTCGGGCCGGAGCACTTCGCGGTTTCCGGGAGCAAGCCCGGCGCGGGCCGGGATATCCAACATACGGCCCGCAACGCCCGGAGGCCAGCGGACTTCTGCCTAGTGCATCGGTTCAAGGCGAACCCGTGGTTGACGATTTTCCCGGCTGCTTCATTTGAGCCCCGAAGTTTCGGCGATTTACGGACGGTCCCGAGGGGTCAAAGGGTCAGCGGGCTGTGGCCGAGCGGGGAGGGATTGGTAAAGGTGCCGGGTGATCACGTCGCCCTCGCACGCCAGGTGGGCCGCGAAAAAACCGCCGCGATGAGCCAAGAACAGCGGCCAGAGGTGGTCCCGGTCGCTGACGGGCAGCTCCAGGTCCGCCAGGTCGGCGGGTTCGTGCCAGCTGAGCCGGCCCTCGTCGAACTCCCGCCTCGTCACCGACACGGGCCGCGGCAACTCGTACAAGAACATCAACCAGTGGCCGAGGCCCATGTAATTCGACTCGGACACGACGCCGGTGAGGTGTAATTCGAAGGGGTTGACGGTTACGCCGGCTTCCTCTTCGATCTCGCGGGCACACGAGACGTGCGGGCTCTCGCCGATGCCGACCTCCAGTTTGCCGCCGATCGGGGAGTAGAGTGATTCGTTCGGGGGCTTACAACGGTGCAACATCAGCACCCGGCCTTGCGCATCGAACAGGTACGCTAACGTCGCGATGGTGTAAGGCTTGTCGGGCGTTGGAGTTGTCCTCATCGCAACCAGCGTATCGCGCGGAGACGACCGGCTCACCCCATATCGTCGCCGCCCCGCCGCTGACGCTTCAGGGCGCCGCGGCGTTTCTTGGCGTCCAGGCGGCGTTCGGTCACGCCTCGGCTGGGCCGGGTCGCCCGGCGGACGCGCGGCCGGTGCAGCGCCGCCACGAGCAACTCCCGCAGCCGCGCCACGCAGGCCCGGCGGTTGCTCACCAGACTACGGCTGTCGCTGGCCGCGATGACCAGCCGGTCGCCCGCCCAGCGGTGCCCCGCCAAGCCCGGCAGCCGCCGCACCGCGTCACCGGGGAGCACCGCGGCCAGTTCCTCGGCCGCCACCGTGAGCGTGGCCTTGGTGTTCACCTTGTTCACGTTCTGCCCGCCCGGCCCGCCGCTCCGCGACGCCGAAAAATTCAATGCCGACCGCCGCAACACCCGCCCGCCGGGCAGGTGCACGTCCTCGGGGTGCGGATCGAAGCTCGGCGGCGGCTCGGACATCGATCTCATCATGCCAGAATCGGTCGCGGGTACGATAGGAATGCCGGTTTGTCTTCCCGGAGAATTCGTCATGACCCGTTGCTTCGCTCCCCTGCTCGCGCTGGCGTTCATGCTGGCTCCGCTTTCCATCGCATCCGCGCAGGACACCATCTGGTTCAATTATTACCGCTTCTTCTCCCGCAACAGCCTCGTGCTGGACAACGCCCGCCCGGGCAGCGAATTGTTTCCCGCGCAGCTGGACGGTCGATGGGGGTTGATCGATCAGCGCGGCTTGTTCACCTTCCTGCCGGAATTCCTCTGGACCGACGACGGCGTCGACGGCCGCGCCCGGGCGATCGCGGACAACGGCAAGACCGGCTTCATCAACGGCGTGGGCGACTGGCTGATCGAGCCGCGCTTCGAATGGGTCGATCGTTTCTTCGACGACTTGGCGATCTTCCGTGAAGGCGAACGCGAAGGCTTCATCGACCAGCGCGGCCGGGTCGTGATGCCGCCGACCTACGAGGCGATCCTGCGTTTCAACGAGGAGTACGCGGCGGTGCAGCGCGGCGGGCGGATCGGCTTTGTGAACCGCGCACTCAAAGAAGTGATCGAACCGCAGTTCGCGGTGGCGCGTTCGTTCCACGACGGCTTGGCGGCGGTTCGGTTCCTGGACCGCGACGGCCAACCGGCGCACTGGGGCTACATCGACGTCCGCGGCAAGGTGAAGTGGCAAGACACCTCCGGCCGCATCACCGAGCTGCGCGACTTCAACGAGAACCTCGCCGCGTTCCAAATGCTCATGCCCGACGGCTCGTACAAGTTCGGGTACCTGTCGCAGGGCTTCGACGTGGCGATCCCGCCGCAGTTCGACCAAGCGCGCGACTTCACCGACAAGCTCGCCGCGGTCGCGCAGATCGGGAATCCCGGCGATCGCAATGGCTGGGGCTACATCAACCGTGCCGGTCAATGGGAGTTGGCCCCACAGTTCGATTGGGCGGATGACTTCGACGACCGGCTGGCCATGATCCGCTTCCGCGGCCTCTACGGCTTCATCGACCGAGAAGGGGCAACCGGGCTGTTTCCCGAATTCGCCGTTGCCGAACCGTTCGAACGCGGGTTCGCCACGCTCTCCGACGGCACGCACATGGCGTACGTCACGACCGACGGCGGCGTCTCGTTCGATCCCGCCGACCTCACCCGTGCGCAGCCGCGCAACTCCGGGGAGATCCTGGGACGCCGCGGGGTCAGCCTGCGTGGCACGCCCATCCTGGACCGCACTTCGGGTACTAGGTCACTACTCTTGCGTTTCCCCCGGTCTTCGGCGGTTCCGCAGCGCACCCTGATCTTTCGGGGCGACGACGCGAACTTTCCCGTGCCTTACGAGCCGGAGTTTCTGTACGAAGAACGCCTGCCACGCGACACGCCCGATGGGCTGCTAGATCCCGACAAGATCGAAGGCGTTCCGCTCGATCCGGCGTATCAGGTCGACGAGTCTTTGGAGGATCCGAACGTGGAAAAGCCCGAGCCGTCATCCGAGGGCGTCATCCCCGAGCCGATGGAGTGACGGCTCCGTCAGCGAAGCCGTGCCGACGGGCTTAACCCGCCAACGCGGCCCGGCGGGCGACCGTGACGTCCGGGTCTTCGATGGCCGGATATTCCGCCTGAGCCTCGGGGCAGACCTCGAGGACACGATCGAACAGGAAGCGATTCACGGTCTTGGCGTGCGTGGACGCGATCAGGTGTTTGCCTTCGGGGACGACGCGATCGGTGAGCGACGGGATGCACTTGAGCACCGGGTCTTTTCGGCCGTGGATCGCGTGAACCGGCACGCCCGAAGAGATGAGTTCCGGCGGCCCTTCCCACGCGGCGACGCGTTGCAGCGACCAGCGGAACGTCGCCGGGTCGCATCGCTTGGCCATCTCGATAAAGGTCGAGACGGCCTGGTCGTCGCCGCCATTGAGCTTCGCGAAGGGCACGGACGCGAGCTTGTGGAATACGGCGAGGGCCGGGAGCGGCGCGGTGCCGCCGAACGCCGCCAGCAAGCCGCCGACCGTCGGCACCGACTCGGCGGTGCGGGCCGAGCTGATCAGCAGCAGGGTCGCGGGCTTGGGTTCGAGGTGCCGGAGCATCTCCTGCGCGAGCATGCCGCCGAACGACACGCCCGCCAACGCGTACTTGCTCGGCAGCGTCGGGCCCAGCAGCTCGGCGAACCGCTTGGCGTACAAGTGCAGCGGCTCGTCGTCGTGAGGCGGCAGCCAGTCGGGCACCACGATCGCGTCGTCACCGAAGGCTTTACGTTGCGCGGCGAACATCGCGCCGTCGGCCCCAAGCCCGGGCAGCATGACCAGCGGAATCGGCAGCGTGAGTTCGTGCATCGCGGTCTTTCGAGGCGTGCTCATTCGGCGTGGTCGTGGTCGGCGTCAGAGTGGGACGCGTGGTCGTGGTCGTGCTCTGCCGGAGCTTCCGCCGCGGGCTCGACGGTTTCGAGCAGTTCGATCAGCTCCACGTCGAAGATCAGCATCTGGCTTGGGCCGATGCCCGAGCCGGGCGGGGGCTGCATGCCGTACGCCTGATCGGCGGGAATGAACAGCGTGCCCTTGGAGCCCACGGGCATCTGCGTCAAGCCGGCCTGGAACCCGGGGATCACGCCGTCCAGCGGGAACGGCACGGGCTGGCCGCGTTGGACCGACGAGTCGAAGACGTGGCCGTCCAGGAGCTTGCCCTCGTAGTGCACGAGCACCGTATCGCTCGGGCCGGGCTTGGGACCGTCGCCCAGCTCGGTCACGCGATACTGCACGCCGGAGTCGGTAACGACCACGCCGTCGGCTTCGGCGTTGTTGCGGAGGAACTCGGTATCGGCGTTGATGCTTGCCTGCAGCTTGGCCATCTGTCGCTGCTGGATGTCGGATTGGAACTGCATCAGCGTCTCCTGCATCTGCGCCTCGGTGAGCTTGCCGTCGGCGCGAGGATCGGCCGCGTCGCCAAAGCCTTCGCCGAACTTCTCCGCATCCACGGCGAAGTCGAACTCGGCGAACTCCCGGGCCATCTGACCGCCCATGCTCGCGCCGATGGCGTAGCTGACGCGCTGCTCGAAGCTATCGAAGCCTTCGGCGTCGGGGCCGGCGGAGTAGTCGGCCGGCGGCGCGGGGGCCGTCATACCAAACATCGCGGCGAGGTCTTCCTGGCTCAAAGCGCCGTCGGGCGCGTCGCCGTTGCTCGGAGCTTCGGCGGCGGACTCGGGCTCCGCGGGCTGGACCTCGGCCGTGGCGTTGGCCGCGGCCTCTTCGACGCCTTCGGTTTGGGCACACGCCGAAACGCTCAGGGCGGCGAACGCCAGTCCGGAAAGCCCGATCCGGGCCGGGGTGCGAGAATTCAGGGAACGCAGCATCATCTAAAAATCCTTCCTGATCGGACGGTTCGAGCGCGGGCTTGATTTTCAAGCCGCCTTCCGTCGGTCGCGAACTCCACGAAGAGACCACGCCCGCCGTGAAGCGGAATGATAGTGACCGGCGCGAGCGCCCACGCGGCGGGCCGGTTTAACATCGCCTCATGCCTGGACGACGCCTTTACTTCGCCTACGGCTCCAACCTCGACCCGGTTCAGATGAAACGCCGCTGCCCCGGCTCCGACGCGGTGAGCGCGGCGTTCGCCGACGGCGTGGCGCTGACCTTTCCCGTGCGGTCAGACGGCGATTGGCAAGGCGGCGTCGCCTCGATCGAACCGCCGCACCACGTACCTCCCGAGGAACCGCAAGCCTCGCTTGATGGCGGCGTGTGGGGCGTGCTGTACGAAGTGACGGCCGGCGACTTGCGTTCGCTGGACATGTACGAAGCCGTCGATGAAGGCATGTACCGACGCGGCGAGCTGACGGTGCGACGCCCGCCCGGCCACGGCGCCGACGTTGCGATCACTTACTTCGCCGTGCGTGGCTTCAACGAGCCCGCGGCCCCGTCGACGATGTATCTCGCCGCGATCGTCCGCGGCGCCGAATACCACGGACTGCCCCGCGCTTACCTCGACCGCCTCCGCGTCGTGACCACGCGATGCTGATCGTCGCCTACGATCGTGTCCGGTGCGCACGGTTATCCGCATCGCTCTCCACCGTTTGAGGTCAAGGAACCCCCCATGCACATGCCCACGATTACCCTCGCCGCCGGGGCCGCGCTCATCGCCGCGGGCGTCGGGCTGGGTTGGATCTCCGGCCCGGCCGACGCCGACGCCTCGTTCATGGCCAAATATTCGAAGTACATCCCCGCCGTCTTCGGCGTGCTGCTGGCGGTCTGCGGCGTGGTCGCCTTCAAGGCCTCGGCCCGGAAGCACGCGATCCACGTCGCCCTGCTCTTCGCCGTGCTGGGCATCCTCGGCGGCGGCGCCCGCATCCCCAAGACGCTCGCGAACGAAGGGAGCGCGGTCGCGCTCACGTCGCAGTTCGCGCTGTTGTTGATCTGTGCCGCCTACTTGGCCGTCGGCATCAAGTCGTTCGTCGCCGCCCGCAAGGCCCGCAAGCAACTCAAGGCCGCCGGCGTCTCCACCGACGCCGCCTCCACGCCCGCCCCTTAAAGCCCCGCTGTTTGTGGCCGACGATCTCGCCCCGACCTCGCTGGACGACGTGCTCACCGACGCGTGGGCGCAGCTGCATCACGCCGCCACCACCGCCAAGCACGGCTTCCACCTGCCCACGCTGGTGACCACGCCCATCGGTTTCGATCCCAGCTCCGACGCACCGCAGGCCCGCGTGGTCGTCCTTCGCCACGTCGACCCGTTCCCCCCAAGCTCGGGCATCCTTCCGGGGGTCTGTGCCCACACCGACACCCGCTCTCCGAAAGCCCATCACCTCTGGGAACCCGCCCCCGCGGCGTGGGTGTTTTATGACCGAACGGCCAAGCTCCAGGTCCGCCTCACCGGCCCAACGCGGCTGCTGACCTTCGACGTCGATGGCGAGGACCGCGCGTTCGTCGAACAACGCTGGAACGACTCGACGTTATCCAGCAAGCGTTGCTACCTCGCGCCCCACGCCCCGGGCACGCCCGCCGACGCGCCCTCGCCCAACCTGCCGCCGAGCCTGCGTGACCGCGTCCCCGAACGCGAAGCCGAAACCGAACCCGGCAAGGCCAACTTCGCCGTGATCCGCACGCAGGCCGCGGCGCTTGACGTGTTGCACCTGCACCACGCCGGCCACCGCCGTGCCGCGTTCACCTTCGACGAAAGCGGTCGGCTGACCGGCGCCACCTGGCTCGAGGTCTGAACCTCGCCCAGCGTCTCACGCGCGCTCCGAGCCACGGCGTGTGTTCAGTCGTTGCAACAAAAAACGCCCCGGCCCCTCAAGAGGGAACCGGGACGCTTCCGGGGGCAAGATTAATCCAATTATATTTTAACCAAGATTTAGCGGGCCGGCTCACGCTTAAAAAAAAATAGGAGCTTCCCCCTCCATCCATCCCCGATAAATTCATCCCACGGCAGATGATGCGTTTTCGTGAACAACGATTTTCAGAAACACCGCCAACAGAACGTTCAACGCAACTTGGAGGGTTGGGCGGTTAAGACAAGAACGGTTGGGATCGGCGCTCTTCAACGCGTTGCCGTCCTTTTGCTCGCCGATCCCAACCGTTCTTGTCTTAACCGCCCAACCCTCCAAGTTGCGTTGAACGTTCTGTTGGCGGTGTTTCTGAAAATCGTTGTTCACGAAAACGCATCATCTGCCGTGGGATGAATTTATCGGGG
>JBCDDH010000002.1:0-94158 GCA_039180415.1 Planctomycetota bacterium | reverse complement strand
GTCGAGCCCCGGGGGCGGCGGGGGCGGGTGGCGACGGGAGGCGGCGGGGGAACGGCGGGCGTCGCGGGGAGGGTGGGCCATGACTTGAACGTCATCGACGTTTTGCGCGGCGGCGGGCCACGCGTCGCCGAGCCTCGGCGGACGGGCCGATAATTCGCGGCCGCTTCGTGCGATCGCCGATGCGCGGGGCATGGAAGACGCGTCGTCGTGGCTGAACCCGTCTCCCCGGCCGGCCGCCGCCCCGCTGGACGCGGTCGCGGTGTCGGCGTGCTTGTCCGATCTGCAGGCGGCGCTGCACCACGAAGACGCGGACGGGCTGCTGGCGGCGTTGCGGCCGGTAGCGGACGACCCTCGCGTGCCTCGGGGCTCGCTGGACAACGCGGGGCGGCAGGCGGCGGTGTGGTTCTTGCAGGCCCGGCGGTGGAACGAGGCGTTGGCGGCGTTGGCGTGCCTCGCGCAGCCGACGGACCAGGACGCGCACCTGCGGAACGTGGCCGGCAACTTCGCGGCGTTGCGCGAGCACCGCCCCGCGCTGGCCGAGCAACTCGAAGCGCGGCTGCCCGCGGCGGACGCGGCTTCGGCGGACGCGACCGCGGTGCTGCCGACCATGAGCGACGCCTCGGCGTACCGGCTGTTCCGCGACGAGGGCGGCGTGCTGCGGGTGGTGTGTCGCGGGGAGAACGGCCAGTACGCGGTGGTGCCGCCGGCCGGCCGCTGGCCGGCGTTCCTCAAACAGGTCCAGGCGACCCTCGCAGACCACCCTGGCGCACCGCTGGGCCTGCTGAGCGTGGGCGACGGCGCGGCGCTAACGTGGTTGGCCCAGAACCCGCCGACGCTTTTCATGGATCAAGCCCTCGCGGTGCACGTGTTCGAGCCCGACGTTGACCGGCTGCTGATGGCAATGCATCTGCACGACTGGGCCGGGCCAGGCGGGCCGATCGCGGACGCGCGGTTCGCGTGGCGCGTCGGCGCGGACTGGGCGGCGTCGTTCGGGCGGGCCTGTGCCGATCGTCCGTGGACGCCGACGCCCGCGCAGGCGGTGTGCCCCGATCCGGCGATCGCCGAAGCGCTCGGCCCGGAACTCAAGCGGCTTAGCGACGAAGCCCGGACGGCCTGGGCGGGCCGGAGCCGGGCGGTCTTCGACGCCTACGCCCGGCGCGACGACGAGTCAGAGGCCGCCTACTTCGGCCC
The DNA here is from genome assembly GCA_039180415.1 of Planctomycetota bacterium. Taxonomy (GTDB): domain Bacteria; phylum Planctomycetota; class Phycisphaerae; order Phycisphaerales; family Phycisphaeraceae; genus CAZIXN01. Next base: position 92,967 of record JBCDDH010000002.1, on the reverse strand, counting down.
GAACCCGCCGCGGACGCCGCGCATCGCGGTGCTCACCTCGCGCTTCACGACCGTGCTGCAATACGCCGCCCGCGACTCGGCGGCGGCGTTGCGTCGGCTGGGTTGGGACGCGCGGGTGTTCATGGAGTCGTCGCCGCACGAACGATTCGCGCCGGCCGCGCTCACGGAACTGTTCGAGTCGTTCGCGCCCGACGCGCTGTTCACGATCGACACGCCGCGGAAGTTCATCGAATCGGTCGTGCCTCCCGGCGTGCCCGTGCTGTTCTGGATTCAGGACGCCCTGCCCCGGCTGATGAACCGCGACGTCGGCCGGTCGGTCACGGACCGCGATTTCGTTCTGACGTTCTTCGCGCCGCGGCTCGTCCACGACCACGGCTACCCCGCCCGGCAATGCCTCGACATGCCGATGATGGTCACCAACCCTCGACCTTCGGGAGCGGACGCGGGCGGCACGGAGCCGATCGAAGAAACCGCCGACGCCCTGGCCACCGCCTGGTCCGCCCGCACCGGCCCGGACCTGCTCTACGCGTCCAACGTTTCGGCCACCGTCGATGGTCTGGTCGAACAAACGGTCTCGAAAGCAAAGGGCGACCAGCGGCGGGTCTTAGAAATCGCCGCGCGACGAATGGTCGCGTGGTACGACGAGGGCGGGAGCCTGCCGACCGAGCCGGACATCGACGCGCTGCTCGACGACCTGGTAGAGCAAGGCGCGATCCCGGGCCACCCGCCCGCGACGCGTCGCGGGCTGCGCGACGCGTTGTGGAACCCGCTGAACACCGGGCTTTACCGGCAGCAGGCGTTGGGCTGGGTGGCCGACTTGGCCGAGCGGGAAGGCCTGCGCCTAAACGTGCACGGTCGGGGCTGGTCGACGCACCCGCGCTTCGCCGCCTACGACCGCGGGCCGCTGGACCACGCGGGGCTGCAAACCGCGACGGCGGAAGCCGAGTTCGTGTTGCACCTCGAGCCGTACATCTGCTTCACGCACCACCGGATGCTCGACGCGCTGCAAGCCGGCACGCCGGTGCTGGTGCGGGACCACCCCGGACACGTCGGCTTGCAGCGGGTGGCGGCGTTCCTCGCCGAACACACGCCGCACGCCGCGAGCGACGATCGGGTCCGAGAAGCGTTGGCCGCAGACGACGCCCAGCTGACGGCGTACGCGCGGCTGACCGCCGAGTTGCGGGGCGTGACCTGGGACTTGGCGGGCGACGTGGCGGCACAGGTTCGCGCTTGGCAGGGCGCGGGCGTCTTGCCGGACGCGGACGGGGCGGAGCCGGCGATGCCCGGCTTGGAAACGGTTTCCTTTGGCAACGCGGAAGGCCTGGCGGCGCGGTGGACGGCGTTGCGCGCGGACCCGCCGGCCGTGGGACGCCTCTTGCTCGAGCAGCGCGCCGCGGTCGACGCCCGGCTGACCTTCGACGCGGCGCTGCGGCGGGTGCTCGCGCAGGTCCACGAACGGCTGGGCTGAACCAGGGCCCGAGCTCGCCTAAGGAACCTTCGGCAGTTGGCCGACGTAGACTTGGTGGAGTTGGCGCTGCACGCCGGCCGAGACCACCATGACCGCCACCGATACGCCCGCCGTCTCCCCGCCGACCGCGCCCCGGCCCGCTCCGACGCGAGATGTCGCGGGGGCGTCGCGGCCGCCGCACGTACCGAAGCATCCTTCGTCGCGGGGGCCGTGGTGGACCCTTCCGGTTCGTGTCGTCGCGGTCGTGCTGCTTATCGGAACCGGGGCCGGCGTGTTCGCGGCCTTGCGGGCGACCGCTCCGACGCTCGACGCCGACGACGCCCAGCGTGCCCGCACCCGCGTCTTGACCTACACCCCGGTCACCGTCCCGGTCCAGCGGCCCTACCGCGGCTACGGCACCGCCCGCGCGCTGGACGCCACCAACGTCCCCGCCCGCGTCACCGCCACCGTCGCGTCGGTCCCGCCGGAGATCCTGGACGGGGCCCGCGTGCAGGCCGGCGACGTACTCGCGCAGCTCGACCCCACCGACTTCCGGGCCGAGGTCGCCCGCCTCGACGCCGCCCTCGCCGAATCGGACGCCAGCCTCGAACAGCTGGACACCCAACAGAGCCGCCTCGAAGAACGCTTGGAGATCGAGAAGCAGGACCTCAAGATCGCCCTGGACGAACTGGCCCGCGTCAACCGGCTCAACGAACGCAACGTCGCGACCGACCAGGACCTCGACCGCGCCCGCAGCGTAGTGCTCCAGACCCGCCGCGCCGCCAACCTCACACAGGAAGTCCTCGACGCGTTGCCCCCCCGCCGCACCGGCATCGCCGCGCAGCGGGCCGGCCTGGACGCCCAACGCCGGCTCGCCCAGGAGAACCTGCAACGCACCACGATCGTCGCGCCCCTGGCCGGCGTCCTCCAAAGCGTCGCCGTCGAACCCGGCGAGTCCGTCGCGCCCGGTCAGCAGGTCGCCCGCATCGTCGATCCGGACGTCATCGAGGTGCCCATCGCCCTGCCCGCCGCGGCCCAGGCGTCGGTCCGCGTCGGCGACCGCGTCACGCTGCGACCGACCAACATGACCGACCGCGGCTTCGAAGCGGTCGTGTCCCGCGTCGCGCCGGAAGTCGATCCGCAGATGCGAGCGTTGACCGTCTACGCCGTGCGGGACCAGACGCAAGCCCCGGCCGATCAACGCCTCGCACCCGGCACGTTCGTGCAGGTCGACGTGTTGACCGGCGATCCGACGCCGCGCCTCGTGATCCCCCGCCGAGCCATCCGCCGGCAGCGCGTGCAGGCCGTGATCCCCGACGACGCCGGCGTGCCCACGGTCGTGAGCCTGGCGGTCGAACCGCTGTTCCCCTTGCGGCAAGCCCTGCCCGATACCGGCCTGACCGACGACGAATGGGCGGCCCTGCCCGACGACGCGTTGCCGGCGGGCACCCCGATCCTCGCCACCGGCAGCAGCACGCTGCTCGATGGCCAGGCCGTCACGCCCGTGCCGGTCCGCAACCGGCTGAGCCCGCCCGCCGCCCCGGCGCCGGCGGGTGACGCCCCGGACGCCGATCTGCCGGGGGCGCCATGAGCCTCGCGTCCTTCGGCGTCCGCAACCCGGTGCCCGCCAACCTCTTGATGTTCGGCCTGCTCGCCGCGGGCCTGGTCGCCGCGTCCACCTTGCGCAAGCAGTTCTTCCCCGAGGTCGAGTCCGAATCGGCCACGATCACGCTCGCCTACCCCGGGGCCACGCCCGAGGAAATCGAAGAGACGCTGGTCATCAAGGTCGAGGACGCGATCTTCGACCTCGACGAAGTCGACGAGCTCAACAGCACCGTCGGCGAGGGCGGCGGCGGCATCGTCGTCAACTTCGTCGAAGGCCAAAACCCCGATCAGGCGCTCGACGAGTTAGAACGTCGCATCGACGCCCTGCAGGACCTGCCGGAGGAATCCGAAGAGATCACGCTCGCGCTCAACGAGCCGCGGCTGCCGGTGATCATGCTCGCGGTCTACGGCGACCTCGAGGAGCTCGCGCTCAAGCGCGCCGCCCTCGCGCTCAAGGACGACCTGCAGGCCCTACCCGACATGGGCGAGATCGCCATCGACGGCTCGCGCGGCTACGAGCTGAGCGTCAACGTCCGCCAGAACGCGCTGCTCGAACACGGCGTGCCCATCACCGCGGTGTCCAACGCCATCGGCAACTGGATGCGCGAGGTGCCCGGCGGGACCGTCCGCAACGCCGCGGGCAACACCAACGTCCGCACCATGGGCGTCGCCGAACGCGCCCCGGCCATCGAGCAGATCGTCGTCAAGGCCACCATGAACGGCGAAGTCGTCAAGGTCGGCGACGTCGCGAAAGTCACCGAGGGCTTCACCGACACGGGCATCGAGAACCGCTTCAACGGCCAGCCCGCGGTGTACCTCACGGTGTTCAAGGTTGGCGACCAGGACATCGTGAAGATGGCCGAGATGGTCCGAGCCTACGTCGCGGTGCGCTCCGGCGGCGACGCGGGGCAGAGCCGCTGGTCGTCGCTGACCAAGCCGCACGTCCAAAGCGCCATCGAGCTGGCCCAAACCAACGCGCGGCCGCTGCCGGGCGGCGCCCAACTCGCGGTGTTCACCGACCTGGCCCGCTTCGTGGAAGGTCGGCTGGACCTGCTCCTGCGCAACGCGTTTTACGGCGCGCTGCTGGTGTTCGGCACGCTGCTGGTGTTCCTGAATTGGCGGGTCGCGTTCTGGGTGGGCGTCGGGTTGATCACCGCGCTGGCCGGCACGCTCGTGCTCATGGGCTTCATGGACGTCACGCTCAACCTGCTGACCATGTTTGGGCTGATCGTCGTGCTCGGGCTGCTCGTGGACGACGCCATCGTGGTCTCCGAGAACATCCAGCGGCGCCACGAAGAAGGCGAGCCGGCGCTCGAAGCGGCCGTCAAGGGCGCGGGGCAGGTGCAATGGCCGGTCGTGGCCACGGTTATGACCTCGATCGTCGCGTTTCTGCCCCTGACGTGGATCGAAGGGAACATCGGCGACCTGCTGGGCGCGCTGCCCGTGGTCGTGGCGTGCGCGTTGATCATGTCCCTGGTCGAGTGCCTGCTGATCCTGCCCAGCCACATGGGCCACTCGCTGATCCACCGCGACCGCCAACGCGAGCGGTACGAGCGGGGGCACGGCGGCAAGCACAGCCTGTTCCAACGCTTTGAGGAGCGCCGTGACGCGATCATCAACGATAAGATCGTGCCCGCCTACGCCGCGGCGTTGGCCAAGGCGTTGCGGCTGCGGTACGTGTTCGTGGCCGGGGTGCTGGGGGTGCTGCTCGTGTCGACGGGGATGATCGCGGGCGGCCGTGTGCCGTTCGAATTCCTGCCGCAGAACGACGCGGAAACGATCATTGTGAACGTCCGGCTGCCCATCGGCACGCCCGAGACCACGACCGCGGACGTGGCCGGCCGGATCGAGCGCGTCGCGCAGGCGCTGCCGGAGTTCAAGGCGGTCTCCGTGACGATCGGCCAGAGCGCGAACATCGACACCGGCCAGACCAGCGCGTACTCGCCGCACCTGGCGCAGATCTTCCTGGAGCTCACGGCGGTCGAGACGCCGGGCCGGCGGCCGTCGCCGCAGGTGATCCAGTCGCTGCGCGACGCGCTGGTCGGGCAGCTGGACGAAGTGGACCGCATCACGTTCGAACCGATCAGCGGCGGCCCGGGCGGCGCGGACATCTCGGTGAAGCTGCGGGGCCAGGACGTGGGGCAGTTGCAGGAGGCGAGCGCCGCGCTGCGGGCGACGCTGCTGGGCTTCGCGGACGTGGCGGACGTGAGCGACGACAACGACCTGGGCCAACCCGAGCAACGGATCGTGCCCCGCCCCGCGGACGCGGCGGCGGTGGGCCTGACCCCGACCGACATCGCGTTGCAGGTCCGCGGGTTCCTCTTCGGCCTCGAGCCGCACACCTTCGCCGCCGAGCGAGAGGACATCGACGTCCGCGTCCGCATCGACGAGGACACCCGCCGCAGCCTGGCCGACATCGAAAACGCCTGGCTGGTCACGCCTTCGGGCACGCCCGTGCCGCTGACCGAGGTCGCGGACATCGTCAGCGACGCGGCTTACGCGACCATCCGCCGCAACGACCGGCAGCGCGTCGTCAACGTGCAGGCGTACGTGCGAGAAGGCGTGTCGCCCGAAGCGGTGACCGCCGCGCTGGACCTGGACGAGTTGCGGGCGGCGTTCCCGGGCGTGGAAGTCAGCTACGCGGGCCGCCAGGAACAGATGGGCGACGCGTTCGCGTCCCTGCCTTTGGGCGCGGGCGCAGCGGCGGTGATGATCTACATCATCCTCGCGTGGCTTTTCGGTTCGTACCTCCAACCGCTGACCGTCATGGCGGTGATCCCGTTCTCGCTGATCGGCGCGGTGTGGGGGCACTTCATCATGGGCTACTCGCTGACGTTCCTGTCGCTGATCGGGCTGGTCGCGCTGGCGGGGATCGTGGTGAACGATTCGCTGATCTACGTGCAGTTCTTCAACGAGCGGCGGGGGGCGGGCGTGGACGTGTTCAACGCGCTGCTCGACGCCGGCCGGGCCCGCCTGCGGGCGATCTTCCTGACGACGGTGACGACGGTGCTGGGCCTGACGCCGCTGATCCTGGAGACGAGCTTCCAGGCGCGGTTCCTGATCCCGATGGCGATCTCGATCGCGGGCGGGCTGATCTGCGCGACGGTGCTGATCCTGGGCGTACTCCCCTGCCTGATGCTGATGCTGGACGACGGCAAGCGGGCGGCGCGGTGGCTGTGGTTCGGCGACGCGGGGGAGCGGCGGGTCTATGAAGCCGTCGAACCGCCCGCCGGGGCCGGGGGGCGTGAGCTTCGCCCGGCTTGAAGATTCAATCGGGTCGGCTCAGACGCCGTCCTGCTCGCGCATCCGGTAGTGGATGGCGTGACGGGTGAGTTCGTTGCCGTTCTTGAGTTCGAGTTTGGCCTTGATCTTTTCGCGGTAGGTCTCGACGGTTTTGATCGACAGGTGGAGCCGGCCGGCGATCTCGCGGGAGCCCAGGCCGTCGCCGATCATCTCGAACACTTCGAGCTCGCGGTCGGAGAGCTGGTCGATCGCCGTCTCGCCACGGACGCTCTGGCCGCTGCTGATCTGGGCGAGCACGCGGGACGTGGCGGATTCGGAGAGGTACAAGCTGCCCGAGAGGATGGCCCGGACGGCCTCGACGACGTGGTCGGCGGCCTGGTCTTTGCGGAGATACCCCGACGCGCCGGCGCGGACGACGCGGTCGGTGTAGAGCGCTTCGTCAAGCATCGAGCAGACGAGGATCTTGATGCCCCAATCGTGGGCGTGGACCTGCTTGATCAGCTCGAGGCCGTGCCCGTCGCCCAGCGACAAATCGACGACGGCCAGGTCGGGGCGCAGGTCACGGAGCTTCTGGTAACCCTCGGAGACCGAAGACGCCTCGCCGACGATGTCCAGGTCGTCCTCGGCGGCGAGCGTGGCGACCAGCCCCTTGCGAACGATCGGGTGGTCGTCGATGAGGACGATGCGGGCGGCACGGATCGCGTCGGTCTTCGGGGCGGCGTCGGTCATGGCGGTGGCGGTGGAATTCATCGGTGGTCTCGGGCCGACACGGTCGATGGCCTTATTCCAAGGGTTTAACGCAGCGGACGGTGGTGCCTCCCCGGTGATTCCGGAAGACGCTTAGCGAAGCATCGATCATATCGGCGCGGTGACGCATGATCGTCAGCCCTTTACCCGACCCGGAATCAGGTTCCGGGTTTTCAGTGATTCCCCGACCGTCGTCTCGGACCTCGAGCACGAGCGCCTCGTCGTCCTGCGAGAGCGTGACCGACAGCCGGCCGGCCTGGGCGTGCTTGGCGGCGTTGTGCGCGGCCTCGTGGGCGATCATGAGCAGGTGATCGGCCACCGCGTCGTCGAGCGCGTCGGCCAGCGCATCGACGTCGGCGTCGACGTCCAGGCCCACCTCGAGCCGGTGTTGCCGGGCAAACCGGTCGACGAGCTTGCGGAGCGCCCCGGGCAGCTCGGCGGCGGCGACGCGTTCGGGCAGCAGGCCATCGATCAGGCGGCGGACCTCGCCGGTAGCGTCGGCGATGATCGTGGCGAGCTCGTCGAGGGTGTCCTGATCGACGCCCCGGCCCTTGGCGTTGGTCTTGCGGGCCGACTCGATGAGCATGCGCAGGCCCGTGAGCTGTTGGCCGACGCCGTCGTGCAGCTCGTGCCCGATGAGCCGACGCTCTTCGAGGGCGAGCTCGAGTTCGTCGCGCTCGATCGCCGCCTGCCGGCGTTCGGTGACGTCGGTGGCCACGGCCAGCACGCCCACCGGTTGGCCGGCGTCGTCGAACATCGGCACCTTGTCGGTCTGGATGTACCGCTTGCCGCGGTCGGGCACGTCGTAGGCCTCCACGTAGCCGAGCTTGGGCTCGCCCGAACGCATCACCGCGACGTCGTCCTTGTAGTAAGCCGCGGCGTCTTGCGGGAAGATGTCCTCCGTGTTCCGGCCTTCGATCTCGTGGACCGGCTTGCCGATCGACTCGGCCGCGGCGCGGTTCACCCGCAAGATCCGGTTGTGCGCGTCCTTGTAGAAAATGAATGAGGGCACCGCGTCGAGGATCGCCTGGGTCTGGAGATACAGCCGGGCGATCTCCAGCTCGTCCCGCCGGCGCTGCGTGATGTCGCGGGTCGTGATCGCCACGCCGTCGCCCAGCGGGATCACCTGACGCTGCAGGTACGTCGCGTGCAGCCCCTGGTCCGCCGCGTCGATCTCGATCTCGTCCGCGAACGGCTCCCGCGTCTCGGCCACCGATCGGTACTCCTCGAAGTACCCGTTGGTGCGGTTAATCGGCAACAGCTCGCAGAGCCGCTGGCCCACCACTTCGTCGGGGGTCCGGCTGATCAGCTCGGCCCCGCGCCGGTTCACATCCACAAACTCGAAGTCGACGATCGCTCCCGCCGCGTCCCGCACGCTGCGGAACAGGTAGATCGCGTCCAGCGAGCCCGCCATCAACGCCTGGAACCGCTCTTCGTTGAGCCGGGCCACTTCGAAGCTGCGGTACTCGACCGTCACGTCGACGATGGTGCCCACCGCCGACCCGTTGCCCACGGGGTATCCCCGGCTGCGGACGTACCGCGTCGCGCCCTTTTCCGTGCAGATGCGGTACGTCAGGTCGAAGTCGTGCTCGTGCACCCGCAGCAGAGAGGCTTCCACCTCCACGCGGTCGTCGGGGTGCACCTGCTCCAGCCAACGCACTGGCTCGGCGTACAGCTCCAACGGCGTCACGCCCAACACGTCCGTCACCGCCGGGCTGACGTACTTGACCGTCTGCCTCAGCGGGTCCATGACCCAAAACACCTCGCGCAGGTTCTCGGCGATCAGCCGAAAGCGCTCCTCCGATTCGTGCAGCGCGACCTGCGTCAGTTCGAGCGTGCTGATGTCCCGTCCGACCGATTCGTACCCCAGCAGCCGGCCGAGCCCGTCGAATTGGGCGCGATCGACCCACTGCTGGACGCCTTGCGTGCCGTCGGGCCGGTGCACGCGGTGGTGATAGGTGTGGCTCGGGTTCCGCGGCGTGAGTGCCGCGAGCTTCGCGCGGATGGCGTCGTGTTCCTGCTCGGGCACGAGCTCGAGGAACGGCCGGCCGATCAGCTGTTCTCGCGACCTGCCGAACGCTTCGCAGTACGCGTCGCTGACTTCGATCAAGGTCGTGTCGGGTCGGAACCGGCAGGCGAGCACGCCCGGCGCGTCGGGGAGTCGAGCGGTGGTTTCGGGCCAGAGAGGATCAGACGTGGACACAGGCACACCGGGTGTATCGGACAGGCCCCGTGCGGGTCGAGCGAAAAAGATGATGGGCCGGGGCGGTCGCCCGCCGACCGCGGCGACCGGGACGGGCCCTCAGCCGCCCAGGAACCAGCCGAGCACGGCGAGTTCCAACGCCGTGAAGGCCGCCACGCCCGCGGCGACGGCCAGCCATTTCTTCGAAGACCACGGCCGACGACGCACCGACGGGACCATCCGCAGCTGCGGCTCGGCCGCGGTCGGGCAGTACGCCGGGGCGTGGCCGCGGCGGGCCTGGTCCTGCACGATCGCGAGGATCAGCGACGTGTCGAACGGCGTCAGGCCCATCGCCTTGCCTTGAAGCAGCAAACGCTCGCGGTGCTCGGGACGCAGGATCGACCCCTCGAGCTTCTCGGCCGCCCGCACCGCGAGCACCCAGCGGGGGTCGGACGTGTCGGAGATCGGGGCGTGCTGCGTCGGTTGGAGCGACGGACGGACCACCTGCTCCGGGTCGGCCGCCACCAGACGCAGGCGTGGGGCCTTGCGGGCACGGTCTGCGGCCGGGGCGTCGTCCGCGTCGGGGCGAACCGTGTCGGACGGTGCCGGGACGAGCTTGGGCGTCAGCGTCGCCGTCCGCGCCAGCGCGTCCCGGCGGGCGGCCAGGGCCGCGGCGACCGCCCGGGACGTGGGCCCCAGGGGCAAGGCAGGCGAAGACATGGACTCTGAACGCGATTCCATCGGTACACAACCAGCGAAGACTTCAAATATTTCCGACACACCACTTTAGTCTCCCTCGGCCACAACGCGAGGCGAGCTAAGGGAAAATCAGGCCCGAGCAGCCCGAGGGGTCCGGTCGTGGGTGGTACGCGGCGTGCGCGGGATCGCACCTCGAAATCCGCCACCCACCCACAACCCCCTCGGACGGTGAACCCATCGGGGAAGCGCGGAATCGATGTCTTTCAATCGCCGGCGCGGGTCAGCCTTGCCCTTGGAACCGCGCGGCGGCGGGAGCCCGGCCGTCGGTCAGATGCAGGTGCAGGAAATCGACGACGCGTTGCCGGGCGGCCTCGTGGTTGTAGATCGCCGGGCCGCGGTGCCCGATGCCCTTGAGCAGCACGAGCTTGGACGTGTTGCCGTGCCGGCGGAGTTCATCGTGAAACCGGCGGGACTGGTCCAAGGGAACCACGTCGTTGGTTTCGCCGTGCAGATGGATCATCGGCGGCAGGCCCGGCCGGACGTGGGTCAGCGGCGAGGCGGCGGCGGCGAGCCGGCGGTCGCGGCGCGGGGGCACGCCCAGGAACCGGGCCTCGGGGCTGGTCAGGCCCGCGTTGTCGCGGCGGCTGGGCAGGCTCTGCAGCGACAGGAAATCCGTGAATCCGAAGTAGTTCACCACGGCCCGCACGTCGGCGGGCTGGTCGTCGCACTCGGTCGGCTCGGGCGCCTCGGACGCGGGCTCGGAAACGTCCGCGGCGACGCCCAGCATGCACGCCAGATACGCCCCGGTCGACGCGCCGCCCACGGCGATAGCGTCCGGCCGGAGCCCCAATGCCTGGGCGTGGGCCCGGAGGTAGCGGACCGCGGCCCGGGCGTCGTGGACCTGAGCGGGGTAGCGGGCCCGTGGCAGCAGCCGGTAATTCGCGGCCGCCACCGCGTAGCCGTACCGCACCAACCAGCGGACCGGGCAGTGATCCTTCGAACCCGCCCGCCAGCCGCCGTCGTGCAGCCAGAGCACCGTCGGTACCGGGTCGTCCCCCTCGGGCCGGTACACGTCCAATAACAACTGAAGCTGACGATCCGGGTACGACGCGTAGACCCGATTGCGGGCCACGGCGGCATGGGCGCGAGATGACGGCATCGGGTCGGGCAAAGGCGGGGTCCAGTCGGGGGCGGCCCGGTCGATCGCCGGGCCGCCACGCCGGAATCCCCAATGTACCGACCCGCCGCTCGGCCGTATCTGCGCCTCAGTCGAGCCCCAATCCGCCGGCCGGGAGCCGCCGCGCTTGCCGAAATCGGCCCGGCCCGCTACAACCATAAGAGCGAAGTCGATCGGCTTCCCGCGAATTCCCCTCGGTCCGCCGGCAGATCCGGCCCCGAGTGATCGCGGAAACCGGCCCCTTCGCGACCCACCTCCCGCGCCTCCGTGATCGTCGGCCCCCCAGCGGTTCAGGCCCCCGACCCGGTCGTGCCCTAGGTTCCTCCCCGGCACCGGACCCTCTCTCCGGACGCCGCCCGCTCGTTTCCGGGTCCGCCCGTCTGCGTATCCGGTCGGCCCCGTCCGCTCCGTCAACAATCCGAACCCGATTATGGACACCGTCACCGGCATCCTCGAACTCTCCGGCAAGGCCGACGGCCGACTCCGTCAACTCGACGGCACCTACGTCGCCGAGCCTTCCGACCCGGTCATCCCTTCGCACCTGATCGACAAGCACGGCCTGCGACCGGGGCTCAAGCTGACCGTCACCCTCGGCAAGCCCGTCGGCGGCCAGCCGCAGCACGCTCAGCAGCCCACGTCCGGCGGCGGCGGAAAGAAGGGCAAGAAAAAGAAAAACAAGAACAAGTTCAACGCCGTCGCCCCCGACGCCCGCCGAGCTAAGACCATCGACCAGATCGAAGACGCCCCGGCCGAGGACTACAAGCCCGCCCCCGCCTTCGACGACCTGACCACCATCATGCCCCAGCCCCGGCTGGAGCTCGAACACCCCGGCGGCCCCGCGTCCTGCCGGCTGATCGACCTGTTTTGCCCCATCGGTTACGGCACCCGCGGCATGATCGTCTCGCCGCCGAAGGCGGGCAAAACGACGCTGCTCCAGAACATCGCCTTTGCCCTCCAGAAGAACCACCCCGACGCGATCGTGATCGCGCTGCTCATCGACGAACGGCCCGAGGAAGTGACCGACTTCCGCCGCAACGTGCCCTGCATCGTCTGGGCCTCGTCCAACGACCACGCCCCCGAACGCCACTGCGGCCTGGCGATGCTCGCGTCCGAACGCACCAAGCGCTGGGCGGAAATGGGCAAAGACGTGATCGTGCTCATGGATTCGCTCACCCGGCTAGGCCGGGCGTTCAACACCGCCCCCGGCATGACGCAGACGGGCCGCACGTTGACGGGCGGTCTGGACGCCGGCGCGCTGTCGATCCCCAAGCAGATCTTCGGCGCCGCCCGCAAATTCGAGGAAGGCGGCTCGCTGACGATCGTCGCGTCCGCGCTCGTGGACACCGGCAGCCGCGGCGACCAGGTGATCTTCGAGGAGTTCAAGGGCACGGGCAACATGGAGGTCATCCTCGACCGCAAGATCGCCGAGCAGCGCGTCTTCCCCGCGATCGACCTCGCCGCCTCGGGCACCCGCAACGAGCACCTGCTCATGCCCAAGACCGAACTCGACACGGTGACGGCTCTGCGGCGTCGGTTGATGAACATGCAGCCGGTGATGCAGGTCGAGCAACTGCTCAAAGCCTTGGAGCGGTTCGAGACCAACGCGGCGCTGGTCGGCGACGACAAAAGCCCGGCGAAACAGCAGCCCGCCCGCGCGGGCCAGCCGCTTTAAATCCACCGTGAGCCGGGGGCGGTGCTCGCGGCCCCGGCCGGCGACAAAGTCGCCGGCTCACGGACACCGCATGACCCATTGGCATCTCACTTTCGGGACCTACGGCACACGCCTGCACGGCGATGCCCGACCGACCGTCGACCGTGAGCACAACCGCTTCGGCACGCCGTTCGTCACCGCGGATCCATCCCGCCTGCTCCGCGAACGCGAAGCGATGGCGGCGGAAGCCGTGGTCCTGACGAGCGATCAACGCGGGCACGTCGAACGCACCATTCCGTCGATCTGTGAACGCGGCGGCTGGTCATACCGCATCGCGGCCGCCCCCGAAGAAGGCGATCATGTGCACGTCCTGCTCGCGGCCGATCCGAAACGGCACGGCAAGGAAGTCCGCCGCTGGCTCAAGCAGTGGCTCACGGCGTCGCTCAACGAACGCTGGCCCCGCACGACCCGGTGGTGGGCCCACGGCGGATCGACGAAAGCGGTCAAAAACGCGGCGTACCTGCGGAACGTCTTGGCGTACATCGCACGGCAGCGCAGCACGCCGCTGACGGATCACGAACGCCGTCCGTAACGCGCGTGAGCCGGCGACCGCGTCGCCGGACGCCGTGGACGCAGTCCACGGCTCGCGTCGCAACGCGTTCATTGCAATTCGAGCGACTCCAGATACCCGTTGAGTTCTTGTTGCTGCCGTCCGCGTTGCTCGCGGAGCTGCTCGGCGGCGAGACCGATGTTTTCGAGCTGCGTCTCTTGGGCGTCCAGCTTCTCGACGTAACGCTTATACAGCGCGTTGTTGCGGTCCAGGCGGGACATGTTGTTGCGGATGCGGTTCTGCTCGTTGGTGATGTCGGCGACACGCTGCTCCAGCTCGGCGATCTGGCGGTCGGTCTCTTCGAGGGCGCGTTGACGCTTGACGGCTTCGGCCAGGGCTTCGCGGACCGCCTGGGGCATCTGCCCGTTGCGGACGTGCACGGCGAGCTGGTCGGCGTTCTGACGGAGCAGCTGCACGGTCTGCGTGTGCGGCTGGCGTTCGACGACGGTGAGCTTCGCGGTCTGTCCGGCGGGGACGGCCAGCGGGAAACGCCACGCGGTGCTGGTTTTCTCCACGCCGAGGTTGCTGGCGTCGCGGGCCTGATCCTCGCCTTCGCGGGGCAAACGCGGCTCGATGAGTTCGCGTTGCGGGTGGCGGGGGTGCTCGATGAGCAGTTGGCGTTCGGAGCCGGCGGCGTTGCGGGCTTCGTAGGTGTGGGTGTATTGCGTGGCGTGGGTGAGTTCGAGGACGCCGCGGGAGACCTTGGCGGTGACGAGCTGCGTGCGGTTGGTTTGGGTGGGGTCGACGGTGAGTTCGAGGTCCAGGCCGTAGGTCAACAGGCGGGCGTCGCCGGGGGCGAGGAAGCCCAGCCGCGCGTCGCCGGCGTAGGCGCCGTCGTCGAGAACGGTGACCGGGCCGGCGTCGAGCTTGAGGGCGGTGGTGTTGCGGACGGAGACGCCGAGCATGGGGTGCTTGGCCTGGGCCCGCTGGTTGTAGACGGAGACGGGGGCGGCCTTGATGTCGGCGTTGAGGATGGGCAGCATGGCTGACGCGCCGCGCTCGAGCGTGACGGGCTGGTCGAGGTGGTAGGCGAAGAGCGAGCCGAGGTCGGCCGCGGCCGCGGCGGGGGCGACCTGGGAGCCGAGGACGTCGAACGCGTTGGCGAGCGTCACGCCGGCCGACGCCGGGACGGCCACGGCGTCGGCTTCGACGGCCTGGAGCATGCGCGCGCGGCGTGGGTCGAGATCGGATTCATCGTCGGCAAACGCGCCGAAACCAGTCCCCATCTCCATCGCACCGGCTTGACCGACGCCGCGTCCCAACGCGTGCTCCTGCGGCCGCAACCCCGCGAAGCGTTGCGGGTTGACGACGGGGCGTTTGAGGTATTCCGGGGCGTAAAGGTTCTGGACGAAACTGACGGGCCGGCCGGACACGAGCGAGATGTTTACGTCTTCCCAGTCGCTGTCGGTGGTGTTGTCCACGATCGCCCAGGCCTGGAGCAGCGGCTGTTCCTGCGTGAGGTCGAGGCGGTAGGTGAGCTTCCAGAGCGGGGTCTCGAGCAGGTAGGAGACGGCGACCTGGTCGGAGGCGTCGGCGAACGTGAGGGTGAGCGGCTTGGCGTCGCGTTGACGGGTGGAGCCCAGCAGGGCGAGGGCTTTCTGAAGCTCGGCGTTGAGCGCGTCGTCGTTGATACGGACGACGTCGACTTGGTCGAGATCGACCCGCTGCAGGCCGACTTCGGTGGCCAGGGTGACGAGGTGCTCGACGATCTCGTCTTCTTCGACAAAGGACTGACGGGTATCGACGCCGATCAGCGGGCCGGTCAGGGTTCGGTTGCCGGAAAGCGTGAGGGTGAGTTCCACGCCGCGGAGCTGGGCGAGCACTTTGTGCAGCGCGTTGGCACGCGACAGGTCGATCCCGAAGCCGGCGAGGCGTTGGTTCACCGGTTCCTGCCCGGGGTAGGCGACGGCAACGTTTCCTTGCGCCCCGCGGACGAGCAGGGATTTGAGCACGTCGTTGAGTTGAGCGTCGGTGAATCGGAACGTCGGCGTCGCGCCCGCGGACACCGCCCCGGCGTGCTCGAAGTAGCCCACGCCGGAGCTGTAGAGGGTGACGCGTTCCAGCGGCAGCGCGTCGCGATCGGCTTGGCCCGCGGCCGTCGGTGGGAGCGTCGGCGTGGCCAAGAGGGCGGCGGCGAGCAGCGTAAAGGACGGGCGGGCGGCGGGGGTGCGGGGCATAGTCGGGTCCGGAGTGAGGTGAATTTGGCGAAGGCGCGGATAGAAAACCTACGGGTTGGGACGCCGGCCCGGCCCGTGCGGTTCCCGGGATTGTGAGATTTTTGTGGATTTGCGGGATGTTCCGGATGCGTTCGAAACACAGAGTGGTATTGTCTGACTCGGGGCACCGGGGTTGGTTGGGGAACGGCTTCGGCCTGGAGCCGAGAAACGGAGAGGATCGGACAACCCGCGACGGCGAGGGGTGCGCTGGCCCGCGGTGCGTGTCCGCTTTGGAGAAGGCGACGATGTCTCAGGCGATGTCGAATCCCGTGGCCCCGACCCCGGAACGCTCCGAGCGGCGGGCGATCGAAACGCCCCCGGAAACCCGAACGGGCGCGCCGGCTTGGCCGAGCCTGGGTTCGGACACGGAGCGTTGGCGGGCGCTGCACCGGCCGTCGCGGCGGCGGACCGTCGGGGCGTTCCGCAGCCTGGACGATGCGCCCTACGAAGGCGACCTGCACCTGCTGGACGGGCGGGGCTGGTGGCAGCCGTGGACGGCGGCGGTGATGTGCCTGGCGGTGCCGGTGTTGCTGAAACTGGTGCCCGGCCGGCCCTGGTGGGAGTTCGGGCCGGCGTTCGCCGTGATCGCGGTCGGGCTGGTCGTGGCGTACCGCGGCTGGAAGGTCGGGAACCCGATCCAGAAGGTGGGCTGCGTGCTGGTGGGCCTGGGGCTGCTGGCGTTGGGGGCCAAGCTGGGCGACTGGACGATGGGCATGCTGCTCCAAGGCGGCTCGCTGCCGCAGATGGAGGCGCCGTACCAGCTTTGAGTTGAGCCGCGTCGGGGCCGAGCGAGGCGTGGTTCTCGGACCCGGATCGGTTCGTTCGGCGAGCGGTGGACCGGGGCGGCGCCGCGGGTCGATGGGATATGACGAACTTTGTGGGTCTGCCGTGCGTGTGTAGGTGCGCGTCGACCGACCGATCTGCGCCGCCGAGTAAGCTGTTCGGCCGCTCGCCGTTCGCCCTCTCCCGGATGATGTCCGCCATGACCGACCGCCGACCGCCCCGCCGACCGCTCGCCTGGAACCTGATCTCGGCTTGCGCCTTGGGCTTTGGCTTGGCGACGACCGCCGCGCTCACGGGCTGTGCGCCGGGCAGCGGTTCGAACCTCCTAAACCCCTCGGCGACGGGGCAAGCGGTCCGGCAGGAACGCGCCCAGGAGCGGGTCCAAGTCGCCGAGCGGCTCATGGAACAGGGCCGGCTCGACGCGGCCCTCGCCGAGTTCGGCCTGGCCCTGGAAGACAACCCCGACCTGATCGAAGCCCACCTGGGGATGGGCGACATCTACCGCCAACGCGGCCAACCCGACATCGCTTTGCGGCTGTTCGAGCGCGCCGTGGAGGTAGACGACCGCAACTCCGAGGCCCACTACAAGGTCGGCCTGATGAACCAGGTGCTCGGCCAGGTCAACGACGCGATCCGCGCGTACCTCCAGGCCCTGGTCCTCGATCCGACGGCGACCGACGCCAACCGCGACCTCGGCTCCGCCTACGTCCAGGCCGGCCGGCCCGACTACGCCATCGCCTACGCCAAGAAGGCCACCGAGCTCAATCCCGACGACCAGGCCGCCTGGGTCAACCTCGCCGCCGTGTACAACCTGCTCGGCGAATACAACGAGGCGTTGCGTTCCTACCGCCTAGCCACCGAGCTGGGCCCGCTCGACGACCGCGTCCTGCTGGGGCTGGCGGACACGCACCTGAAGCTCGGCAACTTCCAACGCGCCGCCAACACGCTCGAGTCCGTCATCCGCGCCCGGCCGACGTCCACCGCCTACGAACGCCTCGGCTACGCCGAGTTCAAGCGGCGCGACTTCCGCACCGCGCTGCAGCACTACCGCGAGGCCGTGAAGCTCAACCCACGCGAGACCGCCGCACACAACGGCATCGGCGCCGTGCTCGTCACGTACTACATCCAGGGCGAACGCAAGAACCGCGCCCAGCTCGAAGAGGCCCTCAACGCCTGGCGCACCAGCCTCCGCATCCGCCCCCAGCAGCCGCAGATCGTGAACCTGCTCGGCCGGTACCAGCGGCCCGGCTGACCGGCCCCAACACCACCGCCCTTCCGAAGCCCGGAGACGCGCGTCTCCGGGCTTTATGCTTTGCTCATGCCCATCACCTTCCAACACCACACGCTGCCCAACGGCCTGACCATCCTCGCCGAGACCGACCCCGACGCCCACACCGCGGCGATCGGGTTCTTCGTCAAGACCGGCGCCCGCGACGAGCGGCCCGCGCTCATGGGCGTGTCGCACTTCCTCGAACACATGATGTTCAAGGGCACCCCCCGCCGCAGCGCCGACGACGTCAACCGCGAGTTCGACGAGATCGGCGCCGACTACAACGCGTTCACCAGCCACGAGCAGACGGTGTACTACGCCCACGTGCTGCCCGAGTTCCTGCCGCGGGCGGCCGACCTGCTCGCGGACATGCTGCGTCCTTCGTTGCGGCAAGACGACTTCGACATGGAAAAGAAAGTCATCCTCGAAGAGATCGGGATGTACGACGACCGCCCCGAGTGGCGTTTGCAAGACCGGCTCTTGGAAGAGCACTTCGGGGATCACCCCCTGGGGTTCCGGGTGCTGGGCACGACCGATACCGTCTCGGCCCTGACGCCCGAGCAGATGCGTAGCTACTTCCAGGGCCGGTACAGCCCGGACAACCTCGTGGTCGCCGCGGCGGGCCGGGTGGATTTCGATCAGCTCTGCCGCGACCTCGAAGAACGCTGCGGCGGGTGGGAAACGGCCGACGCGGCGCGCGACCACGGCACGGCCGAGCCCGACGGCAAGCGGCTGGTGATCGACGACCCACGCATCAATCGGACGTACCTCGCGTTCCTCGCCCCGGGTCCGTCGGCGCAGGACGAGCACCGTTACGCGGCGAAGGTGCTGGCCGACGTGCTGGGCGACGCGGACGGCTCGCGGTTGTACTGGGCGCTGATCGACCCGGGGCTGGCGGACGAGGCGGACTTCTCGTCGATGCCGCAGGACCGCAGCGGCGTGTTCCTGGGCTACGCGACCTGCGACCCGGGCCGCGCGGACGAGGTGGAGGCGACGCTGATCGAGACGATCGACGCCGCGGTCTCCAAGCAACCGATCACGGCCGACGAGGTAGAACGGGCCGTGAACAAGCTCGCGACGCTCGCGACGCTGCAGGGCGAACGCCCGTCCGGCCGGATGCACGGCCTGGGCTCGCGCTGGCTGTACCACGGGAAATACCGGTCGCTGGAAGACGAGCTGGCCGCCCTGCAAGCGGTGACGCCGGGCGACGTGGCGGCGTTGCTGGAAGCGTTTCCGCTTTCGCCGAAAACGGTGCTGCGGCAGCAGCCGGGGGACGAGGCGTGAAGCGCGCCGAGAGAATCGCAGAGAATGCAGAGCCGCAGAGGCGCAGAGAAGAAGCCATGGGTGAGCAGGATCTGGGCGGCGAATTGACAGAGCGGGTGATCGAAGCGGCGATCGCGGTACATCGGCATTTCGGGCCGGGCTTTCTGGAGAAGACGTATCACCGAGCGCTCGAAGTCGAGCTCAAGCACCGCGGCGTCGACTTCCAATCTGAGGTACCGGTGACGCTGAACTATCGCGGCGAGGCGATAGGTGAAGGCCGGATTGATTTACTGATCGAAGGCACGCTCGTCGTTGAACTCAAAGCGGCCAGAGGCGACGCGAGCGAGTTCAAGCGTCAGGTCGCCGCGTACCTCAAGGCCACCGGGCACCCACTCGGCCTGTTAATCAATTTCCATCACGCGCGCCTGGTGGACGGCGTCGCCCGCGTCGCTCTTTCTCGAGCTTGACCAAACTCTGCGTCTCTGCGCCTCTGCCTACTCTGCGGTTCTCTCGGCGAAACCCAACCATGCACCCGATCCAAGACATCCTCAGCGACCTCCGAGCCGGCAAGGCGGTCGTATTGCTCGACGACGAGGGCCGAGAGGACGAAGGCGATCTGGTCTGCGCCGCCGAGTTCGCGACCCCGGACGTGATCAATTTCATGCTCCGCGAGGGCCGGGGCATGCTGTTCGTGTCGCTCACCGGCGAGGCCTGCGACCGGTTGCAGCTGCCGCCGCAGCACAGCGTGAACACCACGCAGCGCGGCACGGCGTACACCGTCACCGTCGACGCCACGGCTCGCTTCGGCGTGACCACGGGCGTCTCGGCGCAGGACCGCTCGGCGACCATCACGCGGCTCGCGGACCCCGACGCGTCGCCGTTGGACTTCGACCGGCCGGGGCACGTGCAGCCGCTACGCGCGCGGGACGGCGGGACGCTCGTCCGGGCCGGGCACACCGAAGGCTTGATCGACCTGATGCGCCTGGCGGGGCTGCGGCCGTGCGCGGTGGGCATCGAGGTGATGAACGACGACGGCACGATGGCGCGGCGGCCGCAGATCGACGCGCTGGCCCAGCGGTTCGACCTCAAGGTCTGCAGCGTCGCGGACGTGATCCAGCACCGCCTCGAGCGCGACCGACTCATCGAACGCATGGACGTCGTGCCGTTCACCAACGAAGCGGGCGATTGGCGGCTGATCGCGTACCGGTCCGCGGTCGACCCGTTCCCGCACGTCGCCCTGGTCTGCGGCGATCAACTCGCGCGGTGGGACGACTTCGGCGAACCGATCGATGCGGACGCGCCCGTCCTCGTGCGGATGCACAGCCAGAACCTGCTCGGCGACGTGTTCGGCGACGCGTCGCAGCCGTCCGGCCAAACGCTGCGCGACGCGATGCGGATGATCCAGGACCACGGCTCGGGCGCGGTCGTGTACCTCCGCCACGAGGGCATGGGCAAGGGCCTGCTCAAGGCCCTGCAAACCGGCGCCCACCCCAACCCCGACGACGAACGCGTCAAGCTCGGCAACACCCACGAGACGCCCGGCACCGCGCCCGCGGCGAACAAGGCCGACTACGGCATCGGCTGCCAGATCCTCCGCGACCTGGGCATCCGGCGGCTGCGGCTGATCACCGCCCACCCGTTCACGCCCACGGCGCTGTCGGGGTACGGCCTGGAGATCGACGGATTCGTCCCGCCCGAACCGCTTAACGAAAAACCCACGGCGTAAGGCCGTGGGCTCGATTCGGTTTTGCTGGAGGCGGGCGCTCAGTCGGCCAGTTCGGTCAGCGCGGCTTCGAACTCGGGCTTGCCCGTGACGCCCACGAACTTCTTGACCACTTCGCCGCCCTTGAACACCAGGACGGTGGGGATGGCCTGGATGCCATACTTGGTGGACACGTCGCGGTTGGCGTCGGTGTCGACCTTGCCCACCTTGACCTTGCCTTCGAATTGTTGGGCCACCTCGTCGATGGTCGGCGCGAGCATGCGGCAGGGCATGCACCACTCGGCCCAGAAGTCCACGAGAACGGGGGTGTCGGCGGTGACAACTTCGGTCTCGAAATTGGCGTCGGTGAATTCTTTGACGGCTTCGCTGGCCATGGTGGCTCCTTCGTGCTGGATAGACTCGGGTCGGATCGCTCCGGTTCGGAGCAGTGTAGCGGGCCCCGGTGCGACGCCCGGACCGTGGCGTCGGGCGATTCGCTCAGGGCCGATAAGCATAACCCCGCGGATACAGCGAGTATTCCGGTGGAGGTTCCGCCGAGCCGCGGGCGTGGGCGGGGCGTTAGATTCTCGGGATGCTGACGCACCGCGTGATCCCGTGCCTGGACGTCAAAGCCGGGCGCGTCGTGAAGGGCGTGAACTTCGTCGATATCCGCGACGCCGGCGACCCGGTGGACGTGGCGGCGGCGTACGACGCGCAGGGGGCCGACGAGCTGGTGTTCCTGGACATCAACGCCAGCCACGAGGGCCGGGGCATCATGCTCGACGTGGTCCGGCAGGTGGCCGAGCGGTGCTTCATGCCCTTCACCGTGGGCGGGGGCATCCGCACGATCGACGACGTGGCGGAGCTGGTGCGGGCCGGAGCGGAGAAGGTGAGCATCAACACCGCCGCGGTGCTGGACCCCGACATCGTGCGGCAGACCGCGGCGCGGTTCGGCCGCTGCGCGACGGTGGTAAACATCGACCCCAAGCGCGTGCCCATCGACGAGCTGAAGCCACGCCTGAGCAACGCCGACGCGCCGACCGAATCGCGAGACCGCCCGGGCTTCGCGTTCGAGGTGCACACGCACGGCGGCCGGAAGGGCACGGGCTTGGACCCGGTCGCGTACGCGAAGCGCGTCGTCGAACTCGGGGCCGGCGAGATCGTGCTCACCAGCATGGACGCCGACGGCGTGAAGACCGGTTACGACCTGGAGATCACGCGGTTGATTTCCGACGCGGTCGACGTGCCGGTCGTCGCGTCCGGCGGCTGCGGCTCCCCGCAACACATGATCGAGGCGTTGCAGCAGACGCGGGCCGACGCCGTGCTCGCCGCGAGCATCTTCCACTACGGCGAATACTCCATCGCCGAAACGAAGCGGGCGATGCACGACGCGGGGCTGCCGGTGCGGATCACCACCGACGCCGCAGCGTGAGCCCCAGCGCAAAGAGCACGGTCGCCGCCGGCTCGGGCACATCCACGCTCGGCGCCGCCGACGCCCCCCAGTTGTTCAACACCGCGTTGAGTTCGGCCTGGTCGATCGTGCCGAAGGGCAGGCGTTTGATCCAGCCGGCGGGAACGCCCTGCGCGTCGGTGTCGAGGCCCCAGTTGTTGAGCACGAGGTTCAGGTCGCCCTGCTCGACCGAGCCGCTGCCGTTGAAGTCGCCGATGATCGCGGGCGGGCCATAGATCGACACCGCCCCGGCGATGTCGTCGGGGTCAAGCAACCGGTTGATCGCGGTGCAACAAGGCGGGGCTTCGGGGTCGTTGAAGTCGCCGACGTACATCACCCGTCGGTCGGGGACGTCGCCTTCCCACGGCGGGTGGGCCAGGCCGATCGCGTGCCCGACCTCGTGGAGGAACAAGCCCTCGAGGTCGTCGCCGAAATTGAAGAAGTCCACCGGCGTGACGTCTTCGTCGCCGGGCGCGAGGTGGAACGGAGTCTGGACGCCGCCGAAGATGCTGCCATTGAGATTGAAAAAGATGTCGCCGGACTCGGGGAAGTCGTTGGCGGGCGTGACGATGCCCGGCGGGCCGAAGCCGACCGCGCCGGTGCCTTCGAAGAAATGGCCCGGCAAAGGTTCGAACGCGCCGATGCGGATGTCGGGTGTCGTCGAGCCCGCCTGGGCCATCGGCGTGCCCGGGTCGGCGACCTGCACGAACTGGATGTCCGCCGCGGCGGACCACGTGTCGAACGCCGAGCGGATCGCCGCATCGAACGCGCCGCTGCCGTGGTTGCCGTCGACCAGCGAACGCAGCTGTGAGACGTTGCTGGTGCCGACCGTGCCGACGTCGTCGGGCGAGCCGAACGGGTCGATGCGGAAGGCCGGGTCGACGGTCGTGCCGTCGGGGACGAAGCCCCAGGTGACCACCGCCCCGCTGCCGTGGTTCGGGTCCGGCCCCCACTTGCTCGCGAAGCCGTTCCCGAAGGTCACGAAGCCGTCAGCGGGACCCCCGAGCGAGACCGCCAGGATCGAAACCATCGCCGACCAACCGCGTGCGACGCCCGTGCGGCTTGCGTAAAGCATCGTCTTGCCTCCCGCTTTGTTGTAACCGCTGCTGGCTCCGACGCGCTTGCGATTTTTTCGCGGCGCGACGCCGGATTAACGGTCTGGCGACCTGACTGCATACAGACATCGCTACGCCTGGATATCAGGATTCCGTCGAATTCATATCCGAAGACAGGATGAGCTTGGCCAACACCGTCGGTTTCACAAGAACAGCGATGCAAATTGCCAACGTGAAGATGGGAGGCAGGATGTCATACCAAACCTGCTGACGGCTCCACCACGCCCGTTGATCATCGTCGATCAACGCGACGTAGACGAAAACGTCTGCGATCTCGGGAAGAACCCAGTCGATCATCACGTAAAGCACGACCAAGCAACACCCCAACGCCAGCAAATGGCGTAGTTCTGCGCGTCCGATCTGGACCGGGGCGGCCCCCGAAGCATCGATATCGCGTGCGATTCGATCGGCGACCCACGCAGCTTTCAACCACAGGAACGAGCCGACCAGCAGCGGGCCGAGCAGCGTCACAGATGAAGCAAAAACGGGTGCCCAATCGACGTACCGCTCACCGAAAGGCGATGGCTGTATCAGCGGACGAACCGCGACGAAGATGAACGGAATCAAGATAAACGCGGCTTTCAAAAACCAGGATCGCCACAAAACGGATGGCGACGATGCCAAGCGACCGGAAGTTCGGCTGCATTTAGTTGCCTCCAAGCAGATGCGATACCACATCGCTTACGCCGACTTTCGCCGCATCGGCCTGAGCCTGCTCCACCGGCGAAAACTCCGCGACCTCCGGCTTAGCGACCAGCTCGATCGCGGTGTCGTCGCTGAGCTTCTTGAGCCCCACCGAGCCGTCGCCCGAGACGGACACGACCCACCGGCCGTCGCTGAGCGAGCGGTACGCGATCTTGCCGTGCTGGGCGCGGGCGTCGTCCCAATCGACCTTCGCGAGCGCGGGGTCGATGAGCGTGCCCCGGCGTGGCGGCGTGTGCTCGTCGAAGACGCGGCGGATCCACAGCTTGCCATCGAGCACGGCGTAGTCGATGAACACCTCGTCCTTCGCCGAGTACGGCGTGGCGATGCGCTCGAGGACGCCGTCGGCGCCGCGGATCACGACGGACACGGCGTCGGCGTCCACGACGAGTTCGGTGACGGCGGCGCGGGTGACCGCGGCGTTGTACCGCTCGGTGAGCGCGGCGTGCCGCTCCTGCAACGCGGCGAGCCGGTCGCGATAGATCTCGGCGGTGACGGCGTCCTTGGCGACGCGGTAGCCCAGCAGGCTCAGGCCGGTCAGCAGGATCGCGATGGCGAACGACGCGGGGCGGAACAAAGCGGCGGAAGGTCCGGGCATGCCGTGTTTATCGGCGAACCCCAGGAATCAACCGCAACCCAGAAGCCCCACGAGCCGCGACCGTCAGGGAGCGGGTGGGCCGGGAGCAAGCACATCGAGAGAGTCGACCGGTTTTGGCCCGCTCCCTGACGGTCGCGGCTCGTACGCTGTGTCCATGCGACGGCGTGGTTGGCGACATCTGGCGCGGGACCGCTCGGCGTGGGGGCCGGCGTTGGTGCTCGGCGTGCTGGTGGCGGGGTTCGGCCTGCCGCGGGCCTGCGACACCGGACGCGACGCGGTGCGGGCGTACCGCGTCGCGCAGTGGGAAGACCCAATCCGGCAATACGCGGAATCGCGCGGGCTGGAGCCGGCGTTGGTCCGGGCGGTCGTGCTCGCCGAATCGTCGGGCAACCCGGAAGCGCACTCGCCCGCCGACGCGAAGGGCCTGATGCAGATCACGCCGATCACGCACCGCGACGCGATCGAGCGGTTTCATCTCGCGGACGGCGACCTGTTCGACCCGCACTACAACCTCAAGGTGGGCACCGCTTACCTGGCGTACCTGCTCGACCGCTTCGACGGCGACCGGACGCTCGCCCTGGCGGCCTACCACATGGGCCCGACGCGGGTGGCGCGGCTGCGGCGGGAGCACGCGGAGCTCTCGCCGTCGGAGCTCGTCGCGCAGCACGCCGGGCCCAAAACGCGGGCTTACGTGCGACGAGTGCTGGAAGAAACGGCTGGGGCGGAAGAAACACCGGAGCCGCGATGATCAGGAACGATCAGCGTTGCGTTCCATGGGTTTTCGCCGCGAGCGCCGCGAGCAGGCGGGTAAACACCGTGTCTTCGTCGTCCCTGGCGTCGATCACGACGTAACGATCGGCGTCCTGCTGGGCCTGCTCGAGGTAGCCGCCGCGGACCTTGGCGTGAAAAGCGGCGCCGCGGGCTTCCATGCGGTCGAGCAACGGGTTGAGGCGCTGGGCGGCGGTGGCTTCGTCGACGTCGAAGACCACGACGCGGTCGGGCCAGGTCTCCCCCAGCGCGACCTGGCCGACGCGGAGGATGTCGGCGACAGGCGTGCCGCCGGCCGTGCCCTGATAGGCGAGCGTCGAGCTGATGAAGCGGTCGGCGAGCACGAGGCAGCCGCGCTCGAGCGCGGGGCGGACCCGCTCGACGATGAGCTGGGCGCGAGACGCCATGAACAGGAGCATCTCGCAGGCGGGTGCCATCGCGCCGTGGTCGTCGTCGCGGTAATGCAGGAGCAGGTCACGGACGCGCTCGCCGATCGCGGTGCCGCCGGGCTCGCGGACTTCGCAGACTTCGATGCCCTGACTTTCACACAACTCGATAAACCGGCGGAACTGGGTCGTCTTGCCCGAGCCGTCGGGCCCGTCGAAGACGACGAAGCTGCCCCGCAGCGTCTGCAGCCACGCGAGGTCGGCGGCCTTGTCGGTGTCGGTGGTGCTTCCTTGCGACATCCGCGAGATCGTAAGCGATCGGCGGAACGGCCTACGCCGACGCGCCGCGGGCCGCGCTCAACGCTTCGAGGCGTTGCATCAGCGCGTCGGTCGGGGCCTGGCCGCGCCGTTTCATCATGCGCTCGAGCGTGCGCTGCAGGGCTTGGAGGTCGGTCGGTTCGGGGCCGGCGTCGGTCAGGAAGGTCAGGGCCGGCACGTGCTTGGGCGGGAAGCCGGACGCGACCAGGCACGCCGCCGCGCCGACGACCGCGCCGGTGGGCAGGGTCGTGCCGATCGCGGTGCGGACGAAGTCGCCGAGCACGGGGCCGAGGAACGCGCGTCCGGTGGCTTCGTCCGCCCCGTCGGCGTCGAGTTGGACGCGGACTTCGCCCCAGGTGTTCTTAAGGTTGGACGCGGTGGTGCCCGCGCCCAGGTTGCACCACCGGCCGACCAGCGCGTTGCCCAAGTAACCGAAGTGCGCCTTGTTGGAAAAGTCGTCGAGGATCGACGCCTTGAGTTCGCCGCCGACCTTGCAGCCCGTGCCGATCGCGCAGCCGGCCCGCAGCGTCGCGTTCGCCGCCACGGTGGCGTCCGGGCCGACGTAGCAGGGCCCTTCGAGGACGGTGAACGGGTGCACGGCCGCGCCGGCGTCGAGCGCGATGGGGCCAAGCGTCGTGTCCAGGTGCACGTGGGGCGCGAGCGTGGCCCGGGCGTGCAGGCGGATCGCGTGGCCGCCGACGCGGGTGACGCCGTGCGGCAGATCGGAGCACACCGGCAGCGGCATCGTCGCGAGGTCCCGCGTGAGCCGAGCTTCCAGCCCGTCCAGCACGTCCCACGGCCGGGCGAACAGCTTGGCTTCGGTTTGGGCTTTCGATGCGTCCCACGCCTCGGCGGAAAGCCCGTTCGGCCACGCGGTTTGGAGCGTCGGTCCGTCCGTATGGGCCGCGAGCAGTTCGCCACGGGACGTCGTTAACGCTTCGCCGGGCCGTAAACCGCGCACCGCGTCGATGGCCGCGTCGTCGTCGGCCGACCACCGGCCGTTGACCGCCAAAACCGCGCTCACACTCGAAGCGTCGTTCACAAAGCAGCCGGGATACGCCTCAACGGTCAGAGCCTGCGCATCGGGCGACACGAAAAAACCCGAAGCGCGCCGATTCAGCACGGCCTCGATCCGTGCCGCGTTGCGCAGCGCGCCGCTGCGGACGGCGAACGCCGGCCACAACTGGTCCAGCGGCCCGAAACGCCCGCGTCCGTCGTCGAAGATCACCAGGTCGAGTTGTGCGGCGGCGGAAGACACGGAGGCATTCATCTCGAAACAACAAACTTAGGAAACGTCTCAACCCAAGACGACGATCATCGGTCAAGCGTCGGCTTGACAACCACGCAAACTTGTATCACGCGTTCGCGCTTTGTTGCATTGACCTCTCGCGGGTCTCCAAGTAGTTTGCAAAAGTTGTGGCGTGGTGTGTCGTTCGAGCCTGCACGGCAACCGAGCTTTCGTTTTTCGCTTGCCGCTGAGGAGAAAACGACCCACCGATCCGGGAGTGTTCCTAGGGGGCTGCGCCGCAGCCGGACGCGTTGCCAGGACGGCGAAGCTCCGCAAACGCACGGATTTCAATCAAGACCCCTGGCAGCCGTGGCGGCGCCGACAACCTGGTAGCACGATGGCAAAGCTCGACGACGCGCTGTGGCGCGACATGATGGGGTACTTGCGGGACAAGCACTCGCCGATCTGCCGGCAATGGTTCGAGAACCTCGAGCCGCAGACGCTGGCGGGAGGCCTGATGCAAGTGCGGGCCGAGAGCAAAGTCCAACAGGCGTACCTGCAGAACCGCTGCCGCGAGCCGTTCACCGAAGCGGCGCAACAGGTGACCGGGCAACTGGTCGCGGTGCGGTTCATCCACGGCGACGAAGCGCCGATGCCGCCGGACCTGAGCCCGGCCAAGACGAACGGGCAGGCCGTCTCCGCCGCGCCGGCGAAGCCCGCCGCGCCCAAGCGCTCCGCGGCGAAATCGCGGGCCATGGCCAAGTACGCCCCGGCCGCCGTCACCACCACGCACCCCGCCTCGCTCGCCGACGTCGAAGTGCCCAGCCTCGAAGAGTCGCTGGACGAAGAACTCGTCCTCGACCCGGACCACGCCTTCGCCGGTTTCATCCAAGGCCCCAACAACGAACTCGCCTTCGCGCTGGCTCAGGCCGTCGCCGACCAGCCGGTCAAGTCGTACAACCCGCTGTTCATCCACGGCGGCGTCGGGCTGGGCAAGACCCACCTGCTGCAAGCCATCTGCCTCCGCATCCTCGAGCGCGACCCGACGTTCAACATCGTCTACGTCTCCTGCGAGAAGTTCACCAACCAATTCATTGAGTGTGCCCGCGGCGGCGAGTACGGCGCGTTCCGCCACCACTACCGCCACGCCGACATGCTCGTGGTCGACGACATCCACTTCCTCTCCGGCAAGGAGCAGATGCAGGAGGAGTTCTTCCACACCTTCAACGAGCTGCACACCCAGCAGAAGCAGATCGTGCTCTCCTCCGACGCCGCGCCCGCCGACATCCCCGGGCTCACCGAACGGCTCGTGTCCCGCTTCACCTGGGGCGTGGTCGCCAAGATCAGCCCGCCCGGGTTCGAGACCCGCCTGGCCATCATCCACGCCAAGGCGGCGCTGCGCGGCGTGACCGTCCCGGACGACGTCGCCGAGTACCTCGCCCGCAAGATCGACTCCAACGCCCGGGTCCTCGAAGGCGCGGTCCACACCTGCGAGGCCCACGCCCGCGAGTTCGACAAGCCGCTCACCGTCGAGCTCGCCCGCGCCGCGCTGGGCGACCCCGGCGTCGCGCCCTCGGGCCGCGTGACGCTCGGCCGGATCATCGACATCGTCACCGACTTCTACAGCGTCCGCACCGCCGAGCTCCAATCCAAGCGCCGCCACAAGTCCATCGCCGAGCCCCGGCAGGTCTGCATGTGGCTGGCCCGTCAGAACACCACGCTCTCGCTCGAAGACATCGGCGGGCACTTCGGCGGCCGCGATCACACCACGGTGATGCATTCCGTCTCCAAGGTCGAATCGCGGATCCGAGAGGAAGCCGTCTTCGCCGCACAAGTCGAACAACTCGACCAACGCGTCAAAGCGTCGCTGGCGTAACGTCGTTCGCGCTTGCTTGATCTTCTTCAGGCCGTCTCGCGCAGCACGTCGCCGCCGGTCTCGCGGGCCGCGGTCAATCGCTGGTTCAACGAGAGCATCTCCGCCAGGCGTTCGCCGACGTTCGCCTCTTCGTCGACCACCACGTCCGCGCCCGCGGCTTCGAGCAGGTCGACGTAGCGGTGGTAGCGCGCCCGCGCGATCACGCGGACCTTCGGCGCCACCTGCCGCGCCTCGACGATGACGCCGACCGTCAACCGGTGGTCCGGCAGCGTCACGACCAGCGATTCGGCCCCGGACAGCTGCAACAGCTTGAGCAGGTCCGGGTTCGAAGCGTCCCCGACGTAGGCCCGCATGCCCTGCGACCGCGCGGCGAGCACCGACGTGGGGTTCAAATCCACGACCACCACCGCGCTGCCCGCGCGGTACACGCGGTCCGCGACCGCCCGGCCCGCCGGTCCGAACCCGACCACCACCGTGTGGCCCGCGAGGTTCTTGGCGCCGGCCGGCTCGTCGCCGCCGCCGCGCTTGACCAGGCCGATCTTCCGCAGCAGGCGTTCGTACCGCATGCCGATCCCGGGCGCGAACTGCACGAGGTACGGCGTGGCGAACAGCGTCGCGATGGCCACGCTCACCACCACGTTGAACAGCGTGTCGCCGATCACTTCCCCATCCCGGGCGATCTGCGCCAGCACGAAGCTGAACACGCCCACCTGCCCCATGCACACCCCCGCGGACAACGCCGCCCGGTGCGTCAGGCCCATGGCCTTGCCCACCGCGTACACGACCAGCGGCTTGCCGAGCATCACCAACGCGGCCGCCACGAGCACCAGCCCGACGTTCTGGCCCATCCACACCGGATCGGCCAACATCCCGATGCTCGCGAAAAACAGCGTGACGAAGATCACCTTGAGCGCGCCCAGATCGCCGCGGAGCTGCGTGGCGATGATCGATTCGCCCAGGAAGATCGCGGCGATGAACGCTCCCAGCGCCGGCGACAGGCCGCACAGGTGCGCCGCCAGCGCCGCCCCCATCGAGGTGATGATGGCGAACAGCGCGGGCATCTCGCGGTTGTGGGTCGGCGCCACGAACCGCACAAGTGCGGGCAGGACGTACGCCGAGAACGCCGCGAAAAACGCGATGAACCCGCCGACGATCAGGAAGCTGATCGCCGTGTCGCCCAACACTTGGCCGACCGTCCCCTCGCCACCCAGCGCCGCGACCAGCAAGATCGCCGGCACGACCGCCGCGTCCTGCACCAACAAGATGCCCAGCGCGAACCGCCCGTGCGTCGAATCCACGTCCCCCGCCCGCGCCAACGCCGGCATCACCACGCCCGTGCTGCTCATCGCCACCGCCGCGCCGATCGCGATCCCCGCGGGCAGCGACGTCCCGAACAACCGACACACCAACACCGCCAGCCCCAGCGTCAGGCCGATCTGAAGCCCCCCCGCCGCGACCGCCCGGAAGCCCAGCCGTCGCAGCTTGCTCCACGAGAACTCCAGGCCGATCGTGAACATCAGCAGCGTCACCCCCAGCTGCGCGATGTTCACGATGCTGTCGTCCGCGTCGTCGATCACGCCCGTCACCGCCGGCCCGACGATCACGCCCGCCAGCATGTAACCGACGATCGCGCTCTGCTTGAGCCGCTCGGCGATCGCGCCGAACACCATCGCCACCGCCAGCACCACCACGCCGTCTTGCAGGACGTCCCAGTTCATGCCGGCCCGCTCGATCGGGGTTCACGCGTCGCGCCGCGTCCGTACGGCCTCTGAATTCCCCAGCTTACGACAAGCGGCGGGACGCCGTTAAACTCCCATCGTGGCGTCGGCTTGGCGATACGCCCGATCTTCTTCCAAAGACCACGCGTCTTCTCGGCAGCCCCAACCCCCCGAACCACCCCAGCGCTCACCCCGCGTCACGACCCCATGCCAACCCGTTCGACTTCTTCCACGTCCGACGCCAACGCGTGGCCCACTTACCGGCCACCCCACCGACGCATCGCCGACGCGCTCACCCACGACGACGCCGCCGACGTTCTGCCGTCGATCTTCGAGCACCGGTTGGTCCCCGGCAACGCGCCCGCGATGGTGGACACCGACGACGCGCTGGCCGCGTTGATCCGCGAGCTCCGCGCGGCCGGCCGGTTCGCCTACGACACCGAATTCATCGGCGAGCAGACCTTCCACCCCGTGTTCTGCCTGATCCAAGTCGCGACCACCGAGCGGGTCACCCTGATCGATCCGCTCAGCGAGGCGATGGACGCCACGCCGTTCTGGGCGCTGCTGGGCGACGCGTCGGTGGAGAAGGTCGTCCACGCCGGGCAGCAGGACCTCGAACCCGCGATGCGGTTCGCCGACGCGCCGGCCGCGAACGTGTTCGACACGCAGGTGGCGGGCGGGTTCATCGGCAAGCCGTACCCGCTGTCGCTGCGGAAGCTGATGGCCGAGGCGTGCACCCACGGCGACCAGATCGACCTGGGCACCGACCACAAGTTCAGCCGCTGGGACCGCCGGCCCCTGAGCGAAGCGCAGCGGATGTACGCCGCGAACGACGTGCGGTACCTGCTGATGCTGCGGGATTGCCTCGCGAAGAATCTCGACGACCTCGGCCACCGCGGCAAGGCCGAAGCGGAGTTCGAGGCGTTGTGCGAGCCGGACGCGCTGCGGAACGACCCGCTTTCCATGAAGCTGCGCGCCAAAGGCGCGGGGCGGCTGCGGCGGAGTCAGCAGGCGGTGTGCGACGCGCTGCGGAAGTGGCGCTACGCGCAGGCCGAGGCGCGGGACGTGCCCGTGCGGCGTTTCCTGGACGACCAGACGCTGGTCGATCTCGCGAAGCTCAAGCCCAACAAGGTCGAAGACGTGTTGACGTGCAAGGGCGTGCCCCGGCCCGTCAAAGAACTCTTCGCGCAGACCATCGTGGACGTCACCGCTGAGGCGTTGGCGGGCGAGCTGCCGCCGAAGCGGACGATTCATCAGCCGATGAGCGACGAGGCCGCCGACCGGCTCGCGGGGCTTTGGCCGGCGGTGCGCCGCCACGCCGAAGACCGCTCGATCGACCCGTCGATGCTGTTGAGCAAGCGGGAACTCACCGAACTGGTGCGCGCCGACGACGAGGGTCGGCCGCTGCCCGACAACCGGCTGCGTCGCGGCTGGCGAGCGGAGTTCCTCAAACCGGTGCTCGGTGATCTCGTGACCGGCTGAGCGTCACCGCGTATCGGCTTCCCATCAACCCGGCGCGTCGTGGACGCCGGCTTCGTCCAGCCAGAGCGCCGTGGTCACGCCGCGCGGGTAGTACTTGCTTCCCTTCGCGACGCCCGAGTGGTGCTGATCGGACCACGCCCAGTACGCGTTGTTGCCGGGCCGGCAGAGCCACGCGGCGTGCGCGTCGTCGGCGGTGGGGTCGAGCTCGACGCCGAGGATCGCCCGGGCGACGTGCTGGCTGAGATATATCTTCGACAGCCACGAGTTGATGCTCGTCGAGCTGAGTTTCCATGCCCCGTCGTCGAAGCGACAGACGCCGGGCTGGAGGACCTTCTCGGTATGCGTCCGCAGCGCGGCGAGCAAAGCCGCGAACGGCCCGTCCGCGGCGAGCGCGTCTTCCCGGCCGCCGCGCTGCGGGAAGACCAAGCCTTCGATCACCGAGATGATCCGCGACTCGCCGGCCTCTTCGTTGAGCAGCGCGGGGAGGGTGCCGTCGCCGCCGACGTTTGCGACCAGGGTGTCGGCGGCCCGCTTCGCTTGCGCCGCGGCGCGCTCGGCCAACGCGTCTTCGCCGCGGTCCCGAAAGACCTTCTCCAGCAGCAGGTACGACGCCCAGCCCTTGACGGCCATGTACCCGTTGTTGCGGGCTTGGCCGAGCGAGGTGTCGAGCGAGTCGTACGTCGTGATCTCCGCCCCGCCGTCGCACCGCGACGAGTCCAGGCTCATCACGCCGTTGCGTTTCGACGGTTCCGGGTGGTCGCGGTTCTCGCAGGAGGTCAGCAGGCGTTCCCACAAACCCGCGTGTTTATCGCGCCACGCGGTGTCGCCGGTGTGGTGCAGGTAGGTGCCCGCGGTGCAGATGAAGTTGAGCAGCTGCTCGTGGGTCATGTACGAGAAGCAGCCGCGGATGCCCGAAGCCTCGTAGCTCGAATAATGCGGCGGGCTGAAGTGGTTGTTCGCGCCGTGGTCGTGCGTGAACGAGACGCCGCCGGGGTGCAGCGTGTCGTCGCCGGGGAAGCGCACTTGGTCTTCGTAGCTGTAGCGTTCCACGTAGTGTTCGAGCACGTCGCGGACGGTCCACGGATGCATCCGCAGCTCGTAGAAGAGCATGTCCACCGCGAGATCGAACGTGTTGAGCATCCGATATTCGCCTTCATTCACGACCCACATCGGGGTCCGACCGTCGTGCGACAGCGGGACCGCGTGTCGCGACGCATCCAGCCGGTCGAGGAATTCGGTCGAGCCGTAGTAGCTGCGGATGGTGTGGACGAGCTGGAAGCGCTGCGCGGGATTGAGGGTATCGGCTCGAGCCAACCACCGGTCGGCGTCGTCGGCCCAGCCGCGGTAGTCGTCGAAATGGTCCAGCGCGTACTTGGCGACGGTTTCGAGGCGGTCGAAGTACCGGGTGTAGAAGTAGGCACAGTTTTGCCCCGACGTCACGACGCCGGGCGTGTAGAAGACGGCGGCGAAACGGAAGGTCTCTCGGGCCCCGGCGGGGACTTCGGCGGTGAGCGCGGCGACCGGGCCCAGCGCGAAGCGGCGGTTCTGCGGGTTCACGGGCTTGACCAGCGCGGCGAGCGAAAAGGCTTGGCCGGACACGACGCGCGGGTCGGCCGAGGCGAAGCCGCGGGTGAAGCCGCGGGCGATGCCGACGACGCCGAGCTCGCGGTCGTCCGGGCGATCGAACTGCCGCATCTTTTCGGACGCGTCGTGGCCGGCGTAACCCAAGAAGACCACCCGGGGCGCGGCGCCCTTCGTGTTGTCGACGGTCAACTCGATCGTGACGGCCGGGCAGGTCGCAAGCTTGAGCGCGTCGTGGTCCGGCGTCTTGGCGTGCGGGTCGGGCAGGGTGCGGACGGGCGAGTCGATGCGGACGGTCAGGTCGCCGACGGTCCAGACGTCGGAACCCACATCCAACCGTCGGACGATTTGATCCGGCGTGAAGGCCTCCACGCGGACGCCGGGCAGGTCGCCCATGTAGTGGTCGTCCATGCCCAGGTCCGAATCGACGAAGTCTTCCGAGCCGGTGCTTTCGTCGGCGACGAAGAAGGGCAAGGCCTGGATCAGGTTTTCGTCGTCGGCAGATTGCACGCCGATGAACACGTCTTCGTCCGCGGGTTTGCCCAATTGGACGCCCAGGCCCCCGTGGGTCTTCTTCTCGTTGGCGGGCATCCCGAGCGTGAGCGAGCAGTGGGCCCCGATCGGGCTGTGGAAGGTGTTGACGAAGGTCGGGTCGAACATGGGCATGGCGCGTCTCTCTCGGTCTTTGTAAAAGCGCCGGCGCGGCGCTTTCGCGTCGTGCCGGCGTGGGGGAACCAGGAATGTAGCGGAAGCTCGCGGCGGGGATTACCCGTGCAGTTGCTTCACAGCGTCGGCGATACCCTCGGGGTCCAGGCCCTGGAAGCCCATCTGCCGCCAGAGGCCGCCGGAACCTTCGATATGGGTGCCGATGTGGTGGTATTTTCCGCTGAAGCCGCGTTGCAGCAGCGCCGAACCGAAACGCGAGCCCAGGCCGGTCTTGACGTTGAGCTCTTCGGCGACCAGCACGCAGGGCGACGCCGCCAGCTTGGCCATCACGTCCTCGTCGTAGGCGTTGAGCGTGGCCTTGGCGATCAGGCCGACCGACTTGCCGGCTCGCTTGAGTTCGTCAACGGCGGCGAGCGAACGGTGCAGGGCCGATCCGTACGACACGATGTAGCCGTCGTCGCCCTCGCGGATCACGTCGTCCTTGCCGGAGACAAACGTCGTGTCGTCGTAGAACTTGCTGCCGTCTTCTTTGAGAATGAAGGGCAGCTTCGAGCGGTTGGAGAACACGAACCGCAGGCCCTTGTCGTGGAAGACGGACTTCACGCAAGCGACGAAGTGATTCGGGTCACCGGGGAAGTACAGCCGGGTGTTGTCCCGGGTTTCGCCGTCGTGCGAGTCCAAGCCGCCGTCCGCGAACAAATGGTTGATCCCGAAGTGGCAGGTGTTGTCGGCCATGTCGTCGACGCCGCCGTGGCTGAAGTGGGCCAGCACGTTGCACTGGTTCAGCCGGGCCATCGTGATCTCGCTGACGCACATCTCGAGGAACGCGCTGAAGGTGGCGAACACGCCCTGCTTGTCCGCGTCGAAGCCGAAGCCCGCGGCGGCGGAGTAGTTGCCGCGCTCCATGATGCCGGCCTTGACGTAGACGTCGGGGAAGGCCTTGCCAATCGCGGCGACGCCAGTGGAGCCCTCGAGGTCGCAGTCGAAGACCTTCACGGTTTCCTTGCGTTTCGCGTCGTCCATGCCCTCGAGCACTTCGACAACGGCGGTGCCGAAGAGGTTGCGGTTCGAGCCGACCTCTTCGGAGCTGCCGGGGTAGTGGGGCTTCTTGTCGACCTTGGGCGCGGCGTCGAGCATCTCGGCGGCGGCGAGGCATTCGGGCGTGCCGCGGTTTTTGAGGTATTCGCCGGCGGCCTTCGCGCTGAACACCTCGTGGCCGTGCGGCGAGCCTTCGACACCCGGGACGCCGGGGGCCATCTTTCGCTTGTTAATCAAGGCGACGGGGCCGTCGACCTGGATGGCGGTGCACATGCGCTGGTAGAGCGAGTCGAGGTCTTCGCCGTCGCCGGCGTTGACGTCCAGGCCGTGGCCTTCGAGCGTATTGGCGACGGAGTAGCCGGGCATGTAGTCGGAGGGGTGGCCGGCGATGGTGACGTCGTTGTCGTCGATGAGCAGCTTGACGTTGAGGCCCTGAGCGACGGCGAGGCGGGCGGCCTCGGCGTCGTTGCCCTCTTGCTGGGAGCCGTCGGAGCCGAGCATGAACACGACGTGGTCGGGGTGGGCCATCGCGGCGCCGTTGACCATGGCCCACATGTGCCCGAGGCGGCCGGAGGAGAACTTGACGCCGGGCGTGAAGCCGCGTTCGGGGTGGCCGGGCAGGTGCTGGAGGTACTCGCGGTAGCGGAACAGCTTCTCCGCGGGCAGCGCGCCGTCGAGCGCGGCGAGCAGGTACTGGGTCGCGACGCGGTGGCCGGCCTCATCCCAGACCACGTCCATCACCTTCGGGCTGCCGCCGGCCTTGGCGTGCTCGACGAAGCCGCGGATGATCACGACCTCGGGCACGGTGTCGAACGGGCCGCCGGAGTGTCCGCTGAGCCCGCGGGCGCCGGCGAAGGCCGTGAAGAACGCGATCACGTCGCGGCAGAGATCGACGTTGAACTTCAGGTCCTCGCGCTGCTGATCGGTGAGCGTGGGGACGCTGGGGTCGAGCTTGACGTCGCGGTAGGCCTTGAGGTCGAAGGGGAATTGTGCGGGGATGGTGTCGAGGCCGGGTTGCGGGGCGGGAGCGGTCGCGGTGGTCATGGGGGTCTCGTGCGGATAGGAAAAAGGGTCGGGCGGAATCTAGGTTAGGCCGATCGAAACGGGGTCACGGTTGAACGGCGGGGGACCGAGCGGCGGGCGCGTGGGCCAAAGCGCGGCTTAGCGCGGCGGCCAGCCGGGCTTCTTCGGCGGGATCGCGGCCGACGGGTCGCCAATATGCCGATCGGAGGCTGCGCTGGGCCCAGGGCGTGGGCACGTCGGACAGGGACGAGAACACCCGGCCGTTCGCGGCGTTGACCAAGCGGACCACCGGGGACTCGTAGCGTTCGAGTTGGACGCGCAGCCGCAGCGGGGCCGCGGGGTCTTGTTCCGAGAGCTGGACTTCCGAGGCCGAGGCCTCCGCGGACGCGAAATCGACGCGGACGATACGCCGCAGGCGGGTACTCGTGGCCGCCCACGGATCGCTTTGGAGCTGGCGGGAGCCGTGCCAGGGCTCCAATGCCGTGGGGACGGGCTCGGGGCGCGTGGTGACCACGCCCAGCCGGTAATCGGCCCGGTCCACGGCGTAACCGGCGTCGCGGAGCGTGGCCACGGCGGCCTCCAACGCGGCGACACGCCGGCCGGGCTCGACTTGGAAGGCGTGCGACACGCCCGGCAGATCCGCCGCCGGGCCTCCGGGCGAGGCGCACCCGTTCAACACCGCGAAAACCCCGGCGATCACGACGCCACGTAGCGGACGCGCTCGCCCCGGCGTACCGATCCAACGTCCGAGAAATCCGCGCGGGGGCGACATGGCCGGAGTCTACCGGGCGGCTCTTCACCCGTCCGGGCGGGGAACCGATGTTGAAACCACGGGGCGATGGGTTCGACGCAAAACCCATCGTCCCCGCGATGCCCGTTAGAGACCGCCGCCCTTGTCCGCACGTGCCCCCCAGCCTCCGCCCAGCGCCTTCGACGCACCTGCCGGCCCACCGCCCCGCAAACCCCGCCGGCGACGCATGCCCTCGCTCCGCCAGCGGCTGATCCTGTGGAGCGTCCTCGCGGTGATGTTGCCGGCCTTCACCTGCACGGTCGCCATGAACCACTTGGCGTACCGCGGCATGTCTGAAGCCCACCAACGCACGACCGTTCAACTCGCCAAAGCCGTCGCCGGCTCGCTGCAGGGCCGACTCGTCGACGGTTTCGGCCCCGACGCCCGCTCGGTCTTGGATAACCTCCGACGGGACCCACGCGTCGCGCTCATCGCCATCACCGACGTCCACGGCGATGTGCTCTATCGCCCCATCAGTGACCCCGAAGCCCACGCCGGCCTGTCCGCCGCCGCGCTGAACGCCCGGCCCATCACCACCGCCGACGGCGTCTCCGCTCGGCACGGCCACTACGCCTTCGTCCGCCTGCCCGTCTTCCAAGCGCCGGCCCCAGACGCCGAAGAGGCCACGCCGCCCATCGCCGGGTACCTGACCCTCGGCGTCCGCGACCGCGACGCCGCCGAGGTGCTCTGGTCGATCAACCTGCTGCAGTTCGGCGCCGCCGCCGCGGTGTGCCTGATCATGATCCCGCTGACTACGCTGGTCATCTCCCGCTGGACCGCCCCGCTGCCCGCGCTGCGTCAAGCCTTGCAACAGCTCAGCCAGGGCAAGATCCCCGCCCCGATCCACACCACCAACCACGACGACCTCGGCCGCCTCTGCGAAGCCTTCAACGCCATGGTCCGCTCGTTGGTGCAGGCCCAAAAGGAGATCACCGAAAGCAACGCCCGGCTCGAAAACCAGGTCAAGCAACGCACCGCCGAACTCCGCCACCTCAACGACAAGCTCGAAGCCGAAGGCCACGACAAAAACGAGTTCCTCCGGGCCGTCAGCCACGACCTCAACGCCCCGCTGCGGAACATCGGCGGCATGGCGCAGATGATGCTCATGAAGTACAAGGCCGAGCTGCCCGACGACGCCGTGAGCAAGCTCGAACGCATCGCCGCGAACGCCAAGCACCAGGGCGAACTGATCGCCGACCTGCTCGAGCTTTCCCGCCTGCGCACCAAGGAAACCCGCCCCGAAGCGGTCGAGATGCACCCGCTGATGCAACGCATCATCGAAAACCTCGAATACGACCTGGGGCAAGCCAAGATCACCCTCAAGCTCAAGGGCAAGCTGCCCACCATCTGGGCCGAAAAGAACCGCATCCGGCAGGTGCTGCAGAACCTGCTCGACAACGCGATCAAGTACATGATGGATTCCGAAGATCGGAAGATCACGATCGCCGTCGAACGGACCCGCGACTTCGAGCCCGACGTGTTCAACGGCATGGACGTCTGGCAGATCAGCGTCGCCGACACCGGCCGCGGGATCGCCGCCGAAGACGTCGACAAGGTCTTCCAGGTGTTCGCCCGTTCGACCCACAGCGGCACCCACGTCATCGCGGGCCGGGGCGTCGGGTTGGCTTCCGTCAAGACCATCGTCGAGAGCTACGGCGGACGCATCTGGGTCGAGTCCACCCTCGGCCTGGGCTCGACGTTCACGTTCACCCTGCCCGGGAACCGCGTCGCCTTGCCCGAAGCGGCGACGCCCCAAACCCCCGCCGAATCGGCGCTCGACGACCGCGCCCGAACCGTCACGGCCGATAAAAACCAGCCCGGCGCCGCCCAAGCCGCCTAACCCCGCAACGTCGCGGCGGCCTTGTGGTTTTTCCTAATCCCCCCACTCAAACCCGCCGCCCCATTGGCCGATGATTTTTCCTAAGCCGGCGATCTGTGCCGCCGGCGCGATCGGAGAGACCCCCAGAGCCATCCCATGGCCAACAAGCAGCCGCGCATCCTGGTGATCGAGGACGACCTCGACACGGCCGACCTGGTTCTGGAAACCCTTCAGGATTTCTTCGGTTCCGGGTGCTGCACCCACGTCGACTCGGCCAGCCAAGCCAAGGCCGTGACCCCGAGCCAGTTCGATCTGGTGCTCTCGGACATGAACCTGCCCGACGGCAACGGGCTGGA
This sequence comes from Planctomycetota bacterium, assembly GCA_039180415.1. Lineage (GTDB taxonomy): Bacteria > Planctomycetota > Phycisphaerae > Phycisphaerales > Phycisphaeraceae > CAZIXN01. The sequence goes on along the minus strand of JBCDDH010000002.1, from coordinate 53,458 downwards.
GATCATGCGGCACCTGTTGGACCGCCGGCCCGACCTGCCGATCGTCTTCGTGACCGCGGAGAACATCCTCGCCAACGCCATCGAAGCCATCCGCAACGGCGCGTACGACTACGTCGTCAAGGCCGGCGACTACCTGTTTTCCATCCCCGTGGTGGTCGAGAAGAACCTCGAGCTCTGGCGGATCAAGCGCGACAACCAACAGCTCCAGCAACGCTTGGCCGAGACGCTCGAAGAAGTGAACATCAAGAACGAGCAGCTCCGCCAGGCCGTCGATCGCCTCGAAACCGTCGCGGCCACCGACCCGCTCACCGGGCTGGCCAACCGCCGCAGCCTCAACGAATCCATGGAGCAGCGTTTCGCCGAGAGCCAACGGTCCGAGAACGACCTGGCCGTGCTGATGATGGACCTCGACGGCTTCAAGGGCCTCAACGACAGCGCCGGCCACCCCGCCGGCGATCAGGTCCTGGTCGCCGCCGCCGACGTGATCCGCGCGAACTGCCGACGCTCCGACGTGCCCGGACGGTTCGGCGGCGACGAATTCATCGTCATCCTCCCCCACACCTCTCCCGAAGAGGGCGCCGCCGTCGGCGAGCGCATCATGGAAGACTTCGAGCACGCCGCCCGGCGCGTCTGTGCCAACGTCGCGTTCGAGGGCGCCGTCACCATGTCCACGGGCCTGGCCACCCGCCTCACCGGCGACGCCGCGAACCCCGAGCAGCTCGTCGCCCGCGCCGACCAGGCGTTGTATCTCGCCAAAGCCAAGGGCAAACACCGGCTCGAATTCGACGGCGGTTCCACCCGACAGGTCGCGTGAAGCGGATTAGGAAAGACCGAGAACTTCCGGGAATGTCGACGCCGCCACGCGACGCCGACGCGGGCGGTCCGCTGCGCCGCGGTTTCGTCGCCCGATCGATCGCGCCCGCCCTCGGGCATCTCCCGAATTAAACACCCAACGTCCCCGCGCCTAAACCCGGCCCCCGCGCCGCCCGATGCACCAAGAGTTCCCCTTGCCTTCTCTCTGGAGCGCAACCATGGCCAACGACACCTCTCCCAGCAACGACACCTCTCTCGCCGCCGGAACCACCGACGCTACCGGCGACGACATCCTCCAGCTGGTCTCCTTCGAGATCGGCACCGAGGAATACGCCATCCCCATCCTCGCCGTCCAAGAGATCAACCGGATGATGGCCATCACCCGCGTGCCCAACTCGCCGGCCAGCGTCGAAGGCGTGATCAACCTCCGCGGCCGCATCATCCCAGTCATCGACCTACGGCAGCGCTTCGGCCTCACCGCCTGCGAGAACAACGCCGACACCCGCATCATCGTCGTCGAGGTCGGCGCGCTGGGCCGGGTCCTGGGCTTCATGGTGGACCGCGTGAACCAGGTGCTCCGCCTCTCGCGGGACATCGTCGACCCCGCCCCGTCCGTCGCCGGCGCCGCCAACGCCGACTTCATCCAGGGCGTGGGCAAGCTCGACGACCGCCTGCTGATCCTGCTTGACCTCGAACGCCTGTTCGGCGACCAGGAGCTGCCCGACACCGACGGGGCGCTCGCGCAGGCCGCCTGACCGACGACGCACGAACCAAACCCCTGTCCGATCAACGCGCGACGCGTCGTATCCCGGACCTTCGGAGGCCGAGCCGAGCCCCGCGTTCCACCGGCCACTGATCCAGCGTTTCACCCCGAAGTTTTTGGCCCCGAGAAAGAACCCGATCCATGCCCACCGCCGCCGCCCAGCTCAAGATGTCCGACGCTCACTTCAACGAGCTCCGCAAGATCGTTTACGACCGCGCGGGCATCCACTTCCAGGACTCCAAAAAGTACGTCCTCGAATCGCGGCTGGCCCGCCGGCTCGAAGAGCTCGAGTTCGAAGACTTCTCGCAGTATCTGATGTTCCTCACCATGGGCCCGTACCAGACCGAGGAATTCCAGGAGATGTTCAACCGCATCACCATCAACGAGACCTCGTTCTTCCGCAACGAGCCGCAGCTGGACGTCTTCGAGCAGCGCATCCTGCCCGAGCTGCTCGAAAAGCGCAAAAACGCCAAGCGCCTCCGCATCTGGTCCGCCGCGTGCAGCTCGGGCGAAGAGCCCTACACCCTCGCGATGCAGCTACACCGCTCGCTGGGCGTCCGCCTGGCCGACTGGAAGATCGAGATCCTCGGCACCGACATCTCCGAGAAAGTGCTGACCCAAGCGCAGACCGGCGTGTACCCGCGCTACGCCGTGCGGTCCATGTGCCCCATGGTCCTCAAGCAGTACTTCACCGAGGAATCCGGGCAGTTCAAGCTGGCCCCCGAAATCAAGGAGATGGTCCACTTCGAGATCCTCAACCTCAAGGACCGCTTCGCCGCCAAACGCTTCGGCAAGTGGGACGTGATCTTCTGCCGCAACGTGATGATCTACTTCGACGACGCGATGAAGGCCCACTGCGCCAAGCTCTACCACGAGCAACTCGAAGACGACGGCACCCTGTTCATCGGCCACAGCGAAACCCTGCGGAACCTCGAAGTGCCCTTCGAGCAGCTGAACATCCCCCAGGCCTTCGCCTACCGCAAAGTCATGAGCTGATTGAGAAAGCCCGGAGATAGCCATCTCCGGGCCTTAGGAGAGACCTAATGAGCGACATGGACGCCAGCCTGCTGCAAGACTTCCTCACCGAGTCCGGCGAGCTGATCGAACAACTCGACCAGGACCTCGTCACGCTCGAGAGCGCCGACGAGTCCGAGCAGCCCGACATCTGCAACGCGTGCTTCCGCGCGCTGCACACCATCAAGGGCGCCGCCGGATTCCTGGGCATCGACAACATCATCGAGTTCGCCCACGCCGCCGAAGACGCGCTCAACAAGCTCCGCAAGGGCGAGGTCGAGGTCACCGCGTCCGTGATGGACCTGCTGCTCACGTCCGCGGACGTGGTGCGTGGCCAGATCGACCAGCTCGGCGCGGGCGACCAGCCCGACGCCGCCGACCCCGCGTTGATCCAACAGCTCCACGACGTCGCCGAAGGCAAACTCGACGGCGCCGGGGCCGGCCAAGCCGCCTCGGAGGAACCCACCGACGACGACGCGGACGCCACGGATCAAGACAACGACCTCCCCGGCGTCCCGCTCGAGCTCGGCCCGCAGAAGATGGACCTGATCGAGTTCATGGCGTCCGACCTCAAGGATTACGCCGGCCAACTCGACGAAGCGATCGAAGGCCTGGCCAACGACGCCACCCGCGAGGAGGCCGGCCAACAGCTCATCGAGATCGCCGACAACCTCGTCAAGACCGCCGAGTTCTTCGAGCTCGACGCCCTCACCGCGTTGTGCACCGCCCTGCTCACCGCCGCCCCCAAGCTCGACGCGCTCGATCACGCGCTGCTGCCCGAAGCGATCGTCCGCATCAAAGCCATCCGCAAGCTCATCCAGGACCAAGGCGAAGCGCTGGATCAGGTCCGCGCCCTGTCTTGGCCGATCGAAACGCTGGTCACTCGCCTGCAAGAGCTCTCCGCAGGCAACGCTCTGGAGGACGTCGACACGAGCCACGACGACGACCCCGCCGCCGTGCTCACCATCGACGGGGTGACCGAAGCCGCGGCCCCGGAAGTCGCCGGCAAGATCGAGCCCCAAGCCGACGCCGCGCCCGTGCCGAGCGAAGCGAAGGCCGACGAAGCGTCGACCAACGAGGCACCCCCCGCCGACCGCCGCGCCAACGACGATCGCCGCAAGGCCGAAGACCGCCGCAAGGCCCCCGCCGCGTCGGCCGCCCCGGAACAAACCATCCGCGTCGAAGTCGGTCGCCTCGAAGACCTGCTCAACCTCGTCGGCCAACTCGTGCTCTCCAAGAACCGCGTCAACGGCATCGCCCGAGACTTCCGCGAACTCAACGGCATGGACCCCGACGAAGCCGAACGCATCGCCGAGGCCGCCTCCGACCTGGACCGCATCACCAGCGAACTGCAGGTGGGCGTCATGCGCACCCGCATGCAGCCCCTCGCCAAGCTGTTCGACCGGTACCCCCGCGTCATCCGCGACATCGCCCGCGCCACCTCCAAGCAGATCGCCCTGGAGATGAACGGCAAGGACACCGAGGTCGACAAGACCGTCCTCGAACTGCTCGCCGACCCGTTGGTGCACATCCTCCGCAACTCCGCCGACCACGGCATCGAGGCCCCCGAAGACCGCGAGGCCGCCGGCAAGGACAAGCAAGGCACGATCACCCTCACCGCCGAGCACCAGGGCAGCCACGTCCGCGTCGCGATCGCCGACGACGGCAAGGGGCTTAGCCGCGAGGTGCTGGGCGCCAAGGCGTTGGAAAAAGGACTGACCACCCCGGACCAGCTCGACAAGCTCAGCGACTCCGAAGTCTTCCGCTTCATCTTCGAGGCCGGCTTCTCGACCGCCAAGCAGGTCAGCGACTTATCGGGCCGGGGCGTGGGGATGGACGTGGTCCGCACCAACATCGCCAAGCTCAACGGCACGATCAACATCGATTCGGCCGCGGGCCAAGGCACGACCATCGAGATCCTGATCCCGCTCACCGTCGCGATCATGCCCGCCATGGTCGTCGAGTCCAACGGCGAGCAGTACGCGATCCCGCTCCAGACCATCCTCGAGATCGTCCGCCCCGAAGAGAGCGCGATCAGCAGCGTCCAGGGCAAGCGCGTCGTCCGCATCCGCGACTCGGTCCTGCCGCTGGTCGACCTGCGCGACCGGCTCGGCCAACCGACCCAGGACCCGCACGAACGCTTCGCCGTCGTCGTCAAGGTCGGCGGCCACCTCGCGGGCCTGGTCGTCGACCGCCTGATCGGCCAGCAGGAGATCGTGATCAAGCCGCTCGACGACGACTACACACAGGGCGGCCCGTTCAGCGGCGCCACCATCCGTGAAGACGGCCGCGTGTGCCTGATCCTCGACGTCGTCGAAGTCATGAAGGACCGAGAAGAACCGACGCGGCAAGCCGCGTAAAACCCCGCCGCCCCAAACCCGCGCCGCAACGCGACGCGGCTAACGGGCCTACCTAAACCGACCGATACACCACCAGTCCCAGATCCCAATCGGAGTTCCCCGTGAGCAGCGCCTACATCCTCCCCTTCGTCGATTCCGTCAACAACGTCTTCGAGACGATGATGCAGATGCCCGTGACCGTGGGCGAGCCCGCGATCAAGCCCCACGACACCCCCGCCGACAACGTCTCGGGCATCATCGGCATGACCGGCGACGTCGACGGCACGGTCGTGCTCGGCTTCCCCACCGCCACCGCCGAACGCTGCGTGGCCGTGTTCACCGGCATGGAGATCAACGCCGACCACGAAGACTTCGCCGACGCCATCGGCGAGCTGGTCAACATGATCTCCGGCGGCGCGAAAGCCAAGTTCGTCGGCAAGCATGCCGACATCTCCTGCCCCTCGGTGGTGATCGGCGCCGGCCACAGCGTGTTCGGCCGCAAGGACGTCAAGTGCGTCCGCATCCCCTGCGAATGCGACCTGGGCGAGTTCTTCGTCGACGTCGCCATCCGCGACTCCCAGGAACAAAGCGCGGCGCAAGCCGCCTGACCCCGACGTCTGATTTCCCGATACACGCACTGCGTGCCCGGGGGGCTTCGAAACCCGCCCATTCCCCTTTCCCACGACCGTGGAGCATGAACGATGAAGGTCCTCTTGGTTGACGATTCAAAAACGATGCGCAACATCCAGCGCGGCATCCTGGGCCAGCTCGGCTACCAGGAAGTCGAGGAGGCCGTGGACGGCCAGGACGCGCTGGACAAGGTCGAAGCCTTCCAGCCCAACCTGATCCTGCTGGACTGGAACATGCCCAACATGGACGGGCTGACCTTCGCCAAGCAGTACCGCGGCGCGGGCCACCGCACGCCGATCATCATGGTCACGACCGAGGCGGAGAAGTCCCGCGTCGTCGAGGCGATCAAGGCCGGCGTCAACAACTATGTGGTCAAGCCCTTCACGCCCAACGTGCTGGGCGAGCGCATCCAGGAAACCTTGGCTCGCGCGAAGGCGGCGTAAACCGCAGGGAACGGGGAGCCGGCCCCAGAGCCGGTCTCCTTGGGTCTCGAACCCAAACCCTCGTTCTTTGCGTCGCCGGATCCCGAACGCTTGCGCAACCTCTGTTCTCTCAACCCCGATTCCCGGCCTGCCATGCGCGTCCTGATCGCCGACGATTCCGCCTTCATGCGACAAGCGCTCGCCCGAGCGATCGGGGAGACCGGCGGCCTCGAAGTCGTCGGCCGAGCCAAGAACGGCAAAGAAGCCGTCGAGTTGGCCACCCAACTCAAGCCCGACGCCATCAGCCTCGACATCGAGATGCCCGAGATGGACGGGCTCACCGCCCTGCGGCACATCATGCGGGCCTGCCCCACGCGGGTGCTCATGTGCTCGTCGCTGACCACCGCAGGCTCGGTCCAGAGCCTCCAGGCCTTGCGGATGGGCGCGGCCGACGTCATCGCCAAGGAAAACGGGGCCACCCTGCCCGGCGGGAAGACGTTCCACGAAGAATACGTCCGGCGTCTGCAAGCCCTTGCCGAATCAAGCATTGAAGCCCGGCAGGTGAAGCCGGAAATACAAACAAAAACCAATCAAAATTCCGGGCCCGCCTGGACCCCGCCCCGAATCGAACGCCTCGACCTCATCGCCATCGGCTCGTCCACCGGCGGCCCGCCCGTGCTCGAAACCCTGCTCACCGCCCTGCCGGCCAACCTGCCGGTGCCCGTGGTGGTCGCTCAGCACATGCCGCGGATCTTCACGCAATCCATGGCCGAGCGGCTCAACGACGTCGCCCCCCTGCCCGTCGTTCACGCCGAACACGGCACCCCGCTCCGCCCCGGACAGGTGTATGTCTGCCCCGGCGGCGAGCACGCCCACGTCGTCCGCTACGCTCAGAATCAGCTCCGACTAAAAGTGGGCCCCGAACCCACAACCGATCTGTATTACCCCTCGGTCGACGCTTTGTTCCACTCCATCGCGGAGGCTACCGGCGCGCGCACGCTGGCGTTCATTCTGACGGGCATCGGCGAAGACGGCAGCAAAGGCGCCAAGACGCTCCGCGACGCCGGCGGCCACATCGTCGCTCAAGACCGCGCCAGCTCCGTGGTTTACGGCATGCCACGCTCCGTCGCGGAACGCGGGCTCGCTTCGACCGTCATGTCCCCGGATCAAATGGCCGCCCTGCTCGGCGAACTGGCCACCAAAGCCGCGGCCTGAGCCATTCGCCCCGACATTTATCACGCACCCGCGCGGTGTTCCACGTGGAACACCGCGCCTTTACCGACTCGCATTCACTCCGGCTGCACGCCCAGCTTGTCGAGCAGGGCGTCGAAATCTTCCAGACTGTGGTAGTGGATCGTGACTTGACCCGTGCCGTTCTTGCGGCCCGGCCGGATCGCTACTTTGGTGGTTAGCGCCTGCGACATCTGCCGCTCGAGGTCCTGGATCCACTCGGATTTCTGCGGCCCCGAATGTTTGTTCTCGGAGGACGCCGATGTTCCACGTGGAACACCCTCCGCGCTACCCGCGTCCGGATGCCACGCGGGCGCTTCGGGCGAATTCCCGGCCGCGCGGGCGTTTTCGTAGCGAATCAGTTCCTCGGCCTGGCGGACCGTGATGCCGTCCAACCTGTCGATCAGTTCTGCCGCTCGGTCCTGCACAACCATCGACTCGGCCCCGAGCAGCGTCCGGGCGTGACCCATCGTCAACTCGCCGGAAGCGACTTTGGCACGCAGTGCCGGCCCCAGATCCAGCAGCCGCAACAGGTTCGTCACCGAGGACCGCTTAAGCCCAACTTTGACGCCGATCTGCTCGTGGGTCAGGCCAAAGTCGTTGTTCAACACGAACAACGCCTCGGCCCGCTCGATCGGGTTCAGGTCTTCGCGTTGCAGGTTTTCGACCAACGCGAGTTCGGCGGACGCCTCGTCGTCCAGATCACGAATGATCGCCGGCAGGGCGGGGACGCCGGCTCGTTGCGCCGCACGCCACCGGCGTTCGCCGGCGATGAGTTCGTACTTCACCCCGGCGGAGGCTTCCGCCGAAACCTCGCCGGGCCGCTCGGCTCGGGGGCGAACGACGACCGGCTGCATGATGCCGTGCACCCGAATAGATTCGGCCAACTCGTCGAGCTTGTCCTCGTCGAAGTGCGTGCGGGGTTGGTGCGGGTTGGGCGATACGTCGGCCAGGTCGAGCCAAACAAGCTCTAGCTCCGCGTGCGCCTCCGGCTTTGCCTGAAGTTCAGGTTCGGCAGGAGAAGATGTTCCACGTGGAACCTCGCCCGTTGACTCGGCCACCGGCGCCGAAGAAACCGCGGGGATCGCCGTCGGCGGGGGGCTCACCGGCACGGCCGAGCCCATCAGCGAACTCAAACCTCGGCCGAGACGCGACGGACGCTTGTCTTCAGACTTTTCGGTGTTCGCGGGCGCGGCGTCGGGCATGAGCAACCTCCGTGTCGTGGGATAGGCAAAGCACCCGCCGGATCCATCGGCGGGGCCGCATCATAACCTTCGCTCACAACACCTTGCCCCACGCGCCACCGAGCCTTTTGCAAATAATGATTATATTTGGTTTTTGTTCGTATTTTCGATAAGCCGAAAAGTACTTTGCCGATAACCAATGGGCGTGAGCGTTGCGCTTGTTGAAAACTAAAAAAATCGTAATTTAGGAAAGAGAACTTCGAACCGGGCCCGATGATTGGGGTATACAAGATGAGTCGGGTTCAAACGGCCTAAATGCCACCCAAGCAACATCCGATCTTTCTCCTCCGCCATGCCCCGGGCTTCTCGCGCGGGGCATGGTTTTGTATTTGATGCCTTGATTCTCGGTGAGCATACGACCGCATCACCGACAAGGCGTACGGGCGATCATGGGCGGGCTTGGTAGATGGCGTCACGCCGCCAAGCACGGCTACGGCCGGCAGGTAGGATTCACGAATCCGCGATTTTTCGCAGGATATTGCTGGTGCTGCGGCCTTCGACCAAAGGAATCAACTCGACGCGTCCGCCGGTGGCCTCAACGATGTCGTGGCCGACGACTTCGTGTTTTTGGTAGTCCGCGCCCTTGAGCAGGACGTCGGGTCGGATGGCGGTGATGAGCGAAAGGGGGGTGTCTTCGTCGAAGACGACGACGTAGTCGATGCTCTGGAGTTCGGAGAGGACCAGGACGCGGTCGGGTTGGGCGTTGACGGGGCGGGGCGGGCCGGGCTTGTCGGGCTTGAGGCGGGCGACGGAGGCGTCGGAGTTGAGGCCGACGACCAGCACGTCGGCGTGTTGAGCGCAGTTCCGCAGGTATTGGACGTGCCCGGCGTGGAGCACGTCGAAACAGCCGTTGGTGAAGGCGATGGTTTTGCCCGCGGAACGGTGAGCGCGGAGTTCGGGGAGCAGCTGGTCAAGCGTGCGGGCCTTGCCGAGGGTTTCGTGTTGTTGCCGGAGGACTTCGAGCAGCAGGTCGTCGAGCGGGATGGGGACCACGCCGGGCTTTTCGACTTCGAGGCCGGCCGCGAGGTTGGCCAGCGCGACGGCGTCGGGCCAGGCCGCGTCGGAGAAGTCGGACTGGGCCACCGCGGCGGCGAGGGCGGCGAGGACCATGTCGCCGGCGCCGGTGACGTCGTAGACGGCCCGGGCGCGGGTGGGGACGTGGTGCTCTTGCCCGGCGGCGTCGCGGAGCAAAGCGCCGGAGCGGTCGAGCGTGATCACGACGTGGCCGATGCCGTGCGTTTCCTGGATCTGCCGGGCCATGTCGGAGGCTTCGGGCAGGTCCGCGTCGGGGGTGTTGGGCTTGCGGGCGGTCGCGAGGCGGGCCTCGGTGCGGTTGGGCGTGATCGCGGTCGCGCCGGCGTACTTGCCGTAGTCTGCGATGGCGGCGGGATCGACGAGCACGGGCACGCCCGCGGCGTTCGAGCGTTCGATCAGGCCGCGACAGAAACGCGGGGTGCAGACGCCTTTCGCGTAATCTTCGATACAGACAATGTTTACGTCGCCGTCGCGGAGCAGTAGCCCGGCCCGTTCGAGCAGGGCGTCCACCGCCGAGTCACTCAGCGGGGTGCGGTCTTCGACGTCCAGGCGGAACATCTTCTGCGGGTGGCGGTGCTGGGCGAGGCCCACGAGGTTGTGCTTGATCGTGGTGGGTCGGCCGTCGGCCGCGACGAGGCCCGCGACGTCGATCCCGGCTTGCCGCATCGATTCGGCGAGGTCTTGTCCGGGGTGGTCGTCGCCGATGACGCCCAGCGCGACGGCCTCGCAGCGCAGGGCGACCAGGTCGCGGCAGACGTTCGCGGCGCCGCCGGGGCGGTCGTCGGTGGACTTGACGTCCAGCACGGGCACCGGGGCGTCGGGGCTGAGCCGGTCGACGTGGCCGAAGCTGTAGCGGTCCAGCATGAAGTCGCCGGCGACGAGCACGCGGGCGGGCTGCCATTGGTCGAGGATTTGCAGCAGGGCGGTGGGCATGGGCGGAGACACGCGTCGGGGTGGGCTCACGGGAGCGGGAGCGCGTCACGGAGCCGCGCGACGAGCGCATCTTCGCCCATCGTGAACGCCATCGCCACCACCGGCCGGTATAGCGGAAGCAGAAGGCCCGGGTCCGCACGCCACGCGTCGGCGTGAGCCGTCACGTGCGGGGCCCACTTGACCCAATCCTTCTCCGTGGCGACCACCGCGGTCGCCTTGGCGCGGTGGGCCGCGAGAAATGCCGCGTGGACGTCGGCCGCGGTGTAGGCGTGGTGGTCATCGAAGGTCTTGAAACCCACTACGGAGCGGGCGGCGGATTCGAGCTGCCGGGAAAACGCGGCGGGGTTGCCGATGCCCGCGACGCCGAACACGTCGTGGTCGGCCAACTCCGTGATCGGGCGGTGTTCTTGCGCCAAACGCAGCGACGACCAGGCGTGCGTGGCGTGGGCGATCGGGGGCCGGCCGTGGTGCTCGGCGATCCTGCGGCCGAGCCGATCGAGGGGCTCGGGGTCGATCTGGTCGGCCCGGGTCACGATCACCGCGTCGGCCCGCCGCAGCGCCGAAACCGGCTCGCGCAGCAGCCCGCGGGGCAAGAGGCGGTCGAAACCGAACGGCCGGGTGGCGTCGATGAGCACGAGGTCCAGGTCGCGCTTCACCTGGCGGTGCTGGAACCCGTCGTCGAGCACGAAGCAGGAGACCTTGGGATCACGCTCCAGCACGCGCTGGGCGGCGGCGCTACGCGACGGGTCCGGCTCAACCGGCGTGTCGGACGGGAGCAGGTCGGCGAGCAGGGCGGCTTCATCGGAGGCCGATCCGTCGGGCGTGCTTCCGGGGGTGTGTCCACGCATCAGCACGGCGGGGCGGTGGCCGAGTTGCACCAGGCGTTCGACCAGGGCGGCGACCATCGGCGTCTTGCCCGTGCCGCCGGCGGTGAGGTTGCCGACGCTGACGGTGGGCCGGCCCAGACCGACCGCGCGGCGGGCCTTGAGCGTCTGGTCTACGAACAGGCCGGCCCGATACGCGGGCCGGGCGGCGGAAAGGGCGGTCCGCCACAGGCGGGCGGCCGGATCGCGGGCCGAGCCGGACATGATCGCGTAGAGGCGGGCCTGGTCCGGGCCGAGGCTCAACGCGGGGCTCCCGGGAGCTGCGGTTGGGTCACGCCCAGGTCCGCCAAGCGCGGGAGCAGACGAACCACGGGCAAGCCCATGACCGTGGCCGGGTCGCCCTGCATGGAGATCGGCCAGCCCGCCGCGACGCGTTCGGCGAGGTTGTAGCCGCCGGCCTTGCCGTGCCAGCCGTCCGTGTCGGCGTAGGCGAACAGTTCGGCCTCGGCGAGCGGGCCCCACGTCACGGCCGCCGCGTCCGCCCAGGCTTCGCGGTGCGTGGTCTCGCCCCGGCCGTCGACGCAAAAGACCGCCACGCCGCTGACCACGTCGTGCGTCGCGCCCACGAAGCCGCGGAGCATGCGAAGCAGTTCATCTCGGTCGGCTGGCTTGCCCAGCAGCGTGCCCGTGGCGCCGACGCAGACCGTGTCCGCCGCCACGATCACCGCGTCGCGGAACGAACCGAGGCCGACGACCGACTCGGCCTTGCGTCGCGCGGTCTCCGCGACGAAGCCGGCGACGTCTTGGCCGGGCCGCGGGTCGGGCGTGGCCGGGTCGTCGTGCGGCGGGTCGGCGACGATCAGCCCGTCGCCCAAGCCGGCTTCGGTCAGCAGCCACCTTCGGCGCGGGCTGCGGCTGGCGAGCACGAGCGTCGGGGACCGGTCAGACGGCACGCCGCGATCGTACTCGGCGGCCCGATCGCCGGGCCCCGCGATCCGCCCGTCGCAAATCCTTCAAGCCCGCTCCGTCCCGGCCCCGATAAATCGGAAGTCACGAAAAAGTGGCGTGGTCGTGGTGGCCGGAGAGAGGGACCGCCCGCCCATCCCGCTCTTGCCCCGGCCTGTCCCGTTCCCCTCGCTCCGAGCCCCGCCCGTGCGCACCATCGCCATCCTGAATCAGAAGGGCGGCTGCGGCAAGACCACCACCGCGATCAACCTCGCCGCCACCCTTGCCGGCAAGGGCCTCCGCGTGCTGCTAGTGGACATGGACCCGCAGAGCCACTGCGCCCTGGGCCTCTCCGTGCCGGAAAACCGCATCGAGCGCGGCACCGCCGAACTGCTCCAGGCCGGGCTCGACGGCACGCTCGGCGTCCCGGACCTGACCTGGCAGGTCTCCCGCAACCTCGACCTGCTGCCCTCCACCATGGCGTTGGCCACGATGGAGCAGCGCCTCGCCAGCCAGCCCGACAAGGACCGCCGGTTGTCTCAGGTGCTCGCGCCGATGCAGGACCGCTACGACGCCTGCGTGCTCGACTGCCCGCCGTCCATCGGCCTGCTCACCTTCAACGCCCTGCGCGCCGCCGACGAGGTTCTTATTCCCGTCGAGACCGGCTACTTCGCCCTGCAGGGCTCCGTACGTCAGGCCCGCACCATCGAGATGCTCATCCAGCGCGTCGGCCACCGCGTGCGCTTCTCGATCCTGCCGACGATGTACGACGTCCGCACCAAGCTGGCCCGCGAGATCCTCGGCGAACTCAAGAAGCACTTCGCCACGCAGGTCCTGCCCTGCGTCATCAACTTCAACAGCAAGCTCAAGGAAGCCGCCGCGCTGGGCCAACCCATCACCGAGTACGACCCGTCGTCCACGGGCATGAAGGACTTCGAAGAGCTCGCCCACTGGCTGCTGAACCACCCGCCCGCCAAGCCGGAGTACGTCCAGCCGCAGGCCGCAGAAACCGGTTCGCGGGCCTGGGACCTCGAGCACGTAGAGCCCGCGGAAGCCACCACGGGCGTCGGCGTCGACGCTTCGTCGGACGTCCGCCTCGACCCCGAACCTCAGGCTCCCGACCCCGGGCGTGCGCCGGCCATGTCGCGCGCCGCCGAGCTCGCCGAGCGCGCCCGCGGCCTGACCACCCGCACCGCCGCGATCTCCGCCCGCCTCGACCGCAAACTCGAAAGCGAACGCCTGCCCACGCCCGCGCCGCGGCCCGAAGCGGCGGGGCTCGGCGTCCCCCGCGTCTCCGAAAAAGTCCTCGGCGTCCAAACCACCGGACAGGGCACCCTCTTCGTCCAGCCCTTCCCCGCGGACGGCCCGGGCAGCACCAACCTCGCCCTCGCCGGCGACTTCAACGACTGGAACCCCAGCAAAACCCCGCTCATCCGCAACGACGCCATGGGCGTCTGGCAGGCCGTGCTCGACCTCCCGCCCGGCAAGTACCGCTACCGGCTCGTCCGCGACGGCCAATGGGTCCAGGACCCCCACAACCCGCGCACCGAAACCAACCCGTTCGGCGAGCTGAACAACGTCTTTGAAGTCACCGCCCAGCCGACGATCACCCCCGGGCTGACCGCGGAAGCGTCGGATCGCTCTGCGCACGCCATCGGCTGATCCGGCTCGCCCCACACCCCGGCCGTCACGGACGACGACCCATGCCCACGCCCCCCGACCGTACCCAGCAAACGCTCGACGACCTGGCCGATCTGTTCCTCACCGGAACCGACGGCCCCGCCGCGATCTTGCCCAAGGCGCTTGCGCCCCCGGAGCCCACGCACGCCGAGCGCGAGACCCAGCCGCATCCGACCGAGAACGAAACCGAACCGACGCCCCAACGCGCCCCCGAAACCCCCCGCCTCGAAGCCGTCCTCTTAGGCAACCTGCCGGGCATGGCCCACGTCTGGCTCACCCAATACGCCCAACTCCTCGCCGAACGCGACGGCCCGGTCCTCTTGCTCACCGTCAACGCCGACCACCGACACGAAGGCCAAACCCCCGGCGCCCTCGAAGCCGAACTCGTCGAACCTCGCGTCAGCGACGTCTTGCACCGCTTCCCCGACCCCGACGAGGCCGACGAACAGGACTGGTTCGCGCCGTTCCCCCAGACCGGTTCCGCCCGCAAGCCCCAGCCCGCCGCCGAGTCCGACCTCGCCGCGCTGCTGGGCTTCGACGCTACCCGCACCGCCGTCGCCGAACGCCGCACCCCGCCGTCGTCGCCGAAGCCCGCGGCAACATCCGCCGCGGGCCTGCTCCGCGACCTCCTCGCCGACACCGACCGCCCCGTGGCAACCGTGTTGATCTATTGCGACATCCACCCGCGCGAGATCGATCGCCTGATCGACGTGGGCGTTTGGACGCTGCTGACCGGGGCCGACCCCACCGCCGTCGCCGCCGCGCAGCACGGCCTTGAAACCCTCGCCGAGGCCGATCCCCAGGCCAAAACCGCCGAAGTGGGCGTCTTCGTCGTCGGCAGCCCGCCCGACAAGTCCGCCGCCGCGGCCGACCAGATCGCCGCCGCCGCGCAGGCGCTGTTCGATCGCCCCGTCGCCACGCTCGGCCACCTCCAGAAGATGCGCCCCGCCGCCGTCCGGACGCTGGGCACCTTCCCCCAACTCGACGCCCAATGGACCGGCCTGCTCGCCACCCTCGACGAGCTGGAGACCCGCGAGTCCGCCCCGGCCCGCGCGCCCATCCCCGAGCCTTCCGAACCTCCGGTCCCCGAAGCCGAAACCAAAACCGACGAAGCCGACGCTGAACAACCGTGGGCCGAGTCGACGGCGACGCCCGCCTTCACGCGAGCGCCCGAGCCCCAGCCCGACTTTGAGCCCGAGTCAACCCCGGCCGAACCCATCGTCCGCCGCTCCGTGCTCGACGATTTCTTCACGCAAACACGCCGCCGCCCCCAACTACCGGCCCAGGCCGAGCGTCCCCCCGCCGTCGACCCGCCCGCGCCGATCCAGCCTGTCGACGAAACGCCTTCGCCGAACCCGTCGCCCGAAACCGAGGTTCCCGCCGCGCCGCATCCGCCGCGGGCCGACACCCACCGGCCCGCCGCCGACCCCGACCTGCCCGCGCTGCTCGCCGACGCCGACCCCACGCTCGACCTGCGGCCGCTGCCCGTCCGCTGCCCCGAGCACCCGCACCTGCACCTCGCCGTCGACGCCGCCGGCCGGCTGCACCTGCTCGCCCGCCTCGCCGACGCCGAGCACCCTCGGCCCGCCCTGCTCGCGCTGACCGACGCCCGCCGCTGGGCCGCGAAGCACCGCGCGCTGCTCCGGCTCGCCGTGCCCGGTTCCGCGGAAAGCCCCGCCGACCCCGTCCTGCACCTGTTCACCGACCAGCCCGACCAGGCCGTCCCCTTGATCGCCGGCATCGACCCCGCGATCCGCCTCCACCTGCTCCAACACCTGCCCCTCGCCGACGGCCCGACCTGGTTGGCGACGCCCCTTCAGGCCGGCGTCTAGCCCGCTCCCGATCGACGGGCAAACTGCCATTCCGGCAGCTTCCCGATCTCCAAATCATCCGAAAACCGCGGATTTCCGCCGTTTTACGCGGGATGATCCCTGTGCGCGGTTGGCGCGCTGGTTGCCGTTACATCCCGGGAAACCACGCATGGCCGTCACGTTCGAAGACTACTACCAGACCCTCGGCATCGCGCGAGACGCCTCGCCCGAGGACGTCAAGCGCGCTTACCGGCAACTCGCCCGCAAGCTCCACCCGGACGTCAACAAGGACGACCCCGACGCCGCCGCCAAGTTCGCCAAGGTCTCCGAAGCCCACGACGTCCTCTCCGACCCCGACAAACGCAAGAAGTACGACCGGTTCGGCCAGAACTGGAAGCAGGGCCAAACGATCAACCCCGAGGACTTCGCCAACTTCGGCGGCTTCCGCGGCACGGGCGGCGGCGACCACGGCTTCCGCTTCGAGCACTCCGGCGGCCGGGGCGGGTTTAGCGACTTCTTCGAGTCGATCTTCGGACAGATGCGCGACGCCCACGCCGCCGACGACTTCGCGGCCGGCCGAGGCTCGGGCTTCCAAGCCCCCAAGCCCCGCTTGCAGGAGCACCCGATCACCGTCTCGCTGCACGAGGCGATGCGCGGCGGCACCCGCGCCTTGACCATCGAGGGCGGCAACGGCACCCAGACCATCGACGTCAAGGTCCCCGCCGGCGTCCGCGACGGCAGCAAAATCCGCCTCAAGTCGCACGGGCTGATGCTCGTCGTCACGCTCGCCAAGCACCCGGACTTCGCAATCCAAGGCGACCACCTCGTCGCCGACGTGTCCCTCGACCCGGCCACCGCCGCGCTCGGCGGGACCGCCGACGTGAAGACCCCCGACGGCCAGATCGCCACCCTCACCGTCCCGCCCGGCACGTCCAGCGGGGCCAAGCTCCGCCTCCGCGGCCAAGGCCTGCCCCTCAAACCGGGCGGGGCGGAACGCGGCGACCTGCTCGCCCGCCTGATGATCCGCGTCCCCAAGGACCTCACCGACCCCCAACGCGCCGCGTACGAAGCCTTACGCGACGCCAACCAGACCTGACCCTCACCGCGCTGCCCCGGCCACAAAGTTGCCGGGGGGTGTCGGGGGGGGCCCCGCCCCCGACCGCCCGCCGCGCAGGCGCTTCTCCAAGAAGGAGCCCCACCATGAACCTCAACAACCTCACCGAAAAGTCCCGCGAAGCGCTCCAGGCCGCCCAGGGCCTCGCCGCCCAACTCGGCCACCAGGCGCTCGACAACGAGCACCTCCTGCTCGCCCTCGTCCAGCAGCAGGCCGGCCTCCTGCCGCGCCTGCTCGACAAGCTCGAACGACCGGCCGACCTCGTCGCCAACGAGTTGCAGCGCGCGCTCGACAAGAAACCCAAGGTGTCCGGCACCGGCGCGACGCAGGTCGGCGCGACCGCGTCGTTCCAGAAGCTGCTCGCCGACGCCGAGCAACACGCCACGCAGATGACCGACGAGTTCGTCTCGATCGAACACCTCGTGCTCGCGCTGTTCGATCAGCCGGAACACACGGCGGCCAAGGTGCTCACCGATTTGGGCGTCACCAAGGACGCCTTCCTCCACGCGCTGACCGAGGTGCGTGGCAGCCAACGTGTCACCACCGAGAACCCCGAAGCGACCTACGACGCCTTGTCCAAGTACGGTCAGGACCTCGTCGCCGCCGCCCGCGACGGCAAGCTCGACCCCGTCATCGGCCGGGACGACGAGATCCGCCGGACCATCCGCATCCTGTCGCGCAAGACCAAGAACAACCCCGTGCTCATCGGCGAGCCGGGCGTGGGCAAGACCGCGATCGTCGAAGGCCTCGCCCAACGCATCGTCCGCGGCGACGTGCCCGACGACCTCAAAGACAAGACCGTCTTCGCGCTGGATATGGGCGCGTTGATCGCCGGGGCGAAGTACCGCGGCGAATTCGAGGAACGCCTCAAGGCCGTGCTGAATGAAGTCAAGCACGCCGACGGCCGGGTGCTGCTGTTCATCGACGAGCTGCACACGATCGTCGGGGCCGGCAAGACCGAGGGCAGCATGGACGCGGGCAACCTGCTCAAGCCCATGCTCGCCCGCGGTGAGCTGCACTGCGTCGGCGCGACCACGCTCAACGAGTACCGCCAATACATCGAGAAGGACGCCGCGCTCGAACGCCGGTTCCAGCCCGTGCTCGTCGACCAGCCCACCGTCGAAGACACGGTCTCGATCCTGCGCGGCCTGCGCGAACGCTTCGAGGTGTTCCACGGCGTCCGCATCACCGACAACGCCCTGGTCAACGCGGCCACGCTGTCGCACCGCTACATCGCCGACCGCTTCCTGCCCGACAAGGCGATCGACCTGGTCGACGAGGCCTGCTCGCTGATCAAGACCGAGATGAACTCGATGCCCGCCGAGCTCGACGACCTCACCCGCCGCGTGATGCAACTCGAGATCGAAGAGGCGGCGCTCAAGAAGGAAGACGACGAACAAAGCAAGTCACGCCTGAGCGCGATCACCCAAGAGCTCGCCAACCTCAAGGAGCGGGCGGACGCCATGCGCGCCCAGTGGGAACACGAGCGCGGCGGCGTCGGCCGGGTCCGCGAGCTGCGCGAACAGATCGAACAGACCAAGCTCCAGATCGAACAAGCCGAGAACGCATACGACTTGCAAAAGGCCGCCGAGCTGAAGTACGGCACGCTGCCCGAGCTCGAGAAGAAGCTCGCATCGCTCTCAAACGAGCCGCGACCGTCGGGGAGCGGGCCCGCGGAGATCAACGACGCTGAAAACCCGCTCCCTCACGGTCGCGGCTCGTCAGACAACGGCTCGTCGGAAACCAAGCTCTTCCGCGACACCGTCACCGACGACGAGATCGCCGAGATCGTCGCGCGCTGGACCGGCATCCCCGTATCCCGTCTCATGGAAGGCGAACGCCAGAAGCTGCTCAAGCTCGACGAGACCCTGCACGAGCGCGTCGTGGGCCAGGACGAAGCGGTCCGCCTCGTCTCCGACGCCGTGCTCCGCGCCCGCGCGGGCATCGCCGACCCCGATCGGCCCATCGGCTCGTTCCTGTTCCTCGGGCCCACGGGCGTGGGCAAGACCGAGCTGTCCAAGGCCTTGGCCGAGGCGCTGTTCGACCGCGAGGCCAACCTCGTCCGCCTCGACATGTCCGAGTACATGGAGAAGCACTCGGTCGCCCGGCTGATCGGGGCCCCGCCCGGGTACGTCGGCTACGACGAGGGCGGCCAACTCACCGAAGCGGTCCGCCGCAAGCCGTACAGCGTGCTGCTGTTCGACGAAGTCGAGAAGGCCCACCCGGACGTGTTCAACGCGCTGCTGCAACTGCTCGACGACGGCCGGCTGACCGATTCGCAAGGCCGAACCGTGGACTTCAAGAACACCGTCGTGATCATGACGTCCAACCTGGGCAGCCGGCACCTGCTCGACGACGCGGTGCTCGGCGGCGGCGAGATCAGCGAAAACTCCCGCAACGCGGTCATGGCCGACGTGCGGGCGCACTTCCGCCCCGAGTTCCTCAACCGCGTGGACGAGATCGTGCTGTTCAAGCCGCTGACGCTCCACGAGATCGAGCGGATCGTCACGCTGCTCGTCGCCGACCTGCAGACGCGCCTCGACGACCGGCGGATCACGCTCACGCTCACCGACGCGGCCGTGTCCCACATCGCCGCCGCGGGCCACGACCCGGTCTACGGTGCCCGGCCGCTCAAGCGCTTCCTGCAGCGTGAATTGGAAACCCGCATCGGCCGGGAGCTGATCGCCGGGAACGTGCCCGACGGCGGTACGGTCACCGTCGACTTCACCGACGACGCGGGGCTCACGGTCTCGACGCGTCCCTCCGGGCATCACGCCAGCGATCCGCCCGCCGCTTCGGCGGCGTGAGCCTTGCCCCGAGACGCCCCGCGGTCACGCCGCGGGGGCCTTCGCGTGCGCGAGAAAACCCTTGAACCATCCGCGCGATCACGTCAGGATGCGGGTTCCGGACCCACATCCTTCCACACGGGCGCGTCCATCCATGCCTAAGTTCCTGATTTTGAGTGCCGCCGCCTGGTTGATCGCGTCGCCCGCCGCCGCGGCCTTCCTCGCGCTCCAGGATTTCGACGGCGCGACCGACGCGCCGGGCTGGGCCTACACCATCGCCCCGGACCCGGCGGCCACCGGCGTGATCGAACACCCCGGTCGGCACTTCGGCGTCACCGACGACCTGGGCAATTTCACGCTCGGCTCGGGCGACTTCCTGGGCGTCCGCGACGCCGGCGACCGCGACCGCCCCGACGACCCGGCCGTGTTTGTGCGTTTTGCCGCCGTGGACGTCGCGGGCCGGACGGACCTCGAGCTGCGTTTCGACTACCGGGCCCGCGATTTCGACCCCGGCGAATCCGTGGGCTACGAAGTCTTCGTCGACGGCCTCGGGCGGGGCGTCACCCCGCTGGTCACCGGCCAAGCCGACCGATCCGACGTGTCCGGCACGCACACGCTCCCGCTGCCCGCCGGCTCCGAGACGATCGCGCTGACGCTCATCGTCACCCAACGCGGCGTAGGGGACTACACCGGCTTCGACAACGTCGCGATCCTCGGCTCGGTCGTCCTGCCCGAACCGGGCGCCGCCGTTTGGCTGGGGCTCGGTGCCCTCGTCCGGCTCCGCCTCCGCTCCTCCGAACCGCTGCGTGCACAACCAACGCCGCCCGGAAGCTCGCGCCGCGGGGAAAAGCAAAAGAAATTGTAAAAGTTGTGTGAATACCGTTGACTGCGACGACGGTTCTGAAAAAATGCTGTCCGTGAGGCCTGCGGGCCGCGCCTTAAAGTGAACCCAAACGACCTCTCACGGAGACGAGAAAACATGAAGACTCAGCTGTTGATCGCCGCGCTCGGAACCGCGGCCCTGGCGACGTCGGCGTCGGGGCAGAGCGTGATCGCGTCCCAGGATTTCGAAGGCAATTCGCTCACCGTCGGCGTGACCCCCGCGACCGTGTCCGGGTTCGGCACCACGCTGACCGGCACGTTCTTCGACTCGGGCCTCGGCACGCCGTGGACCCTCGCGGCCGCCGGCGGCAGCACCGGCACCGACGGCGGCGACCTGATCGGCATCGCCGACGCCACCTTGGGCACCGGCGGCGACGCGGTCGATTCGATCCCCGGCGTGTTCAACGACCTGTCGGACGCCGCCGGCATCCACGGCCAATTCCTCGCCGTCGAGGACAGCGACACCGAGATCACGCTCACCTTCGACACCATCGACGCCACGGCCTTCACCGACCTGACCCTCGGGTTCACCTGGGCCGTCGAGTCCGACGGCTTCGAAGACGGCGACGTCTTCGACATCTCGATCAACGGCACGTCGGTCTTCAACGTCGGGGGCGATGACCTCGAAACCGGCCCCTTCGTCGACGCGTTCGTCGGCCCCGCCGCCCTGGACATCTCCACGTTCGACAACAGCCTCCTGGACGTGGTCGTCACGATCGCCAACAACAGCGGCAGCGAGGACATCGGCTTCGACAGCTTCAGCATCAGCGGTGTGCCCGAGCCGGCCGCCGCGGGCCTGCTGGGCCTGGGTGCCCTGGCGATGATCCGTCGCCGCTCGGCCTGATTGCTCGGCGACTAACCCGACACCCGTGAATTCCAGAGTTCTCAGCCCGCCCAATCCTGGGGCATTCTGTGGGCGTCAACCGCAAAATCCTTGAAAATTCTGTAACCCCCTTGACGTTCACGGCAGGATCGTCAAACTATTTACGCCTGCACCCCCCACGTGCCTTGCACGAATAACCCCACGGAGACGGAAGATCATGAAGACTCAAGCTTTGGTCGCTGCGCTCGCGGCCACGACTCTCGGTGCCTCGGCCTCGGCCTCGCAAATCCTCGCCTTCGACAACTTCGGCGGTGACGATTCGAACCTCACCAGCTTCATCGGCGAAGGCGTCTTCGGCAGCCCCGGCGATGGCTTCGAGGAGTACGACTCGGGCGAAGGCGCCCCGTTTACCCTGATCGACAGCAGCGCGGGCACCTTCCCGGCCGACACCGCGGGCATCATCGTCGAAGCCCCCGACGGCTCGTTTGATCCGTTCTTTGGTGCCGTGGACACGGTCAACGGCGACACCACCGCGACCGGCGGCACCGTCACCGCGGTCTGGACCTTCAGCGTGCCCGGTTCCCAGGATATCGCCGTTTCCTTCGACCTCGCGGCCTTCGGCGACTTCGAAGACGCCGACGAATACACGATCGAAGTCGGCATCGACGGCAGCACCCTCGCGACCTTCGCGGCCGCGGCCGACACCGACGCGTCCTTGACCTACACCCTCGCCAGCGGAACCACCGTCGATCTGGATGACCCGCTGACCCTCGATGGCGTCACGCTCAGCAACGTGTTCAGCAACTTCAGCACCGGCATCCTTGGCGACGGCGATGAAGTCACCGTGTCCGTCACCGCGACGCTCGATGGCGGTTCGGAAGGCGTGGCGCTCGATAACCTCACCGTTACGGGCGTGCCGGAACCCGCGACCGCGGCCTTGCTCGGCCTCGGCGCCGCCGCCATGCTGCGTCGTCGCTCGGCGTAAAGCCCACCGACACTCCAAGATCCAAGGGAAGCCCGCGTTCGTCCGAACGCGGGCTTTTTTATGCGGAGCGCTCGGCGGGTCGGCTCAGCCGGCCCAGGCGTCGATGATCCCCGCGACGCCCAGGACGACGCTGACGACGCCGTTGAGCGTGAAGAACGCGTGGTGCAGCAGCGGCGCGTCGGGGGCGTCGCGGTCGTGCCGTCGGCGGCGCAGGGCCAGGGCGGCCAAGGCGTGCTCCACGGCGAGCAGTACCACAACCAGCGCGGCCGCGGCCTGCGTGATGGAACCGAGCAGCGGAGAAGTCGTGACGGCGACGCCCAGCGCGACGACCGCCGCGGCATGCAGCGCCCGGGCGCACCAGAGCGCCCCGGCGGTGCCGAGCTTGGCGGGGACGGCGTGGAGCCCGAGTTTGCGGTCGACGTCGGCGTCGGCGAGGGCGTAGAGGATGTCGAAGCCGGCGACCCAGGCGGCGACGAAGCCGGCGACGAGCCAGACGGTGGGTTTGGCGAGATAGCCGGGCTCGATCGCGATCGCGGCGGCGACGGGGCTGGCGGCCAGCGCGACGCCCAGGAGGACGTGGCAGAGCGCGGTGAAGCGCTTGGCGAAGGAGTAGGACGCCACGAGCGCGAGGACGGCCGGGCCGAGCAGGGCGGGCCAAGCGTTGTCGCGGAAAGCCCAGAAGCCCAGCGTGGCGAGGACAAAGCCGGCCGCGGTGGCGGCGATCGCGGCGGCGGCGAAGCGGCGGCTCATCCGCCCGGCGGGGATCGCCCGGTTCGCGGTGCGGGGGTTCTGCGCGTCGAAGCGAGCGTCGGCCAAACGGTTCACGGTCATCGCGAACGTGCGGGCCAGGACCATGCACAGCACGACGAGCGTCACTTCGACCCCCGCGGGCAACCGACCCACGGACGCGGCGGCGAGGACCGCGGCCCACAACGCGAACGGCAAAGCAAAAACGGTGTGGGCGAGCTTGATGTCGGCCGCGAGCGCAGACGCTTGGGAGGCGAGCGAACGGATCGGCGTTTCCGAGGGCCGAGGATCGGGGATCGGAGCGGAGGTCACGGGCGGAAGCCGAACCGAACCACGCTGTAGCGGCGGTCGCGGCGGGCATTGGGCGGCGGATTAATTCGGGGCGGCGGCCCGCACGGCCCGGATGTTCCCCGGCCAGCGGAGCTTGAGGTCGTGGGGCACGTCGAGGTGGTCCAACACGCGGCCGACCACGAAGTCGACGAGCTGCTCGACGGTGTCGGGCAGCATGTAGAAGCCCGGGTTGGCCGGGAGGATGATCGCGCCGGCGTCGTGGGCGGCGAGTTGGTTTTGCAGATCGACGCGAGACAGGGGGGTTTCGCGGTGGACCAGGATGAGCTTGCGGCGTTCCTTGAGCGTGACGTGGGCGGCGCGGTGGATCAGGTGCGAGGCCTGCCCGGTGGCGACGGCGCTGAGCGTGTTGGACGAACAGGGGATCACGACCATGCCGTCGTGGCGGAAGCTGCCCGAGGCGATGGTGGCGCCGACGTCCTTGGCGTGGTGGAGGACCAGGTGGGGCGGCGGTTCGGCGTCTTCGGGCAGGCCGGCGAGGCGCGCGGGGTCCATGCTCTCCATGCCCAACTCGTCGCGGAGCAGGCGTTGGCCCAGGGCCGACGCGACGACATGGGTCTCGACGCCGGCGGCGACGAGCAGCTGGATCGTCCGCGTGGCGTACAGCGCCCCCGAGGCCCCGGTGATGCCGACGACGATGCGTTGCGGGTTGCGGGACGGCTGCGTCATAGAAGCGAAGCATAGCGCGGCCGCTGAGCGGGGCGGGTATAACTCACGGCGGACGTTAAGGAATCCGGGACATCATGGAGGGAAGAACATGGCAAGCTTGGCCGAGAGCCGTGGCGGACGCGTGGCCACGTTCGCGCTGGCGTGGTTCGGGGCGACGCCGCTCGTATCGGCGGACGTGGTGTCCAATGGACAGGTGATGCCGGCGATCCTGGACGGCCCGAGCGTCGCGGTCGGCGGGCAGCTCGTGATCGGCGACGACACGTGGGGCGAGGTGTCGATCGGCTCGGGCGGCAGCCTGCGGTCGGCGGGCATCACCCTGGGCCGGCAAACCGGCGGGCAGGGCGGGCTCGAACTGCGGGGCACCGGGGCGATCGCCGACAGCCTCGACGACGTGACGATCGGCCGCGCGGGAGAGGGCGAACTGCGGCTGTTGGACCACGCCCGGCTGACCACCGGCCCGGCGTCCGACCTGGTCATCGCGGGCCAAGCCGGATCGGAAGGGCGGCTGGTGATCGACGGCCACGCGACCGCGGACCTGGGCGGGCACGGCTTTGTGAGCGCCTGGCACCCGCCGTCGCCCGGCCGGCCGACCGTGTCGCTGGATCAGGGCGCGATCCTGCGGTTCGCGCTGGGCAACCCGGCGGGCGTCGCGGCCGAGCAGGTCGGTTCCCTGGCCGTCGGGCACGCGGGCACGGCAACCGCAACGCTCAGCGCCGCGGGCCACGGGACTTTGCTGGACGTGCCGGGCGTCTGGTCGCTGGGGCACGCCGCGGCGGGCGACGCCGAGCTATTCGACGGGGCGACCGCAGACGTGGGCGAACTGCGTTTGGGGGTGGCATCCCCGGGTTCGCTCCGGCTTGACGGCGCGACGCTGCGGGCCGACACGCTCCGGGCCGGCCTCGCGCCGCACGCCCCCGCCACGCTGGCCGCCGACGAACACGCGACGATCCACCTCGGTGCCGGCGGCCTGCGCCTCGGGCCCATCCCCGGCGCCGGCGTCGCCGAACCCGTCGCCGCCGCCCGCGTCACGGCCCGCGGCACGCTGATCAGCCAAGGCCCGATCGACCTGGGCGGCACGGCCGATCGCGACGGCCACCGGTTCGATCTGCTCGGCCCCGACGCGTCGCTCGCCACCGCCGGCGAACTCCGCCTCGGCGGCCCGACCCGCGACGACCGGGCCACCCTCCGCCTCGACGACAGCCACGCCGCCGCCCGATCCGCCGCCGTCGAACCCGGCGGGACGCTCACCGGCCGCGGCACGCTCGCGTTAGACCAGCAACTCGCCGTGGCGGGCACGGTCCGCGTGTCGGGCGGCGTGCTGAACGTCGACGCCGAACGCCTCAGCCGGTTCTTCCCCGACGCGACGCTGGCCGTGGGGTTTGCCGTCGTCCCGCTCGACGACGACGATCTCCCTGAAACCCCGCCGATCCCGACGATCGCCCACGGCACGCTGCGTTTCGCCGACGACGCCCGCCTCGACGGCACGCTCGAACTCGAGCCCGGCCTGAACTTTCCGAACCTGCCGCTGGCCGATCTGCCCGCCTACGAGCCCTTCGTCCTCGCCGAGACCGACGGCGTGTTCACCGGCTGGTTCGACCGATTGGTGACGCCGCTCGTATCGATCGACGACGCGTTGGCCGTGATCCAGACCGACACGGCGGTGCTCGCGCAGCGGGCCCGGCTCGGCGACGCCAACCTCGATCGCCGCGTCGATCAACACGACCTCAACGCCGTGCTGACCAACTGGGGCGGTTCGACCGACACCCGGCAGCTCGACTGGTCGCACGGCGACTTCAACGGCGACGGCCGGATCGAGCAGGCCGACCTCAACGCCGTGCTCAACGGCTGGGGCTCGACGTCGCCGCCCGCTTCGGCCTTCGGGGCCGTCCCCGAACCGACCGCGGCGGGCGTTCTACTCGGCGGCCTGGCGCTGACAAGCCGGCGAAAACGCCCGGCTTTCCAGAAAAATCTTCGCGTTCTACGGGTTCCGCGGTAAATTATGAAAGTTCGAGCCGGCGTGTCGCTCGAAGTTTTCCCGATCGCCCCTTGAGCCCCCACGGAGAGCCGTTTTGCGGAAGCCTGCCCGCCTGTTTTGCGTCGCCTTGGCCGCCGCGGTCGGGCCCGCCGCCTTCGCCGACGCCGATTTCACCTTCTTCGGCCGCTCCGGTGACGGCATCCTCCTGGACTTCTCCGCCCAGCCGGGCGTCGGGGCCGACGCCAGCTTCACCAACCTCGACCTCTCGACGTTCGGCTCCCACGTCGGCCTCACCAGCGACACGCTGGAGAACCAGCCCTTCGCCGACACCGGCCGGCTCCACGTCTTCGCGGCCCCCAACCTGCCCCGCGGCCGCGGCGGCGACCGCGGCCTCGAGCCCGGCTTCCAAGGCACCATCGCGGGCAGCGTCCAAATCGACGGGCAAACCAAAACCTTCGAAGTGCAGGTCCAGCCCGGATACTCCGGCGTCGGCCGCGGCGCGGTCACCCACAACGGCGAGCGGCTCGGCCGCCGCAACAACGCGCTGTCGGTCGCCCAGCAGCAGCACCGCCTCGCCTACTTCGGCTACCAGGCCGAGGGCGGCCCCTTGCCCAGCGTCACCGGCAGCTTCGACGGCGACACCAACCAAGCCCTCCGCACGTTCCAAGCCGCCATCGTCGGCTGGCTCAACACGACCCAAGCCAGCGTCGATGGCATCGTCGGCGACAACACCGGTGCCTGGCTCAATGCCGGCAACGCCCCGTTCTGGGAACGCCTCTCCCCCAACGCCAACATCAGCAGCGTCTCGTCGTTCGAGCCCTACGCCACGTCGTGGACGGTCGAGTTGGTCCAAGCCGCCACGGCCGACGCCAAGGCGGCGACCGGCATCAACCAACGCATCACCGCGCTATCGACCTTCGACGGCTACGGCTCGTCCGCGATCCACAACACCCACCGGGCCGGCATGGACATCGACCTGGGCATCCCGCTCGAGTCCCGCAACACCGGCAACGGCTTTCTCAATAGCGGCGAGGCCACCGCCGCCGAGTTCGCCCGCGCCTTCATCGACGCACACCTCAACCACGACCTGGACGTCCGCGTCTCCCGGATCCTCAACTCCAACGTCGACATCATCGGTGCCGTCAACGCGACCCACCCCGGGGTCTTCGCCAACGATACCTCCGGCGGCCACGCCAGCCACTTCCACATCGACGTCACCCCGCTCGGCCGGGACGCCCCGCTCGGCGACCTGCTCGGCGACTTCGACCTCACCGACGCCGTCGACGAGGACGACATCGACTGGCTGTTCCTCAATCAGGGCGGCGACGCCTCGATCTACAGCCTCGACGGCGACGACGCGGTCACCCTCGACGACGTCGACGTGTTGGTGGAGGACGTGTTGGGCACGATCTACGGCGACGCGAACCTCGACCGCTTCATCGACCAGGCCGACCTCAACGCCGTGCTGCTCAACTGGGGCCGAACCGACCGGGGCTGGGCGACCGGCGACTTCAACGGCGACCGCTTCGTCGATCAGGCGGACCTCAACCGCGTGCTCAACCAATGGGGCGCGGCCGCCGCGCCCGACCTCACGGGCCTGCCCGTGCCCGAACCCGCCGCTGCGCTCACGCTCGCGTTGCTGGGGCTGACGGCCCGGCGGCGACAGGGTTCACGTGCCCGCTGAAGCGGGCCCGCCGCCGCAATCCCGTTTCATCGGTCCAGCGACAGCGGCACGATCGCCGCGTCGGCCTGCTCTTGGCGGAACGCCTCGAGCTTCGTGCGTAACGCGGCGTCGCGATTCGCCAGGATCGACACGGCCAGCAGCGCCGCGTTCTTCGCGCCCGCGTCGCCGATCGCCAGGGTCGCCACCGGCACGCCGGCCGGCATCTGCACGATGGACAAGAGCGAATCCAGGCCGTTGAGCGACCGGCTCTTGATCGGCACACCCAGCACGGGCAGCGTCGTGCTCGCCGCGACCATGCCCGGCAGGTGCGCCGCGCCGCCCGCGCCGGCGATGATCGCTTGCAGCCCCCGGGACGCGGCCGACTCCGCGTACGCGACCATGCGGTCCGGCGTGCGGTGGGCGCTGACCACCTGCGCCTCGTAAGGCACGCCGAACCGTTCGAGCAGTTCGGCGGCCAGCCTCATCGTCGGCCAATCGGACTGGCTGCCCATGACGACGCCGACCAGCGGCGCGGATTGCGATTGCGTTTCTGCCATGATGACCGCAGGATAAACGCAACCCACGGCCCCCCGCCGCCAACCGTCTATGAACCCCACCCCCACCGAGCTGCGCGGCTGGCTGATCCTGCCCGGCGACACCCCCGACGCGAGCGACCCGTTCGGCTGGCCCGAGGTTCGGCTGAGCCCGGGCGTGGTCAAACTTGAAGACGCGTACGTGACCGAGGTGATCGAAGACCCGAACGCCGTGTCCGATTCCAATCACCGCCGGGTGATCGCCCCGGCGTTCACCGACACGCACCTGCACATCCCGCAGTTCGGCGTGATTGGAGCGCACGGCTTGGAACTGCTCGACTGGCTTGAACGGTTCGTGTTCCCCGCCGAATCGCGCTGGGCCGATCCGGGCTTTGCCCAAGCCGAAGCGCAAAGCGTCGCACGGCAACTCCTGAGCGTCGGCACGGTCGGCGTCGCGGCGTACGGCACGGCGCACCACGCCGGCGTGGCCGAAGCGCTGGGCGTCTTCCGAGACCACGGGTTCCGCGGCGTGATCGGTCAGGTGCTCATGGACCGTCACGCCCCGCCCGCGCTTACGCCGCCGCGCGACCAACAGCTCGAACAAGCGGCGAAACTCCAACAGGGCTGGCCGAGTTCGGGGGGCGGACGCCTCGCCGCGGCGATCACGCCACGCTTCGCGATCTCGTGCACGCCCGAGTTGATGGAGGGCGCGGGCCGGCTGGCCGAGGAACACGACGCGACGGTGCAGACGCACCTGGCCGAGACGACGCGCGAATGCGAGGCGATTGCGGAAATGTTCGGCGGCGTGTCGTACGTGTCGGTGTACGAGCGGGCGGGGCTGGTTCGGCCGGGCGCACTGTTCGGGCACGGCATCCACCTCGACGACGACGACCGCGCCCAGCTCCGCGGCGCCGGCGCGGTTGTCGCGCACTGCCCCACGGCCAACGACTTCCTCGTCGCGGGCGCGATGCCGCTGGCCGAGCACCGCGCCGCCGGCGTGGAGGTGTCGCTGGGCAGTGACGTGGGCGCGGGCTACGAGCGGAGCATGGCGCGCGCCGCCCGGGCGATGCTGCTCACCGCCGCGCGGCGCGGCACCGCGGTCCCCAGCGCCGCGCAGGCGTGGTGGCTGATCACGGCCGGCAACGCGGGCCTCGTGAAAACCGCGAACCACGCCGAGCCCCGGGGCGTGTTGGCCGCCGGCGCGTCGGCCGACGTGCTCGTGATCGAACCCGACCTGCCGGACCACGCCTGGCACCCGCGCGGCGAGCGGTCCGACCCGCTCGCCGCGTTGCTCTGGGCGTGGGACGACCGTTGGTTGGCCCACACAATCGCCGCCGGGCAAACACGGTTCACACGCAATTGACACCGAAAAAACCGTGCCTCTCGACCCGACCGATACCCGGCCATAGGATCGAACGCCTGCCGCTGCTCCCTTACCGCGAACGAAGTGCTCCGCGGACGACAGGGCGCCCCACCCACCCGATCCACATGCCATGCACGGCTTCGACCACCCGATCCACACCCCCGCGGCCGCGCTGCGCTTCGACGCCCGCGCCGCCGCCCGCCGCGTCCTCGAACGCTGCGACCACCTCGCCGAGTTCACCGACGAGCAGGAGCAAGGCCGGCTCACCCGCCTGTTCCTCACCCACGCCGCCGCCTCCGTCCACGGCGTGCTCAAGCGCTGGTTCGCCGACGCCGGTCTGTCCGTCCGCGTCGACGCCGCCGGCAACCTGATCGGGCACCGACGCGGCCACGCCGCTCCGCTCCTCGAGCCCGAGCCCGACGCGCCGATGACGCCCACCTTCCTGCTCGGCTCGCACCTGGACACCGTGCCCGGCTCCGGCAGATACGACGGCGTGCTCGGCGTGCTCGTCGCCCTCGCCGCGGTCGAAGCGCTCAACCAGAACCCGCAGCACCGCCTGCCGTTCCACGTCGACATCCTCGGCTTCTCCGAAGAAGAGGGCGTGCGCTTCCAGACGCCGTACATCGGCTCGCGCGCCGTCGCCGGCTCGCTCGACCCCGGCCTGCTCGACCGCAAGGACCCCGACGGCATCTCCCTCCGCGCCGCGCTCGAACAGTTCGGCCTGGACCCGGCTCGCCTGCCCGAGGCCGCCTACGACAAGCGCCACGTCCTGGGCTACACCGAGGTCCACATCGAACAGGGCCCCGTCCTCGACGCCGCCCAGAAACCCATCGGCGTGGTCTCGGGCATCGCCGGCCAGTCCCGCCTGATGATGCGCTTCACCGGCCAGGCCGGCCACGCCGGCACCGTGCCGATGGGCCAACGCCGCGACGCCCTCGTCGCCGCCGCCAAGCTCGCCGTCGAGGTGCAGGACTTCGGCAAGTCTCTCGACGGCCTGCGCGCCACCGTCGGCTTCTTCGACACCTGGCCCAACGTCCGCAACGTCGTGCCCGGCGAGGTGGCCTGCTCGCTCGACGTCCGCCACGCCCTGGACGACATCCGCGTCACCGCCGTCGACGCCCTGCTCGAAACCGCGCAACGCGTCGCCGACGAAGACGGCGTCACCTTCGAACTGCTCGACCGCCAAAGCCAGAACGCCACGCCCGTGGACGGCGGCCTCTCCGGGCTGCTGCTGCAAGCCGCCCAGGCCGCCGACCACGAGCCCGCCGAGTTGCCCTCCGGTTCGGGCCACGACGCGGTGATCATGGCCGACCTGTGCCCGGTGTCGATGCTGTTCGTCCGCCAACCCGACGGCGATCAGCACTACGCCGACGAGGTCGTCAGCGAAGCCGACGTCGCCGCCGCGATCGAGACCATGGCCAACTATCTGCTGCACCTCGCCCAGGCCCACGCGGACGGGACGCTGGCGCGGTGACGCCCGCCGGGCGTTGATCAAGCGTGGCGACCTTCAGCCTCGGTTTTCGCGGGAGCGACGCCCACGATCCGCGACGATGGCGGTCATTGGCCAAAGCCCTTCCGCGCCCGAAACGCACCTCAAAAACGAACGCGAACGTGGATTGTCATCTCCACGAAAAGCGTTGACGCCGCCCGGGGGCGCGGTATATACGGGTTCAGAAGTTTCAATCGCCGAGGGAATCACAATGCACGCTGTTATCTCCCGAATGCTGGGTCGGTCGGGTCGGTTTCACACGCTCACCGCCAACCCGGGGAACCGCGTTGCGAGTTCGGTCGCCTTGCTGGCCGTCTTCGCGGTCTCGTCCGTGGCCGGTGCTCAAGAAACCTTCAAGCTCGTTTCGGACGACGGGGCGCTCGACGATCGGTTCGGCGATTCCGTTGGAGTCAGCGGCACCACCGCGATCGTCGGGGCGGTGTTCAACGACGCTCGGGGCAATAACGAAGGCTCGGCGTACCTCTTCGACACGACGACCGGCGAGCAGACCGCCACGCTCACGCCCAGCCGCCGCGGCGTCCTGTTCGGCCACTCGGTCGGCCTGAGTGGCAACACCGCGATCGTCGGCAACGCCTCCGAAGCCGCGTACCTCTTCGACACCACCACCGGCCTCGAGACCTTTCGGCTCACCGCGGGCGGCGGCGACCAGGACTTCGGCGAGGCCGTCGCGGTCAGCGGCACCACCGCCATCGTCGGGGCCCGCCGCGACAGAAGCAACTCGAGTTCCGGCTCGGCGTACCTTTTCAACACCACCACCGGCGACCTGACCTTCAAGCTCACTCCCGACGACGGCGCGCTTAACGACCATTTCGGCATCTCGGTTGGCGTGAGCGGTACCACCGCCATCGTGGGGTCTCATCGGGACGATAACCGGAAGGGTGCCGACGCCGGCTCGGCGTATCTCTTCGACACGACCACCGGCAACCAGACCTTCAAGCTCACGGCCGACGACGGCGAGGCCGGCGACTTTTTCGGCGCCTCGGTTGGCATAAGCGGCACCACCGCCGTCATCGGGGCTTACTTCGACGACGACAACGGTCAAACCTCTGGTTCGGCCTACCTTTTCGACACGACCACCGGCCGCCAGACCTTCAAGCTCACCCCCCGCGGCGGCGCGGCCGGCGACGCGTTCGGTTGGTCCGTCGCGATCAGCGGCACCACCGCCCTCGTCGGGGCGGTTGCGGACGACGACAACGATCCCTCCTCCGGCTCGGCCTATCTCTTCGACACCACCACCGGCCTGCAGATCGGCAAAATCACCGCGGCGGACGGCGCGGCCAATGACCAGTTCGGCGTCTCGGTCGGCTTAAGCGGCACCACCGCCATCGTCGGGGCTCGTTTCGACGACAACGACAACGGCCGAAACTCCGGCTCGGCCTACCTCTTCGACACCGACGCGGTCGAAGAACCGCCCATCGTCGGCGACACGTTCGCGTTCACCATCGACCGCAACACCACCGCCACGTTCGATGACGTCATCAGCCTGACCAATAACGGCGAAGCCGGCACCGTCGTCAACGTCACCGGCTACACGATCGACGGCAAAGACGCGGCGCTGTACGACTTGATCGATTTCGAGACGGCGGCCCTGGTCGCCGGCGACTCGGTGAGCTTCGGCCTGTCCTTCCTCGGCGGAGGCTTCGACGATTACGTGGCAACCCTCAAGATCCACACCGACGCGGGCGACGCGATTTACGACCTGCGTACCACCGTCATCCCCGAGCCCGCCGCCGGCTTGGCGAGCGTGGTGGGCGGCTTGGCCCTGGTCCGCCGACGCCGCTCGCGCTTCGCTTGAAGCCGGGCTATGGTGATCGCATGTCGCTCACCCCCTCAACGATGCTGGAACTCGGGACGCGGGCGCCCGACTTTGCGCTGCCCGACACCGACGGAACCACCGTCCAGCGCGACGATTTCGCCGACTCGCCGCTGCTCGTCGCGTTCATCTGCAACCACTGCCCGTACGTGATCCACGTCGCGCCGACGCTCAAAGCGATCGGCGACGACTACGCCGGCCAGCTCGCCGTCGTCGCGATCAGCGCGAACGACGTCGCGACGTATCCGCAGGATTCGCCGGCGTTGATGAAAGAAGAAAAAGCCAAACGCGGGTACGCGTTCCCGTACCTGTACGACGAGTCGCAGGACGTGGCCAAGGCCTACACGGCGGCGTGCACGCCGGACTTCTTCCTGTTCGATCGCGAGCACCGGCTCGTGTACCGGGGACAGATCGACGGCTCCCGGCCGCACCGGATCTCGTCGGGCAACTACGACGACCGCAACGGGGCGGCAACGGGGGCGGACCTTCGGGCGGCGATGGATCAAGTGTTGCGTGGCGAGCCGGTGACGGTGGCGCAGCGGCCATCGATGGGCTGCAACATCAAGTGGAAACCGGGGAACGAGCCGGGGTACGCGTGAGGGTTTGTGCGGGAAGACGGGTCGCCGACGCGGCCCGTCCGGGGTGAAGGTTAAGTGGCGTGGCGACCGACGTGGTTGATCCGCGCGTGCACGTCGTTGAGCATCCAGTGGAACAGGAGCAGGTGGAGGGACTCGACGACGCCCATGTCGTTGCATTCGACGTGCAGGCCGTCGTCTTGTTGCCGTTTGAGTGTTCCGCCGGTGTAGCCGGTGAGGCCGAAGGTCGTGAGGCCGTGGTTCTTGGCCCAGTCGACGGCGTGGAGGATGTTGGGCGAGTTGCCCGAACCGGAGATGGCGATCAACAGGTCGCCCGCCTGGCCGTAGTTCATGAGCTGCTGGGTGAAGATGTGTTCATAACCCACGTCGTTGCCGGCGGCCATGATCCAGCCGAGGTTGTCGGTGAGGCTGAGGACCTTGAGGCGCTTGCGGTCGGGGTCCTGCAGATGGGCGTCGGGGACGGTGGACTTGCCCAGGTCCTCGGCGAAGTGCGAGGCGTTGAGGCCCGAGCCGCCGTTGCCGATGATGTAGATGAACTTGCCCTGGTCGTACCGCTGCATGACGGCGTCGCTGAGCCGTTGGAGGGCGGCGCAGTCGATGTTTTGGATTTGCTGTGCGGCGAGCGCGAAGTATTCGCGGTTGTCGTGGGTGATGCCGAGCATCGAGGGAGGTTAACGCGTAACGCCCGGCGGTGGCCATCTCCGGGCGTTAGAGGGTGGAGAGGAAGGCGTCGACGACTTGGGGGTCGAAGGCGGAGCCGGCTTGCTCGCGGAGCAGATCGAGGGTTTTGGTGTCCGACCACGGGTCCTTGTAGATGCGGGGCGAGCGCAGCGCGTCGTAGACGTCGACGGTGTGGACGATGCGGGCGGGCAGGGGGATGTCGTCGGCTTCGAGGCGGTCGGGGTAGCCGGTGACGTCGAAGTTTTCGTGGTGATGGCGAGCGATCACGCGGGCCAGGTCGAAGTAGGGGTTCGCCCCGAGGATGGTTTCGCCGGCGATGGTGTGCTGCTGCATGGCGGCGCGTTCGTCGTCGGTGAGCGGGCCGGGCTTTTTGAGGATGTGGTCGGGGACGGTGATCTTGCCGACGTCGTGGAGGATGGCGGACCGGCCGAGGTGCCGGGCGAAGTCGTCGTCGAGGCCGAGGGCTAAGGCGGTTTGCCGAGCCATGCGTTCGATGCGTTTGACGTGGGCGCCGGTGTCGGCGTCGCGGGCCTCGGAGGCGACGGCGAGCATGGTCAGGGCGTCGAGGTTGGCGTCGGCGAGCTCCTGGGTGCGCTGTTGCACGCGGCGCTCGAGCTCGTCGTTGAGCTCGCTGATCTGCAAGGCGGAGTTGGCCGCGTTGTCGGAGAGCTGGGCGACGGTGGTGAGCAGCTCGTGCTGCTCGGTGGTGTCGAGGAAGACGACCACGCCGGGGAGTTGGCCGGCGATGGTGATCGCGGCGGGGGCCGTCTCACAGGGGACGATGAGTTGCTGGGGTTGCCCGGAGCGGAGGCGTTCGCGGTGGACCTGATCCGGCAGGCGGTCGGGGTCGAGTTCGAGCTTGCGGAGAGTGGCGGTCCAGAAGGCGTTGGCGTAGGTCACGCGGCCGGCGTCATCGATCTGGGCGGCGGGGCAAGGCAGGGTGCCGAGGCAAACGACAGGCGGGGCCGGGTCGGACGTGGGCATGGCCCAAAGATAGCCCGAAACCGCGTGAATCCATGGGAAAAAGGGTGGTCGTTCGGGCGGGTCGCGATTATTTTGGACAAGGAATTTCGGCTTCACCTTCGCGGGAGAACCCACTGTGAGAGCGGGAGCACGTACGGCACGGGACATCGGGGTCGTGGCCATGATCACCGGGGGGATATCGATCGCCGGCTCGGCGGGGGCGGTCGGTTGGGACGACGTGCGCACCATCACGTTCGACGAATACAACGACGTGCCCCGCTTGGGCCCCGATACCTGGGCGCTCGACACGTGGGTCCCGCCCGAGGGGTGGACCAACCCGATCGATCACCACGTCAGCGAATGGGCCGCCACCGACGGGGCACGGTACGGCTCTGAGTGGGAAGGGCCGCGCCCCGACAGTCTCGAGTTGCGCAACGGGACGCGGTGGGCCAAGGGGCTCTACACCCGCGACTACCGCTCTTTCGGCCGACCCCGGACGAGCAACACCCCGACCAGTCTTTCCGCCAGCTACCAAACCGGCGGATGGTTCCCGAAGCTCGGCTTCCGGTCGCTGGATATCGGCGTGGACCTCGACAATTACGATTTTTCGAAGCAGCCCGCTTCGGGGCAGTACCGCGGCACCGTGCACGGCTACCGCGAGGATTACAGCGCGCCCCACGATGCCCCGGAGCGTTGGGTCGAAGTGGTCCGCCGGGACTTTGATCTGCCCGTGCCGACGTTCGAATTCGAGTCGCTGGGCGGCATCAACAATTGGCGCAATCGAAGCACGACCCAATTCGTCAACGTGGATCTCACCGGCTTTTCGCACCTAGACCGCCTGGCGTTCACCGCCGTCGATCCCGACGGCGTCGCGCCCGAAGTCAAGCGGGTCTCGCTGGACAACATCCAGGTCAACGCGGGGACGACGCACGCGTTTTTTCTGGGCGCGCCGGATATGACCAACGGCGCCAAGATCGATTCGGTCCGGGACACCAACGCGATGCGGAGCGCGATGGAGGAGGCGTTCGGCTTGGAGAGTTGGCGACGCGTGGTGCTGCCGGACATCAGCTTGAACCAGACGCCCGAGAACGCCGCGCAGGGCGACGTCTTCGCGGGGCTCGACGACATCAAGCGGCGGCTCGTCCCGGGCGACAACTTCGTGTTCCATTACTCCGGACACGGCGTCAGCTTCACCCGCGACGACGAAGGGAACCGGGTGAACGGCAACGAGGCGTTGTTCCTCGGGCGCGACGGCAACGGCGACGAGGTGCTGCTCGAAGACGACGCGCTCGCGGCGTACTTCGCGTCGGACCCCATCTGGAGCCAGGTGGACAAGGTGTTCATTCTCGACGCGTGTCATAGCGGCGGCTTCTGGACCTCGACCCCCGACTTCGTCGCCGCCAAGGGTCGTGAAAACGGCCTGTCCGGGCCCAGCGACTTGGCGACGTTGCCGCGCACCGCGTTATTGGCCGGGGCTCCCGAAGCCAATGAGGCCTTGTCGTTCGCGGACCAATCCGACCTGGACCAGATCGGCCTTCCCGGGACCCAGGATTTCGTGGTCGGGCAAGGCATGCTGACCGCGGCCGTCGTCTCGGCGCTGCAGTCCGGCGAAGACGGCTTCGCCCTCGCGGACCTCAATGACGACGGGCTGTCCTTCCGGGAGTTGTTGGAGTTCGTCCGCGTGAGCGAGATCAACGAGCAGTTCGGGTCCGACGCCGGCTTCGACAACGATCTCGCCGTCCGACGCATGCGGCGTTGGCTGGACCGCAACGGGCACGCCGACGTGTCGGTGGGCTGGTTCCTCAAGTCGCGGTTCGTGGGCTACGAGCGGAACCTCGCGTTCGACGCGTGGGCCGACGAGCCAATCGAAGTCGATTGGGCGCCGTTCGGCGCGTTCACCGACGACTTCGGCACGGCGGGGTTGATGGAGTTGATGACCGCGGCGGAGATCGCGAGCAGCGTCCCGATCGGCGAAGACCTGGCCGGCGACCTGAACCGCAACGGGCAGGTCGAGCAAGGCGACCTGAACCTGGTGCTGAACAACTGGGGCCGAGACACGCTCGCGACGGGCGTGCCGAACGGCTGGCTGGCGACCGAGCAGCTGACCGGCACGGTGGACCAGGACGAGCTCAACGCGGTGCTGCTGAATTGGGGGGCGCTGGCGGCGCCGGACTTCTCAGCAACGACGGTGCCCGAGCCGGCGGGGCTGGGGGCGGTGGTCGCGGCGCTGGGGCTCAGGCGGCGGCGCGGCCGTCGGGGTTGACCGCGGAGCCCGAGTCGGCGTCGTCGGCACCCGCGGCTTGGCCGAGGTGTTGGGCGATCAGCGCGAGCAGCGCCTGGCGGTCGATGGGCTTGGTGGCGAAGGCGGAGCAGCCGGCGGCGAGGGCTTCGCGGCGCTGTTCGTCCATGGCGTGGGCGGTGAGAGCGATGATCGGACCGGCGTAGCCCAGCGCGCGGGCGGACCGGGTGGCGGTCAGGCCGTCGACGCGGGGCATCTGCATATCCATAAGGATGAGGTCGTAGACGAGATCCCGTTCCCGGGCTTCGTTCAAGAAGTCGAGGGCTTGCTGGCCGTCGACGGCGAGGTCGACGGTCAGGCCGGCCTTTTTAAGGATGAACGTGATGAGGCGTTGGTTGTCCGGCCCGTCTTCGGCGAGCAGGATGCGCCCGGCGAGAGGTGCGGAGCCGTCGGTGGCGGCCGCGCGTGCGGTCGGCGCCGACACCGGCGCGACGGGCATCTCGTGGAGCAGCGCGGCTTCGGGGACGGGGCCGGTGGCGAACGTGACGGTGAAGGTGCTGCCGCGCTGAGGTTGGGAGGAAACGGTGATGTCGCCGCCGAGCATTTCGGCGAGGCGTTTGGAGATGGTCAGGCCCAGGCCGGTGCCGCCGAACTTGCGGGTGGTCGAGTCGTCGGCCTGGGTGAACGGGCGGAACAGCGCGGCGACCTGTTCGTCGTTCATGCCGATGCCGTTGTCGGTGATCTCGATCGCGAGGCGTTGCTGCTCCGCGTCGAAGGACGGGCGGACGGTGACGGTGCCGTGCGGCGAGAACTTCACGGCGTTACCCACGAGGTTGAGGATCACTTGGCGGAACCGCACCGGGTCGGAGGCGATGGTTTCGGGCAACGGGAAGACGGGCTCGAGCGTGAGCGAGATTTCCGTTTCCTGGGCGCGGACTTTGAGCAGGTCGAGGGATTGTTCGAGCAGGAGAAGCGGGCGGGTCTCGATGCGTTCGACGGTCATCTGGCCGGCCTCGATCTTGGAGACGTCGAGGATGTCGTTGAGGATGACCAGCAGGTGCTCGCCGTTGCGGCGGATGGTGTCGAGGTGCTCGCGGCGGTGGGGCCCGGTCAGGCTCGGGTCGCGCATGAGGTCGGCGTAACCCAGGATCGCGGTCATGGGCGTGCGGATCTCGTGGGACATGTTGGCGAGGAACTGGCTCTTGGCCAGGTTGGCGGCGTCGGCCTGGCGGCGGGCCAGCTCGAGCTCTTGGGTCTTGTTGGCCAGCTCCATGGCCTGAGACTCGAGGCGGTCGTTGGTGAGGGCGAGGTCTTCGGCGCGGCGCTCCATGTCGTCCTCGGCGGCGGTGACCGCCTGGTCGAGGTGATACAGCGTGCGGAGCAGCTCGCCGACCTCGTCGAGGCTCCGGTCGGTCGGCCCGTTGATCTTGCGCTGCCCGGCGGTCAACCGCGCGGCGACGTGCATGACCACGCCCAACGGGCCGGTGATGCTGCGGGCGATGCTCAAAGCCAGCAGCACCATGATCACGCACGCGATCGCGGCCAGGATCAGGTCCTGGTACGCCGCCTTGCGGAGCATCTCGGCGACCTGGCCGCGGACGGCGTCGATCTGTTCGTGGCCCTGGCGGGCGGGCGTGTCGAGGGATTGGGTGACGGCGCGTTGCCGCCGTTCGAGCGCGTGGTTGAGCCGGCGGGCGCGCAGGTGCTCCCCTTCGGCCGCCAGGCGGAACACGCGGTTCTGGAGCATCTGCAAGCGGCGGGTCCGGTGTTGCATCCGGTCGTAATCGATGGCAGCGGGGGTTTCGAAGGTCGCGTCTTGGGAGCGTTGCTGGAGGTCCCGGGCGTGTTCGAAAGCGGTCTGGGTCCGCAAGACCGAGCGGTCGAACGCCGCGCGATACCGACGGAACTCGTCGGGCAACTGGTCCGTGTAACTGAGGTCCAGGGAGCGGACCGCGCGGTCCACGATCGCTTGCTGCTCCATGAGGCCGACCTCGGCCCGGTCGAGCGCGTCGACCAGGGGCACCAACACCTCAAAGACGCCGTGCAGCTTCCGGTCGAGGCGCCATTCGGTGGAGATGTGCATCGCCGCGGTGAACACGACGAGCGCGACGGCGACGGCGGCCAACGCGAACACCCGGGAGCGCACGCTCAGTCGCCGGAGTATCGACGTGTCCGCGGACCCGGTCAGGCGGGCGAACGACGTAGGGAGCGTCGGCGGGACCAACTCGCGCATATCCCACTGATCGACCGACCGACGAGCGGGCTTCACGATCGACAGGTCCGCGGGGCGCGGGCCGGCCAGATTCTCCGTTGAGTTGCTCGAGCGTCCGAGAAAAAGCGCCCGGCGTTGGCCCATCGGCGGCGCGGCTCTAGCATGCCCGGCGTGATCGACGTGGCCCGCGGCATCTTCGGCTTGGTGGTGGTGTTGGGGCTGGCCTGGGCGATGTCGTCGCACAAGCGGGCGATGCCCTGGCGGGTCGCGGTGTGGGGCATCGGGCTGCAGCTGCTGCTGGCGGGCTTGGTGCTGGGCACGGGCATCGGCCAGGGCGCGATGGCGGCGACGGCCGCGGGCGTGCAGCGTTTCGTGCAGGTCAACACCTTCGGCGCGGGCATGATCTTCGGGCCCCTGGCGGACCCGGGCACGTCCGGGGGGTTCATCTTCGCGTTCGCGGCGACGGGCCTGCCGGTGATCATCTTCTTCAGCGCGCTGCTGGCGATCCTCTACCACGTCGGCTTCATGCAGGTGCTCGTGTGGTGCATGGCCCGGGTGATGATGGTCACCATGGGCGTCAGCGGCGCGGAAGCCATGGCCATGGCGGCGAACGTGTTCGTCGGGCAGACCGAGGCGCCGCTCGTGGTCAAGCCGTACCTGCCCGACATGACCCGCAGCGAGCTGAACGCGATGATGACCGGGGGGTTCTCGACCGTCGCCGGGTCGGTCCTGGTCGTGTACATGTCGTTTTTCAGCGAGACGCTGGGCACGCTGGGCACGACGATCGGGCCGCACCTGCTGACGGCCTCGGTGCTCTCGGCCCCCGCGGCGTTCGTGATCGCCAAGATCGTGCTGCCCGAGACGCAGACCCCCAAGACCGCCGGCGCGATCCCGCTGAAGATCGAACGCACCGCGGACAACGTCGTCGAAGCCGCCGCCAACGGCACGACCGACGGGCTGAAGCTGTACCTCAACGTGGTGGCCATGCTCATCGCGTTCACGGCGCTGGTGAAGCTGGTGGACTGGCCGCTCGCGGTGATCGGCGCGGCGTGGTTCGAGATGCCGGCCGAAGGGAACGGCGCGCTGAGCCTGGCGTACCTCTTGGGCTGGGCGCTCGCGCCGCTGGCGTGGGCGATCGGCGTCAACGGCTGGACCGATTGCCGGCTGGTCGGCGGGCTCATCGGGCTCAAGCTAACGACCAACGAGTTCGTCGCCTTCTCCGAGCTGGTCGCCGCCGCGTCCCCGCCCACCGCCGAACAGATCGCCGCGAACCCGGAACTCGCCGACGCCCCCGTGCTCTCCGAACGCGGCGCGCAGCTCGTGGCTTACGCCCTGTGCGGCTTCGCCAACTTCGCCTCGGTCGGCATCCAGATCGGCGGCATCACCCCGCTCGCTCCCGAGCGGAAGACCGAGCTGTCCCGGCTGGCCGTGCGGGCGATGCTCGGCGGGGCGCTGGCCTCGGCCTGCACCGCGGCGGTGGCGGGGATGTTCTTGTGAGTGCCGCCGGTCGGGACCGGTGAGCGGTCTCTGGCGTTGAAACACCGGAGCGAGACCCCGGTCAGGCTTTGTACGGGGCCTCTCGCCGCGTACGATATACGTCGGGTTTCACCAACCACCGGCACCACCGCTTATGGACCCCCGCTTCGTCCGCCTCGAAGAAAAGCTCACCTTCGTCGAGCACCAGCTCGGCGAGCTCGACGGCGTCGTGCGCGACTTGGGCGACACCCTCGAACAGCTCGGCGTCCGCCTGGATCGCCTCGCGGGCCGGGTCGATGAGCATGCCGCCGCCCTCGCCGAGCCGGCTCCCAACCCCGCCCAGGACGCCGGAGACCGATCCGACGGCGGACCCAGCGACGAACAACTCCGGGAAAACCGCCCGCCGCACTGGTGAACGGCTCGGCCCCGCGTATCGCCGCGTCGCCGGGCCCGGAACCGTGAGGCCCGTGAGCCATGTGAATTCCCTCGGGCTCGCGTTAGGATCGTGCAAATCCTGCGGTAAGCTCCCCGTCCCGCACGGCCCGGTCGTGGTCTTCGATCCGTCGATTTGTCTACTCTCGCCTCGTCCAACCCGACCGAGCCGGCAGACGCCCAAACCGCGGACGTCCCGGCGGCCGACACGGCGGATCGTCCCGCCTTCGGCCCCGACGCCGACCTGCGGACGCCCTGCGGGATCACGCTCTTTGCCAACCCGTACAGCGGCTCGGGCCCAAACCGCCAGTGGG
Organism: Planctomycetota bacterium; assembly: GCA_039180415.1. GTDB lineage: Bacteria > Planctomycetota > Phycisphaerae > Phycisphaerales > Phycisphaeraceae > CAZIXN01. The sequence goes on along the minus strand of JBCDDH010000002.1, from coordinate 11,651 downwards.
TGCAGCAGTTCGCCGACCGGCTCGGCGAAGCCGGGCTGCCGCCGCAGATCGTGTGGGACGCTTCCAACCGCCGCGACACGCTCCGACGCTGCGCCGAAACGCTCCGGTCCGACGCAAGCCCGCCTTGGGTGATCGCCGCGGGCGGGGACGGCTCGGTCGCGGCCGTGCTCAACGACATGGCCGCCGTCGGCGTCGCGCCCTGGCCCTTCGCCACCCTGCCCGTGGGCAACGAGAACCTCTTCGCCCGGCACTTCGGCATCGACCGGAAGAAGCCGGACCGCCTCATCGACGCCCTGCTCCGCGGCTGGACCCGCCCGGTCGACCTAGGCCGGCTCACGGTCGACGGCGACGACGCTTCGCCCCTGCGCTTTACGCTCATGGCTTCGGTGGGCTTCGACGCCGACGTCGTGCACCGCGTGGACCGCTGGCGCACCAACACCCCCGCGGAAGGCCAGATCCGCCGTGTCTCGCTCAAAAACTACCTGCCCCGCATGGCCGGCGCGCTCCGCGAATACGCCTACCCGCCGGTCACCCTGACCCCCACCGACGGCGACCACGCCGGCCAGCCGCTCAGCGGCCGCCACGCCTTCGTGTTCAATCTGCCCGAATACGGCAAAGACTTGGGGCTCTGCCGCCACGCCCGTGCCGACGACGGGATGCTGGACTTCGTGGTCTTCACCCGGCCCGGACGCGTCCGGCTCCTGAACTACCTCGCCGCCGCCGCGATGAACGGCCGTCACCTTCGACGCCCCGACGTGATCCACGGCCGAGCGTCCCGCTTGACGCTCGCCGCCGACTCGGAAGACCACGGCTCGCCCGTTCCGCTCCAGGCCGACGGCGACCCCGCGGGCCACGTCCGCTCCGGCGCCCCGGTCACGATCACCGCCGAGCCCGCGGCCCTGCGCGTCGTCCAAACGACCGCATGACCACTTGTCTCGTGCTGCCCGGGCGAAACCCCGCGACCGCGGCGTGGTCGGGCGGACCCGCTGCGCCCGCCTCAACGCTTGACCGGACCCCGAAATCCCCGTACCTTTCCCGGCTCGGTCGGCCGCATCCGAGTCGGCTTTCAACCCCAATTTTCGCCCGAAACGAGCCCCGCCATGGTCCCCGTTCAACGTAAAACCCACTCCCAGACCCGTCTGGGCCGGTCCCACGACGCCATCCGGGGCACCCACAGCGTCGACTGCCCCAATTGCGGTAGCCCCAAGCTCCCGCACGCCGCCTGCCGCGACTGCGGGTACGTGCGTCCGGGCCTGCAGCTGCGCATCAAGTCTGACGACCAAGACTGATCGCTCGGTTTCCGTGCTTCCGCGTGTCGGGGGCCAACCGACCGCCTGACCATTCTTCCCGCTTCCGATCAGGAGACCGATCTTGCGCATCGCCGTCGACGTCATGGGCGGCGACCACGCGCCCGACGCCATCCTCCAGGGGTGCCTCGACGCGGTCGATCTGCTGAACGATTCCCACCGGGCCGTGCTCGTCGGCGACGAGAGCCTGATCCGCGAAGGCCTCGAAGAAGCCGGCCTGCACAACGACCCGCGCTTCGACATCGAGCCGACCACGCAGGTCATCGGCATGGCCGAGACGCCCACCAAGGCGCTGCGTGAAAAGACCGACAGCTCGCTGGTCCGCCTCGGCGAGCTCGGCCGACGCAAGGCCGGCGACAAGTACTGCGAAGTGATCATTTCCGCGGGCAACACCGGCGCGACCGTCGCCACCGCCCAGATGCACATGCGCCGGCTCAAGGGCGTCCACCGCCCGGGCATCGCCATCGTCCTGCCGACCTTCCACGGCCCGGTGGTCGTCTGCGACGTCGGCGCCAACCCCGAGCCCCGCGCCTCGCACCTGCACCAGTACGCCCACATGGCCAGCGTGTACGCCGAGACCGTCATCGGCATCCCCGACCCGTCCTGTGCCGTCATGAACATCGGCGGCGAAGAAGAGAAGGGCACGCCGCTGATCCGCGAGGCCAACGCGCTGTGCCGCGACGACGCCGGGCTCAAGTACGTCGGCTACGTCGAAGGCCGGGACCTGTTCAACGGCAAGGCCAACGTCGTCATGACCGAAGGCTTCACCGGCAACGTCGTGCTCAAGCTCGCCGAGGGCCTGAGCAAGGGCATCTTCGAGACCATCGCCCGGGAAGCCTTCGAGATCGACCCGGAGCTGGCCATGCGGTTCGAGCCGGTCGTCAAGAGCATCTACGCCAAGCACGACTACCACGAGTTCGGCGGGGCGCCGCTGCTGGGCGCGAACGGCATCTGCATGATCTGCCACGGCAGCTCCGAGGCCCGCACGATCAAGAACGCCATCAAGAACGCGATCATCTACGCCGAGGCCGGGGTCAACGACGCGATCTCCAAACGCCTCGAAGCCGCCGAGAACACCCGCCTGTCCGAGGCGGCTTCGTAAGTATGGCGGCGTGGAACCGGCCCATCCCGCATCCCGACGCGCGGATGCTGCTCCATGAAACCCGCATCGCGGGCACCGGGGTCGCGCTGCCCCGGCGGCTGGTCACCAACGACGACCTCGCGCAACGCGTCGACACCAACGACACCTGGATCACCAAACGCACCGGCATCAAGACGCGTTACTACGCCGACGAGGCGCAGGGCGTCCGCGACCTCGCGCGCGAGGCGATGCTCGCCGCGCTTCAGGACGCGGGGCTGAACGGCTCGGACATCGACCTGGTGATCCTCGCGACCATCACGCCGGAGATGGCCTGCCCGTCCACCGCCGCCCGCGTCGCCGCCGAGGTCGGCGCGAACCCCGCCGGCGCGTTCGACCTGGCCGCCGCGTGCTCGGGTTTCGTGTACGGCATGAACCTCGCCGTGTCCCATCTCGAAACCGGCCGCGCCCGACGCGTCGCGGTCATCGGCGCCGAGACCCTCAGCCGACACGTCAACCTCGACGACCGACGGACCTGCATCCTGTTCGGCGACGCCGCCGGATGCGCGATCCTCGAATCCGGCGACGCCTTCCGCAACCCCGGCGAGCCGGACTACCGCGGTTGCTTGTTCCAAACCATGCGCTCGGCCGGCGATATGTGGCCGGCGCTCTACATGCCGCGCCGCGAAGAGCATCTCCCCGAAGGGGTCGACGCCTCGGTCACCACCGAGCCCGGCTGGAACGGCCGATTCGACACGCTGCAGATGCAAGGCCAAGACGTCTTCAAGTTCGCCGTCCTCCAGACCTGCGAGATGATCCAGGAGGCCTTGGACACCCAGGGCATCGAACCCGACGACCTCAAGCTCATCATCCCGCACCAGTCCAACCAACGCATCATGGCCACGGCCCGCGACCGCTTCGGCCTCCCCGAAGACAAGCTCTACATCAACATCGACCGCTACGGCAACACCTCCGCCGCGTCCGTGCCGCTGTGCCTGCACGAGTGCCGCCGCGACGGCCGCTTCGCCGACGGCGACCTCGTGCTGTTCCTCGCCATCGGCGGAGGGATGACGTGGAGTACGAGCCTTTGGCGGGTTTGAGAATTTCAGATTTTTGATTTGAGATTTCAGATGTGAAGAAGCATGGATCAGGCGGAGATGCGAAACCGGACCTTGTCGTTCGCGAGTCGAGTCGTTCGACTTTGCGCCTCGTTGCCCAAAGATCCCGTCGGAGATGTTCTTGGGCGGCAGCTCTTGAAATCCGGCACTTCGATCGGTGCCAACTACCGTGAAGCTACGCGGGCTTCGTCACGAAAACATTTCGTCAGCATTCTGCAGATCGCACTACGTGAAGCGGACGAAACGGATTATTGGTTGGAACTCATCGTCGAAAACGACCTGATACCCTCCAATCGGCTCAAGCCGTTGCAACAAGAGTGTCGCGAACTGATTGCCATCCTTGCCGCCACGGTCCGCACCTCGAAAGACTCACGCCGCCATGACATCTGAAATCTCAAATCAAAAATCTGAAATTCTCCTCTGCCCCGGCCAAGGCGCCCAACACGTCGGCATGGCCAAGGCCTGGTTCGACGCCTATCCCGTCGCCAAGCAAACCTTCGCCGCGGCCGATCAGCACCTGGGGTTTGACCTGGCCGGCCTTTGCTTCAGCGGGCCCGAAGAGAAGCTCAATCGCACCGACATGGCGCAAGTGGCGATCTACGTCGCGTCGGTCGCGGGCTATCAGGCGCTCGTGGAAACCGGCGGCGTCGAACGCGCCAACGTCGCCGCCACCGCGGGGCTTTCGCTCGGCGAGTTCACGGCGTTGCACCTGGCCGGCGCGTACGACTTCCTCGAGGGCCTGGAACTCGTCCGGCTGCGCGGCCGGGCGATGCAGGACGCGGCGGAAGCGTCGCAAGGCTCCATGGTCGCGATCACCGGCGACGTTTCGGAAGACGCGATCGTGTCGCTTTGCCAGCGGGCCGTGGAACAAGCAGGCAGCGACGAAGTGCTGGTCCCCGCCAACTACAACTCCGCGATGCAGGTCGTCGTGTCGGGGTCGATCCGAGCGTGCGAGGCCGTCGTGCCGCTGGCGTCCGAGGCCGGCTTCAAGCCCACGCCGCTCACGGTGGCCGGCGCGTTCCATTCGCCGCTCATGCAGCCCGCCGCCGACCGCTTGGCCGAGGCGCTCGCCGACGTGAACTGGCAGACGCCGCGTTGCCCGGTGTACAGCAACGTGACGGGCGAGCCGCACGATTCGGACGCCAACGCGATCCAAGACCGCCTCGTCAAGCAGCTCACGCACCCCGTCCGTTGGAGCCAGAGCATGGCCCACGCCGCGCAGGCCTTCCCCGCCAACGCCCACGGCTACGCCGAGCTGCCCCCCGGTAAAGTCCTCACCGGCCTGATGCGCCGCATCGACAAATCGGTCAAGGTGAAGAACCTGGCCGAGCCGGCCTGAACCAACCGCGCCTCCGCGGTTCAACTTTCTTTAGGAATCTCCAATGTCCGAATCCAGAGTCGCCCTCGTCACCGGCGCGTCCCGCGGCATCGGCGCCGCCACCGCGCTCGCCCTCGCGAAACAGGGCTGCCACGTCGTCTGCGTCGCCCGCTCGATCGAGAAGCTCGAAGCCGTCAAGCAACTGATCGACCACGAAGACATCGCCGGCAGCGCATCGGTCGCGACGTGCGACATCTCGGACGGCGACGCGCTCGCGAAACTCGTGGACGACACCGCCGAAGCCCACGGCCGGCTCGACATCCTCGTCAACAACGCCGGCATCACCAAGGACAACCTGCTGATGCGGATGACCGACGACGAGTTCGACGCGGTGATCCAGACCAACCTGCGTTCGGTCTTCGTCGCCTGCCGCGCCGCGACCAAGCACATGATGCAGAAGCGTTTCGGCCGGATCATCAACCTGGGCAGCGTCTCGGGCGTGGTCGGCAACGCCGGGCAGTCCAACTACGCCGCGGCCAAGGCGGGCCTCGCGGGCTTCACCAAGAGCCTCGCCAAAGAGATGGGCAAACGCGGCATCACCGCCAACGTCGTCGCGCCCGGGTTCATCCAGACCGACATGACCGACGTGCTGCCCGACAAGATCAAGGACGGCGTGAAGCAGATGACCGCGCTGGGCCGGATGGGTCAGCCGGAAGAGATCGCCGCGGCGGTGGCGTTCCTCGCGTCCGACGAGGCGAGCTACGTCACCGGGCAGGTGCTGACGGTCGACGGCGGGATGACGATGAGCTGAGGCCGCCTTCGACGGAGTTCACTGAATCGAAGGCGAGATGTGGATGTCACGCGTGATCCGGTAGAGCACCATTCCAATCATGATGAACGTGATCAGCAACGCGAAGCACGCGGCCAACGACATGGCCCAGAAGTGCGAAGTCTGCGGATCGATCACGCGTCGCAACGCCCGGCGGATCGCCCAATCTTCGTCGAAGTCTTCGGGTCTACGGTAGAGGCCCATATTTGCTTCTGCCTTGAAATCGGCCCGACATTGATGTGCGAGGCCGCGTCGAGCCATCAAGGCTTGCCGGCTTCGCGGGAGCTTCGCGTTCGGGGAACTCGGGCTTCTCGAGGTTGGGTAGGACGGTCGATCGCGGTTTCCGCGTGAGAGATGGCGTGAGAACTTAGAGCTTGCCCGCTTCGCGCAGCGCCTTGCGTTCGGCTTTGCCGGCGAGGCGTTTTTCGGCGGCGGCCTTGAGCGCGTCGAGGCGCTCGATCAGGTCGAGCGTCTGCTTGAGCTGCTCGGTCTTGGCTTCGCCGGCGGCGTGGAGCTTCTTGGCCTTGTTGACCAGGTGGACGCGGTCGGCGGCGAGCGCGGCGATCTTCTCGGTGAGCTTGGCCATGTTCATGGCGTTGATCTTGGCCAGCGAGGGCGAGGGCTCGCCCAGGAGCATGGGCAGGTCGGGCTTTTGGCCGCGGCCGCCACCGCCACCGCCCCGGCCGCCGCCGCGGTTGCCGCCGTAGGGTCGGGCGCTGCCGCCGCGCATGGGTCGGTTGGAGCGGAACGGGCGGTTGCCGCCACGTCCGCCGCCGCCGCCGTAGCCGCCGCGTCGCTGCCCGCCTTGCCCTGATCCGCCCGTGGAGTCGTTCATAGGTTCAGCATAGCTGGGAGATATGAAGATCGCGTCGGTTAAGAATTTTCGGGGGTGGACGCGAACGTCGAGGGGCGCGGCCCGGCCCGGCGGGGTGAGGCGATCCGCGGGCTTTACGATGCAGGGATGCGTGGCGTCTGGTGGATGCTGGTGATAATGGCGGCAAGCGGGGCGGCGGCGCTGGAACCAGGCCAAGCGCGGCAAGCCGCGACCTTTGTGGACGGGACGCACCCGGACCAACCGGCCTTGTACGCGTTGCTGGCGGACGTGGCGGGCTGGTCGGGGACGGCGGCGGACGAGGCGGGGGCGACGTTGGTGAACTGGTCGGCGGTCTTGTCCCGGCCGGGCGATTATCGGGCGCAGAAAGTGCTGGTGGAAGGAACGGACGCGGGCCGCCGCCGACAGATTTCGCTGGTCAGGGCGCAACAGCCCTGGGGAGCGTCGGTGACGGAGTGGGGCGTGGGGGTAGACGTGGGGATGGGAAGCGAGCGATCCGCGGACGATGCCCGTGGGCTTCAAGAGCCGGAGGTGTTGCCGGTGGTGGTCTGGTTTGTGGACCCGGCAGACGAGATCGGCGAAGCCGTGCATGGGCGGCGCGTGCGGGTGGTGGGGCGGTTTTTGGGGCTTTGGCAAGATGTGGACGCGGCGGGGGCGGCGCGGACGTACCCGGTGGTGGTGGCGCGAGGGGTGGAGGTGGTGGCGGCGCCTTCGGGGCGCGAGGGCTTGAGGGGTTGGGGGCCGGGGATCGGGACCGCGGTGGCGGCGGTGCTGGGGTTGGCGGTGCTTTGGCGGTTGAGCCGGTTGTTTGGTCGGGTGGACGTGGTGGGGCGGAGGCGGGCTGCGCGACGGCGAACCGACAATGTGGCTGCGGCGACGGAGGGGGATACGGCCGGCGGCCCTTTGCCGGAGGACCCGGAAGCGGCGTTGGCGGTGCTGGCGAAACGCGGGGACCAGGCGGAGCCGTCTACGGACGCGGGCCAGGAACGTCGGGGCGAGCGTTCTTGAGCGTGGCGTTGGTTTAGACTCGGCCGATGGGCGTCGTCAACCTGAGTCTGCCGGGACATGCGTACGACATCCGCGTGGAAGCGGGGGCGTTGTCGCGGCTGGGCGCGTTGGTCCGAGAGGCCGTGCCGAGCGTGCGCGACGGCGGCCGAGCGGCGCTGATTACCGACGAAGGCGTGGAGCCGCACCACGGCCGGGCGGTCGCGGCGGCGATGCAGGACCAGGGCCTGGACACGACGGTGCACGTGATCCCGGTGAGCGAGAAGAAAAAAACGCTCGGCACCGTGCACTCGCTCTACACGCTGCTGCTGGAGAGCCGGCACGAGCGCGGCCACCCGGTGGTCAGCCTGGGCGGGGGGATCTGCGGCGACGTGACGGGGTTCGTGGCGGCGACGTACCTGCGGGGCGTGCCGTTCGTGCAGTGCCCGACCAGCCTGCTGGCGATGGTGGACGCGTCGGTGGGCGGTAAGACCGGCGTAAACATGCCGCAGGGCAAGAACCTGATCGGCAGCTTCTGGCAGCCGGACCTGGTTGTCGCGGACGTGGGCGTGTTGGCGACGCTGCCGGAGCGCGAACTGCGGTGCGGCTTGGCGGAGTGCTTGAAGCACGGCGTGATCCGCGACGCGTCGCTGTTCGAGTGGATCGTGGGCAAGGCCGAGCGGATCGCGGAGTTGGACGGCCCGACGCTCATCGAACTGGTCGAGCGGAACGTGCGGATCAAGGCCGATGTGGTGATGGCCGACGAACGGGAAGCCGGCGAGCGGGCGCACCTGAACTTCGGCCACACCTTCGCCCACGCGATCGAGGCCACGACTCAGTTCGGCGGCAAGTACAAGCACGGCGAAGCGGTGAGCATCGGCATGGTGGCGGCGGCGACGCTCGCGGCGGAGATCGGGCTGTGCGACGGCTCGGTCCCCCAACGCATCGCCGAAGCGGTGGAGCGGGTCGGCCTGCCGGCGGCGGGCACGCTCGGCCCCACGCCGATCCTCCTCAAGGCGATGGGCCACGACAAAAAGGTTCAGAGCGGCAAGATCCGCCTGGTGCTGCCCACCCAGATCGGGGCGGTGACGATCCGCGACGACGTCTCCGTCGAGCGGATCGCCGCGGCGTGGGACGCGGTGCGGGGCTGAATCGAGGCCGCGATCGCGGCGGTGAACCCGGGTTTCGACCCGGAAAAAGCATCGCTTTTCCGTGATTTGGAAGTATCATTTGGTTCGCGCTAGGCGTGGTTGCGGTGCCGATTCTGCGCCGGACGTTCCCGAGGAGAATCGATGAGTTCGCATCGCGGTGGGGGCACAGATCGATCCCGCCGGCCTCGTCGCATGGATGCCGGCTCGGGCTTGCTGGCGTTGATGCTGGCGGCCGTCACGGCCCCGGCGTGGGGGCTGTGGGACACGGGCCTCACGGAGCCCGGCGGCGACTCGGCGACCGTCGGGACCCACGACCATGCCACCTGCCCCGCCTGCGCCGCCGGCCACAGCCACAGCCACCACCACCACGGACACAGCCACCACGATTACGGCGACACGGTCGGCTTTGCCGACTTCCAGATCCTCACCCGCTGGTCCCAGACCGCCCAGCAGCCCCGCGGCAGCACCTTGGGCAACCCCACGCAACTCACCTGGGGCTTCGCGCAAGAGGGTTCCACCATCATCTCTACCCGCGAAAGCGAGGAGACCGGGCCCAGTTCGCTGATCGAATTCCTCGACGGCATCCGCGACCCCGCTTCCACCGGCGGGGCCGACCTCACCCAACGCGCGTGGTTCGGCATCTTCGAGCAAGCCTTCGGACGCATCGACGAACTCAGCGGCGTGTCCTACACCTACGAGCCCAACGACGACGGCATCGACATCTCCGGCCGGGTGAATTCCGGCACGCTCGGGCAAGTCGGCGTCCGCCCCGACGTCCGCATCGGCGGCCACCTCATCGACGGCCAATCCAACCCCAACGTCATCGCTTACAACTACTTCCCCTCCGCCGGCGACATGGTCCTCGACACCGGCAACGTCAGCACCTTCAGCAGCACCTTCCTGGACAACCTGCAGTTCCGTCAGGTCATCATGCACGAGGCGCTGCACGGCCTGGGGCTTCAACACGTCGAGTCGAACAACTCCCGTCAACTCATGGAGCCGTTCCTGGACATCAGCTTCGACGGCCCCCAGTTCGACGACATCCTCGCGCTGCACCGCAACTACGGCGACGCCTACGAAGAGGACGGCGGCAACGACAACGCGTTCACCGCCACCGAGTTCGGCGTCCTCCGTGCCGGCGACGCCGTGGCCGTCGGCACCGACGCCCGCAGCACGTCCGCCGTCGTCACGCCGGACATGACCGACTTCATCAGCATCAGCGGCATCAACGACGAAGACTGGTTCAGCTTCACCATCACCGAGCCCGCCGCCACGATCACCGCCACGCTCACCCCCAAGGGCCCGACCTACAACCAGGGCCCGCAAGGCGGCGAACAGGCCCCGCTGGTCACCGACGCGCTCAACGACCTGCGGCTCGAGCTGATCGACGACCCGCTGGACTTTTTCTTCAACGAGACGGCACTGGCCGTCGCCGACGACACGATCGCCGGCGGCTCCGAAATCCTCGCCAACCTGGTGCTGGACCCCGGCGAATACTTCCTCCGCGTCACCGGCAGCATCGACGACGTGCAGATGTACCGGCTGGACCTGACGTTCATCCCCGAGCCCGCCACGATCGCCACGCTGCTGGCGTCCACGGTGCTGCTGCGACGACGCCGGCGTCGGCTCTAAACTGAAGGCGTGAGCCACGCCCCGAACAACCCGACCCACGCGCCGGCCCGACGCCTCCCCGTCCGGCCCGGCGGCGCGTCCCGCGAGGTCCGACTCGAGCTCATGCCGCTGCTGGACGTGGTCTTCCTGCTGCTCACCTTCTTCATCTACGCCATGGCCGTCATGGTCCGCGTCGAAGCGCTCGAGGTCGGCCTATCGCCCGTGGCCGGCGACGGCGGCCCCGGCGCAACCGTGGAGCACGTCCTGCGCATCGAGCCCGGCGGGCGGCTGACCTACAACGAAGAACCGCTCGAAGCCGACGCGCTCGACCGGCTGCTCGGCACGCTCGCCGACGACGAAGGCCGGCCCCGCCTGTTTGTCGCGCTCACCGAAACCGACGACGCCACGCCGGTCGACCGCGGGCCGGTGATGTGGCGCATCCTGCAAGCCATCGAAGCCGCCGGCCTCGAAAACGTCGCGATCGTCGGCCGGCCGGCCGAGTAACCGAGTTCCCTCGATCTTGCCATGCCCCGCGCCGCCGCCCAACGCGAATCGCTGGTGCCTCGTCTCGCGGCCGCCGCCGCGCTCGCGCTGGTGATCCACCTGGTCAGCCTGCCCGTCGCGGTGGGCTGGGTCGGCGCAGGCGAACGCGACGACCCGACCGAGTCGCCGCTCACGCCGACCGCCGACCCGTTCGACCCCGCCGCCGATCTCGAACCCGAGCCCGACCAACCCACCGGGACATCCTCGCCCGCCGCCGACTTGGCGATCCGCGAACCGCAAGCCCCCACCCGCCTGATCCTCGGCAGCAAAACCCCACTGCGCTTCACCGTCGCGAACCTCGGCCAAGCCGACGCCGTGGTCCGCGACGATGCCGCCGCGCCTTGGTGGACCGACGCCGCGTTCCTCTCCGCCGACGCCACGCTCGACCCCGGCGACGCCCTGATCGCCCGGGCCGACGCGCTGCCCCGGCTCTCCCGCGGCAGCGATTACGACGCCACGCTCGACGCCGTGATCCCCGAGGATGCACCCACCGGCTCGATGTTCCTGCTGCTGGTCACCGACGCCGACGACGCCGTCGACGAAGCCGGCCGCGAAGCCAACAACGTCCGGCCCGTGGCCGTCGAGGTCCGGCCCGTCGCACAGACGCCCGACGACCCCGTCCTGGGCGACGACGCCGAAGCCCCCCGCATCACCGTCGCCTGGATCTCCCACGAGGCGTTCGAGGAGTTGCAAGCCGGGCCGCGGCCGTCCGAAACCATCCAGCCGGCCCTCCAGCGCGACGCCACACCCGTGCCCGACGCCCCGCTCCGCGCCGGCAACCCGGCCCCCAGCGGGCCGGGGTCGGCGGCGGGCTGGGGGCCGGGTTGCCGGCGCGGAGCGGGGCGTCGGGCACGGGTGTGGCGTCGCGCTGGAGGGCCGG
>JBCDDH010000001.1:0-113154 GCA_039180415.1 Planctomycetota bacterium | reverse complement strand
GGGCGTCATGGTCGTCCCGGAGTGGTGGGGCGTGAACGACTACGCCCACGGCCGGGCGCGGCAGTTGGCCGAGCTGGGTTACGTCGCGTTCGTCGCCGACCTTTACGGGCTGGACGGCAACGGGCAAGTCAAGGTCACCGAATCCGGAGAGCAGGCCCAGGCCTGGGCGTCGGCGTTGTACGGCGACGTGCCGACCTGGCGGCGTCGGCTCAACGCGTCGCTGTCGGTGCTGGCGGTGCAACCGACGGTGGAGTCGAGCCGGCTCGGGGCGATCGGGTTCTGCTTCGGCGGGGCGAGCGTGCTGCAATTGGCTTACAGCGGCGCGGACGTCGATGCGGTGGTGAGCTTCCACGGCTCGCCGATCGTGCCCACCGAAGCGGAACTGGCCAACACGAAGGCGGCGATCCTGATTGCCCACGGCGGCGACGACCCGTTCGACCCGCTCGACGAGCTGGTCGAGCTCATCGAAGCACTCGAGCCGAGCGAGGTGGACTACCAGGTCGGTTTGTACGGGCACGCCCGGCACAGCTTCACCAACCCCGCGGCGGACGGCTCGTTTCACCCCGGCGCGGTGCACAGCCCAACGGCCGAGCCGCGGGCGTGGTCGGCGATGCGGCGATGGCTGCGAGAGCACTTCGCGAACGATTCCTGAGACATGAGCGGCGAGCGTCTGTACCGCTCAATCACCCACCCAAACCTTAAACGCAAGGCTCAAGACTCACGACTCCAGACCTCACTTACCCGCGAGGTTGGCTTCGAGTTGACGGAGGTGGGCGGCGACCGCGGCCTTGCGTTTGGGATCGAGGCCCTGACGGCCGAAGCGGACGTCGTAGAAGGTTTCGGTAAGTGTGACCAGCGGGCCGAACTTGAGCGGGTGGGCTTCGGCGAGTTCGGCGGCGAAGCTGGCGGGGGATTGCCAGGCCGGGCGGCGGTAGCCGTGGCGTTCGAGCAGCTCGGCGAGCTCGAGGAAGAAGGTGAGTCGCCGAGACAGGCCACGCGACTCGTGGGCGGGGAGGCGGTCGAGACGGAGGCGCTTGCGGCGGTTTCGGCGGCGCCAGATCGTCACCCCCATCGGCACCGCGACGATGGCCAGCAACCCGCATCCGCCGACCACCAGCACCCAGCCGACCCACTGCAGGCGTAGGCTCGGAGGCCAACCGCCCATCCACCCGCCCAGCCAACCCACGGCCGCTTCCCACGAGCGAGCCACCCAACCTTCTTCGGAATCGACGGCGGTCTGGAATCGCTCGTTGACGCTCCGCAGCACGTTCTCGCGGGTCCGAGCGTCGAAGGCCACCACCGAACGGACCCACGAAAACTCGAGGTACTCGTAGAGCTGGCGGGCGGCGGCGAACCAGCCGGGGGCGTTGCCGGCGTGCTGCTGCTGAACAATTTCGCCGGGCGTGGCGTCGTAGGTCCGCCAACCGGTGCGGGGGCCGGTGTGGACTTCGGTCCAGGCGTGGGCGTGGTTCTGACGGACGACGTAGTAGCCGCCCAAGGCGTTGTATTCGGAAGCCCGGTAGCCGGTGACGACGCGGGCGGGGATGTTCAGCGACCGGCAGAGCGCGGCGTGGGCGGCGGCGAACAGTTCGCAGTGGCCGCTTTGGTGATCGAAAAGGAAGGCGAGGATCGGGTCCTCGTCGGGGCCGGGCCGGGGATTGACGCGGCTGTAGACGAATGTGTCGCGGAGGTAGTCGGCCAAGGCCACGGCGATGCGGCCGTCGTCGGGGCTGTGCAACACCGACGGGTCTCGGGTGAGGCCATGCGGCTCGATGATTTCCGTGGCCAGGGCGCGGACGCGCGGGGCTTCGACGGGCCATTGCCGGGCGTAGACCCTGCGCGACCACGGGTCGTCGATCCGCGGCGCCCCGATCACCGGCCGGCCGGGTTCGATGGCCCGGCTCGGCCGCTCGACCCCGACGCCGGGACCGAAAGCATCGACCGGTGTCGCGTAGCGGAAGCCGCTATCGCCGGGGCCGTCGGCGAACCACAGCGTTCGCCCCAACCACTTGCGTTCGCCGCGCGCGTCCGCGAGGGCCCGTCCCGCAGCGGCGGGAACCGAGCCACCGACCCGCCGAGGGCGCTCGAGCCGGCGGTACTGGGCCTCGAGGCCTTGGACCGGGAGCCCGGCGATCTCGACGGTGTAGATCAGGGCGGCCGAGCGCGGATCCCCAGACCCGAGCTGGCGGTCCAGCGGGCTGAAGACGGTCTGGCTGAGGTGTTCGGATTCGAGGTGTCCGATCGCGGCGGCGGACATGTTCAGTTCGCCCGGAACGAACAGGACCCGCGACGACGTGTCGCGAAGCGTAATCGTGGCACGGAGATTGGTACGGACGCTGGGGAACTCCGCGAACCGCGCCCGATTGTCCGGGCCCATCCGGAACGGCGTGTCGGCCTGCGAGGCGACTTGGCTGCGCCGCCACTGGTTGGCCCGCGGGTCGTATTGATCCAGGGCAACGCCGCGGAGCAGCAGGGGGCGCTGCTCGCCGCCGGTGGGTTCGCCGAATTGCTCGAGGGCGACGTTCATGACCGCGTCCGTGCTGCCGTCGTTCAGCGACCCGCCGTTGAGGTTGACGGTGGTGGAGAACCCCACGCGTTTGTTGAGCGTGGTTTGGGATTGGTCCATCCCGAGCATGGGCATCTCGCCGCTGCGTGGCAGCAGCACGAAGATCACCGCCGCCAACACCGCCGAGCAGACCCCCACCACCAGCCACGCCCCGCGAAGGTGCCAGCGCAAGCCCGCCCCGGCGACCACCGACGGCCGCCGCGGACGCGTCGCCGTGCCCAACGCGATGGCGGGCCCGGACGCCCGCAGGTGGGCGCGGTGGACGGCGTCGCCGGTACTCTTGAGTTGGAACAACAGCACGGTGACCAGCGAAAGCCCGCAGTACGACGTGAGCAGCAGGCCGTACACGATCGACACGGAAAGCACCGACGCGCCGATCATCTGGATCAACGACAACACGAGCAGCATCGAATATTCGCGGTTGGTCTTCCGCGCGTAGAGCATCAGCAGCTGCAGCGCCATCGTGAAGTGGCCCATCGCGACGATCATGCCGCCGCGGCGGATCAGCACCTCGAAGATCATGAACGACACGGCCGTGATCGAGCCGAGGTTGACGAACCACCGCGGCAGCGGCCGGCCCTTGGGCCCCTCCGCGATGGTCCAAGACGCGGCGCCCAGGCTGCCGGCGATCAGCAGCAACGCCACGTTGCCCTCGGCCATGCAAAACGCGGTGATGCCCAGCAGCACCTGTCCGAAAACCAACAACCGGAAACGCGCGTCGAGGTTCACGCGGCCCCCGCTTTCCGCGGGCCGACCGGGGCGGCGTGAGGCGCGGTCAACTCGTCCGGCGACAGGTCCACCGTGTCGGGATCGAACGCCACGCCGAGGTTCGTCAGCTCGCCGCCGTACAACACGCGTGCGGTCCGCGTGCTCACGTTGCCGGGTTCGACGGGGGGCGCGCCGGCGGGGATCACGGTCGGCAGGCCGGGCTTGACGACGACCGACGGCACGATCATGCCCGCCCGCGGCGTGTCCCCGCGGCGCGAGAGATCGAGCCGCGCCAAGGCCTCGAGCATCCGCGCCCGGTGCGGCAAGCCGAATTGCGGCGCGAAGACCGGGCAGCTCGGCCCGACCACCGCCAAACCCGCCCAGAAGCCGTGCCGGTGCGCCGCGTCCAGCAGCGACGCCGCGAGCGTGATCGCGTCTTCTTCGTCGTCGCTGCCCCACAGGACCGACCCCGGTTCCGCGGCACGTGCCGGCCCGCTCAAGTCCAGCAGCACCATCACCCGCGGCGGCGTCGGCTGCGTCAGCTCCCGCGCGATCAGACGGACCGTCTGCCCGGCCGACCCGGCGTGGGCTTCGGTGGCCAAGCGGGCGCTGCGTTTCCAATCGATCACGCGCGGCGGGTCGCCCTCTCGGTAATCCCGCAAGCCAAAAAACTCGCCGGCGTCGCTCGCGCCGCCCCGCTGCTTCGTGCCGTACCCCGCGCCCCACGGGCTGGTCGGCAGCCACCGACGGTCGATCCGCCGCAGGCTCGGCAGCACCAGAAACCGCTGCGCCATCTCGCGCCGAACGACCCGACGGAACACGCCGAACGGAAACGCCGTCCACACTTCCAATCCGGCCAAACGCAGCTCGCCGCGCCGCATCGGCCAGCACGGCGCTTCGACGCTCACCCGCTGCCCCGGCCCGACGTGCGCGACCCAGCCCACCACCGAACCGGCCTCCACGCCGTCCGACCGGTCCACGGGCACTTCCTCGATCACCACGGAAAACGCCGGCAGCCGGGAACGGTTCTTCACCGTGTACCGCAGGACCGCCGACCGACCCGCGACGCCCGCCGCGGGCACCTCTCGCCGCACCTCCAGCCCCCGCAGCGCGATCAGCGACCAGCCCGCCGACACCACCAGGCCGCCCATCACCAGCCCGAACGCGGCGAACAGGAGGTTGGCCTGCGTGTAGATCGCCGCCGCCAGGATCAGCGCGGCCACCACGAGGTACAACACCCCGCCGGGACCGAGCGTGATGGCGCCTTGCTTACGCATCGTGAAGATCAACAAAAGCCAAGCGATCGAAAACACAAGCGTGCGGCGGCTCGACCGTGCCGGCTCGGGTTTTCCGGGTCTGCTTCATTGTTTTGGCCTTTTCGAAGCCGCGCCTATTCCCGCAAGTACGGCTGCGCCTCTTCCAGCGTCCGCTCCAACAGCGGCCGTTCGTCCACGCGTTTCTGCGTCCCGGCGGGCATCGTCACGAGAACCCGCCGATCGCGGCCGGGCAGGACGAACCGACCCGACGCGTCCAGGAAGTCCGGCCGCTGCGCCGCGACTTCCACGTCGTGCAGCAGCACGCCGGCCCCCGTGACGTCCACCTCGATCGCGAAGTTGCCGGTCGCGTTGGTCACGCCCGAACCGATCGGCCGACGATTGAGTTGGTCCGGGTCGAGCGTGACGAAGACCTCGGCGTCGGCGAGCCCGGGTTCCTGCAGGGTCAACCGCGGGTCGTCGGGCGACACGACTTCCACCGTCGCCCGCGGCCCTTCGATCACCCGACCTCGCAGCGCGTAGGGAGAACAAGCCGCGAGCAGCAAGACGCAAGAAGCGAGAAACACGCCGACGGAACGCCGCCACGGATTGGACGCTGGTTTGAGCACTGCTTGCTTCCGGCTCCTGGCTTTGGGTTTGCCGCTCAACCCAACCCTTCGGCTTCCGGCAGGTCTTTCAGCGACGACAAGCCGAAGACCTCCAGGAACTGTTTGGTCGTCCCGTAAAGCATGGGCCGGCCCGGCTCCTCGGCACGGCCGACGATCTTGACCAGGTGCCGCTCCATGAGCGCCCGGAGCACCTCGCCGCACGCCACGCCGCGGACGGCCTCGACGTCGGTGCGGAGCACGGGCTGCTTGTACGCCACGACGGCGAGCGTCTCGAGGGCGGCGGGGCTGAGCTTGCCGGTGTCTTTCTTGCGGTGCAGCGCGGCCATGACGTCGCCGTAGCCGGGCAGCGTGAGCACGCGATACCCGCCGGCCACCTGCTCGATGCGGAAGCTGCGGCCGGTCTGTTCGTAGTGCTCGTTGAGCCGGGCGATGGCGTCGGCGACGGGCTTGCTGGCGTCGAGTTCTAGCGCCTCGGCCAGCTTTCCGGCGGACATCGGACGCTCGGCCGTGATGAGCGCGGCTTCGACGCGGAGATCGAAATCGGCGGGCAGCTCGGTCTCCGAGGCGACGGAGGCGGGTGGTGCGTCGGGTTGGGCGTTGGCGGCCGCGGCGGCCGCGGCATCGGGCGGCGAAGACATCACGGGATTGTACGGCCGAGCCGAGAAGCTCACCCGTGAGACGGAAAGGCTCAAGCGTGCCCGACCCAGAAAAAAACTCGTATTTTTTTACATCCGGGTTAGGCTTTCGCTCGTGCGGGTGGGAGATCCCCTCGGTTTTGGGAAGATTGGGCCAGAAAGAGAGAAGCAGATATGGCGAGTTACGTAGGTGGAGGACGGGGCCGAAGCGTTTCGGCGAATGTGGTGCTGTGGGCGTGGTTGGGCCTCGGCTCGACGACGGCCGGCGTGGCGGGGGCGGCGGACTTCAACTGGACCGGGAACGGCACCGGCGACACCTGGAACGAAGGCGCGAACTGGACGCCGGTGCCGATCTTTGGCTTCGACGCGACATCGGACCTGACCCTCGACACCGGCGGGGCGCCCACCACGCTCAGCGGCGACCTGCGGGTGGGCTCGATCGACGCCGAGTACACCGACTTCCGCAACTCCGCGGGGTCGTTTTTCGCCAACCCGTCCGAGGCGTTCTCCCTCACGCTTGCGGACGGCGATCTGCGGCTGACCAACGTGGACCAGAACAACATCAACCCGGCGGACACGGCGATCTGGGTCTTCGACGGCGTGGACGCGGCGACGCCCGCGCTGCAAATCGAGGCGGGCGACCTCGACATGTTTACGAACGGGCCGACCCGCGTCGTGCTGAACTCGATCCCGGGTGCGTTGTTCCAGCCCGCGCGTCCGTCGATCGTGCGGATCGACTCGGGCCAATGGAACATGCGCGAAGACGCGGAGGTCGTGGGCAACGGGCGGATCGAATTCGGGTTCCGCTTGGGCAGTAGCCGGCTGCTGGACAACAACGGCCTGCTCGCGGCGGGGTACACCGGGCCGATCTCGCTGGGCGCGACCCCGGCGACGACCCTGCGGATCGAGGGCAGCGGCCAAACCTTCGATCTGGGGCGGGTCGATCTGGACGGTGGTTTCGAGACCGGCCGATTCGAGGTCCGACGCAACGCCACGCTGGAACTGCCCGGCGGGCTGCACGACGCGTTCAGCGGCGCGGGGCTTCTGGAAGACGGCGCGACGCTGCACATCGGCCGGGACTGGACGCTCGACGGAGAATTGGGCGTGATCGGCGGAGCGTCGGCCACAATCGCCGGGGCCAAGCTGTCGGTGGAGGACGGCGGGACGTTGGCCGGCTTCGACGCCAATGCCTCCTTGACCTTGAACGTGCCGCTGGACGTAAACGACGGGGGCACGGTGCAGAGCGGCGGGCTGATTCTTTCCGAGTCCGAAGTCCTGATCGCTAGCGGCGGCACGATGCAACTCGCTTTGGTGCAGGGTTTCGGTGTGGTCGAGGGGTTGGCGGGGTCGTTCGGCGGACCCTTCCGCGTGGCCGACGGCGGCGGATTGAATCTGGTCAGCGACCTCGAAACCCGCGGCTCGGCCCGGTTGGAGAACGGATCGGCCACGACGTTTCCCACCGGGGGGTTCGGCATTTCCACGCCGCCGACCTGGACGGTGCGGGGCGACTTGGCCGTCGAGCAATCCGCCACGATCGAAGGCTTCGGCACCTTGCAGATCGCCGCGAACGGCTCGGTGAACTTCGAACGCGACGGCGACGAGCCCGAACTCCGGTTTGAGACGCCGTGGGAATTGGACGTCGAAAACGCCGGCGAACTCGTCCTGAACAACACCCGGGCCGGTACGTTTTTCACGCCCGGCTCGATCGACTTCGCCGACGCGGAATTTATGTCCTATACCCAGGACGCCGGCGCGACCCTGACGCTCGAGTACCTGCGGCAGACCGTCGTTGGCCCCGCGCCGATCGGTGAGCTGGCCCAGCTCCGCGCCGAAGAGGCGATCGAGCTGGCCGGAACGCTGAGGATCGTCGGCGACGACCCGAGCCTGGCGGGGCTGCCGGAAGACGGCGAAACCTTCACGTTCCTGCAATCGCGAAACGGCGGCGTGACGGGCAATTTCACCGACCTGGAACTCATCGATCTGCCCGGCATCGCCGCGCAACTCACGTATTTCGCCGACCGCGTGGACGTCACGTTCAGCCGGCTCAACCTGCCGGGCGACTTCAACGCCAGCGGCCAGGTCGAGCAGGGTGACCTGAACCTGGTGCTGAACAACTGGGGGGTCAACACCGCTGCCGCGGGCATCCCGTCGGGCTGGGTCAATACCGACGGGCTCGACGGCGCGGTCGACCAGGCCGAACTCAACGCGGTGCTGAACAACTGGGGTTCGACGCTGGCGCCGAGTTTCGCGGGCCCGGCCGTGCCCGAGCCGGCGGCGGCGCTCGTGTGGATCGGCGGCTCGTGGCTGGGGACCCGGAGGCGGGCAGGGCACCGGCGATCCCGGTAAGCTGTGCGGCCCTTCGCCGGAGAGGTGTCCGAGCGGCTTAAGGAGCACGGCTGGAATCCGTGTGTACGGTTCGTCCGTACCGGGGGTTCGAATCCCCCCCTCTCCGCTTTCCCAACCGCACCCACCCCGAAGCATCGCACCGCGGTGCCCGCACGGGGTGTGGGTGCGCGGCAAGCCCCATGCCCAAACCCGATCCGTCTTCCCGCAACGCCGCCGCCCGCAAGACCGACACGGCCGGCCACCGCCGCACGCGCGAGGACCACGCCCAGGAAACCGCCGAGGACTACGTCGAAGAGATCGCGGAGATCATCGACGAGCAGGGCCAATGCCGGGTGAAAGACCTCGCGGCGCGGCTGGGCGTGAGCCACGTGACCGTGATCCGCGTCACCGCCCGGCTCGCGGATCAAGGCCTGGTCACCACCGCGCCGTACAAGCCGCTGAAGCTGACCGCCAAGGGCCGTCGGCTGGCCCGCGCGTGCGCGGAGCGGCACGCCGCGGTCGTCGCGTTTCTCGAGAAGCTCGGCGTCAGCGGCCGCACCGCCGCGATCGACGCCGAGGGCATCGAACACCACCTCAGCCAGGAAACGCTGCGGGCGATGCGGGCCTTCACCGAAAACTGACCGACGCCCCGCTTGACCCGTGCACCCCGCGGTTTTACGCTGACGTGAATGAATTGTAGCCACAGGTACATCTGGTGTCCGGCCTTGCTCTCGTTGCTCGCTTGCGTCGCCCTGTTGAGCGGGTGCGGCCGAGCCGAAACCGAGCCGGGAACCGAAACGCAAACCCCGGCCGCAAGCCCCGCCGACACGCCGCGGGTCGTCGCCACGGTCGGCATGATCGCCGACCTGGCCGAGCGCATCGCCGGCGAGCACGCGACGGTCGACGTGTTGATGCAACCGGGCATCGACCCGCACCTCTACCAGCCGACGCGTGACGACCTCGCGGCCCTGCTGAACGCGGACCTGGTGCTCTACAACGGCCTGAAGCTCGAAGGCCGGATGACCGACGCGCTTAAAAACGCCCGTGGCGCCGGACGGGCGGTCGTGCCGGTCGCCGAGTCGATCCCGGAGGATGCGTTGCTGCGGCTGGAAGAAGCCGAGTTGGCGGTGGACGGCACGGAGAAGCTTTTCGATCCGCACGCCTGGATGGACCCTTCGGTCTGGGCGCAGACCGTGCCCGTGATCCGCGACGCGCTGGTCGAGATCGATCCGGATAACGCCGGGGCGTACACGGCCGCCGCCGAAGAGCTGCAGAACGAACTGCTCGAACTACACGCCTACGCGCAGCGGGTGCTGGACACGGTCCCCAAGAGCCAACGCGTGCTGGTCACGGCCCACGACGCGTTCGGCTATTTCGGTCGGCAGTATGGCTTCGAAGTGCTGGGCATCCAGGGCATCAGCACGCAGAGCGAGGCCGGCGTCCGCGACATCGAGCGTCTGGTGGCGGTGCTGGTCGAGCGCGGCGTGCCGGCGGTGTTCGTCGAGAGCACGGTGAGCGAGCGGAACGTCAACGCGCTGATCGCCGGGGCGCAAGCGCGGGACCACGCCGTGAGCGTCGGCGGCGAGCTGTTTAGCGACGCCATGGGCCCCGACGGGACGCCGGAGGGCACGTACGTCGGCATGCTTCGGCACAACGTCGACACGATCGCGGCGGCGTTGGGAGGGACGGTTGATGCCCGCTGATCGAGCGCCAAACCCCATGGAAGGACGGGCGTGAACCGCCCCGCCGCCGATCAGCCCGTGCCCGCCGCGCTGGCCGACCGCCCCGAGCATTCGCCCGACGCGCCGGTGTCGATCCACGCGATGACGGTGGCGTACCACCGCAAGCCGGTGCTGTGGGACGTGGACTACGACGCGACGCCGGGGAGCTTGACGGCCATCGTCGGGCCCAACGGCGCGGGCAAGAGCACGCTGATCAAGGCGTGTCTGGGGCTGGTGCCGCGGGCGTCGGGCGTGGTCGAGTTTTGGGGTCGGCCGTACGAGACGCAGCGGCACCGCGTGGGCTACGTCCCGCAGCGCAGCAGCGTGGACTGGGACTTCCCGGTCAGCGCGTTGGACGTGGTGTGCATGGGGCGATACCGCAAGATCGGCTGGTTCCGGCCGGTGTCGCGTTCGCATAAGCAGGCGGCCATGGCGGCGCTGGAGCGCGTGGGCATGGCCGACTTCGCGGGCCGGCAGATCCGGCAGCTCTCCGGCGGGCAGCAGCAGCGGGTGTTCCTCGCGCGGGCGCTGGCGCAAGAGGCGGAGTTGTACTTCATGGACGAGCCGTTCGCGGGGGTGGACGCGGCGACCGAACAAGCCATCGTCGGCGTGCTCCGCGAGCTGCGCGACGGCGGGGCGACGGCGGTCGTCGTGCACCACGACCTGCCGACGGTGCCGATGTACTTCGATCGGGTGATGCTGCTCAACATGCGGGTGGTCGCGGCGGGGCCGGTGAACGGGCCGCAAGGCGTGTTCAACGACGCGAACCTCAAGCGGACCTACGGCGGTCGCCTGACGCTGCTGGACGAAGCGGCCGAAGCCGTGAGCCGTGCGGCGCGGGGGGAGTGATGTTCCGTGAAGCGTTCGAGATCCTGACGTTCCGCGGCGGCTTCAACACGAACGTCGTGCTGTTGGGCACGACGCTGCTGGGCGTGGCGGCGGGGGTCGTGGGCGTGTTCGCGCTGTTGCGGAAGCGGTCGTTGGTGGCCGACGCCTTGGCGCACGCGACGCTGCCGGGGATCGGGTTGGCGTTTCTGGCGGCGATCGGCTTGGGGCTGACCGACGCGGCGCGGTCGCTGCCGGTGCTGTTGCTGGGCGCGGGCGTGACGGGCGTGCTGGGCGTGGGCGCGATCCAGTGGCTGCTGGCCAAGACGCGGCTCACGGAGGACGCCGCGATCGGCCTGGTGCTGGGCGGGTTCTTCGGGGCGGGCGTCGTGGTCCTGTCGGTGGTGCAGGGCAGCGCGGCCGGGGCGTCGGCGGGCCTGTCCAAGCTGATCTACGGGCAGACGGCGGCGATGGGCACACGAGACGTCGCGCTCATGGCGGGCGTCGCGGGCGCGGCGGTGGTCGTCGCGCTGTTGCTGCTCAAAGAGATGTCGCTGGTGTGCTTCGACGAGGGCTTCGCGGCGGTCGGCGGGTGGCCCGTGGGAGTCTTGGACGCGACGATGCTCGCGCTGGTCGTGGTCGTGACGGTCTCGGGCTTGCAGGCGGTCGGGCTTTTGTTGGTGGTGGCGCTGCTGATCATCCCGGCGGTGTCGGCGCGCTTCTGGACCGAAGACCTCAAAAAACTGGTCGTGCTGGCGGGCGGACTCGGCGGCCTGTGCGGGTACGCGGGCTCGGCCGTCTCCGCGCTGGCGCCGCGGCAGCCGACCGGCGCGGTGATCGTGTTGGTGGGCGGGGGCGTGTTCGTCGTGTCGCTGCTGCTGGCCCCGAAGCGCGGCGTGCTGGCGGCGGTTTGGCGGCGGTTGAACTTCCGCATGCGGCTCGCGGCGGATCACCTGTTGGAGCGGTCCTTCGAGACGCGGGAACCCGGAGCGCCCGGCGCGGACAACCCCGCGGGTTACGCGCTGGACGCCAGCGAAGTCGCGGCGCTCGGCGAGCGTCGGGGTTGGGGGGTGGCGATGCGGGCAATGCTGCGTCTACACGTGGCGCGGCGCGGCCTGGGGCGTCTGGCGTACGACGGCAGCTTCACGCCCAGCCACGCGGGGCTTGCGCGGGGCCGGTCGGTGGCGGCGAACCACACGAAGTGGGAGAAGTTCCTCCACGAGCGGGCCGGGGTGGACGTGACGCACCTGGACTGGACCGTGGATCAAGTGGAACACGTGGAGGTGGCGCAGGACGAAACGAACGGGGAGGCGCGATGAGTTTTTCGCTCGCGCTGGACCTGTTCCCGTGGGCGGCGGCGACGCTCGCGGCGTTGTGCTGCGCGTTACTCGGCAATTTCCTGGTATTGCGTCGCCAGGGGTTGCTGGGCGACGCGATCTCGCACGCCGTGCTGCCGGGCCTGGTCGCGGCGTTCCTGCTCACCGGCGGGCGCAGCGGGGTCGCCATGTTCGCCGGGGCGGCGATCGCGGGGCTGGCCACGGTCGCGTTGGCCGAAGCGGTGCAGCGCTTAGGCAGGGTCGAGCCGGGCGCGGCGTTGGGCGTGGTGTTCAGCGTGATGTTCGCGTTGGGCGTGCTGCTGATCGAGCAGGCCGCGGCCCGCAGCGTCGACCTCGACGCCGACTGCGTGCTGTACGGCCAACTCGAAACCCTGGTCTGGTTCGAAGCCCCGCCCCAAGCGGGCTTCGCGTGGCTCGCTTCCCCGGCGGTCTGGTCGGAGATCGTCGCCGCCACGCCGCGGCAGGTGTGGACGCTGCTGGTCGTGTTCCTGATCTGCGTCGCGTTCGTAGTCGCGCTGTTCAAGGAACTGCGGCTAGTAAGTTTCGACGCGCAGCTCGCCGCGAGTCAGGGCATCCGCGACCGGTGGATGCACGGCCTGCTCATGACGCTCGTCGCCGCCGCGACGGTCGCCGCGTTCGAGGCCGTCGGCTCGATCCTGGTGATCGCGATGCTGATCGCGCCTGCGGCAACAGCGCGACTGCTGACCGATCGGCTCGTGACACAGGTACTCGTGTCGCTGATGACCGCGCTAGCGGCGGCGACGCTCGGGTACGCCGGCGCGTCTTCGGTCCCGGCCTGGCTGGGCCACGCGTTCGCCGGCCGACCGTTCCCCGCGGTCAACGCCGCGGGGTCGATCGTGGTGATCGCCGGTGGGCTGGTTTTTGTGGCCGCGCTGTTGTCACCGTCGCACGGCTTGGTCGCGAAACGCCTCCGCCTGCTCGCCTATGCCCGCCGCACGGCGCTCGACGACCTGCTGATCTCGCTGCTTCGGCAAGAGCTATCCGGCACGTCGCCCCTGCCCGCGGCGGTCTGGGCCAAGCGGGCCGTGCGCCGCGCGACCGCCGCGCAACTCATCGACGGCCAAGACCCCCCGCGCCTCACCGACGCCGGCCGCGCCCGCGCCGCCGACCTGCTCCGCGC
Organism: Planctomycetota bacterium; assembly: GCA_039180415.1. Classification (GTDB taxonomy): domain Bacteria; phylum Planctomycetota; class Phycisphaerae; order Phycisphaerales; family Phycisphaeraceae; genus CAZIXN01. The sequence goes on along the minus strand of JBCDDH010000001.1, from coordinate 100,014 downwards.
CCACCGGCTCTGGGAGACCTACCTGGTCAACGAAGCCGACCTCGCCCCCGACCACGTCCACCAGCCCGCCCACACCCTCGAACACCTACCCCCCACGCTCACGCCCGACGCCCCCGCCACCGCCACCACCGACCCACACGGCCGGCCGCTGCGACCGTGAAGTAGGCCGCGATTCAACGTCGACGCGACCGACCCGACACGGTCAATGCCGCCAAGCCCACCAACGCCGCCACCCCCGGCTCGGGCACGCCGGGGTTGGCGGTGAAACTCGGGGCGGCGGCCGCGCCCCAGTTGTTCAGCACCGCGTTGAGCTCCTCCTGGTCCACCTGGACCGACGCGAAGCCGTCCGCGTTGGCCCAGTCACCACGGTCCGAGCCCCAGTTGTTCAACACGAGATTCAGGTCGCCCTGTTCGACACGGCCCGAGCCGTTGAAGTCGCCGAGCAAGCCCGCGGCACGGAACGTCACGGTGACCGCGTCGACCAGAGTTGTTGCCCCGCCAAAGCCCAGGTCGACCGTCGCGTCGGTGTCGATCTCGGCGCGGAGTTCCGTGATCGTCCCACCGAAGAAGCTCTGGAGCACGACGTCGTCGAAACCGCCCGTGATGCTCGCGCTTTGGCTTAGCGCAATCATGATCACGAACTGCTGATCGATGTAGGAATCGAAGCCGCCGAAGAGGTTTTCGTCGAGGGTCAACGCGAGCGTGCCGTCCAAGGCGACGTCGCCGGTCACGGCCAAGCGGGACAGGTCGCCGCCGAAGGCGTCTGATCGAAACTCCAGCGTGCCGGTGGCGGACTGCGTGAAGTCGCCGAGCGTGGTGCCGCTATCGAAGCCGACCTCGACGGTGCCGTCGTTGAACAAGGCGGGTTGGATCAGGGTGTCCGCGGAGCTGCCGGACTCGTCGCCGAAGAACAGCCGCGCGTTGGGCCGAACCTCGATCGCGGCCTGGGGGTCGAGCGCCGCGATGCCCACGCCGCGCGAGATGGCCAACGCGTTTAGCCCGCCAGCGCCGCTGATGATCAGCCGACCCGGTGCATTCGAGAAGTCCACGAAACTGCCGGACTTGAGCCAGCCGCCGCCCGCGAAGTCGACCACGCCCTGCGGGCTCAGGATGCTCAACGCTTCGTGGGTGTAGTCGCCCTCGAAGCGCAGCGTCGCATCCGCGAAAGCGACCGCGCCGCCCCCAGCGGCCACGACGTCGGCCTCGACCACGAAGGTGTGGTCATCGTCGGCGGTGAGGTTGCCCACCCGGACCCCATCACTAAGCAGCGTAAGCGTGCCGCCGCGCAGCGTCGCCGTCCGGTCGTAGCGCCTCACGTCGGCTTCGACCGTGCCGGCACGGATCGTCCCGGTTGCGGACCAGTCCAACGTCACGTCCAGAACCGATTCGTCACCGAGTCGGGCCTCAGTACGAAAGACGTCGGTGAGCGGCGACTGCACGGACAGCGTCGCCCGCGGCGAAACCAGGACTTCGCCGAAGTTCGACGCGCCGTCCAGGTCGATCGTCTGCGTCGCGCCCACGCGCAGCTCCAGCGTGGTGAGCGGGATCGGAGCCGTGAAGCTCACCGGCCCGGCGTACCGCGCCTGGATCAAGCCGTTGTTGTCGAGCCCGACATCGGGTATCGCGCTGGGGCCGGGGATGACGAGGACTTGCCCGCTGCCCGCCAAGACACCGCCGTCCCCTAGTTGCACCGAGCCCGCGCCGCGTACCTGGACCACCGACGGGCGATCGTTGGAGATGTTGTTGAGGGTCAGCGACGCCGTACCGGCCCCCGCGCCGACGCGCTCGAGCACCAGCGGCCCGTTGTCGATCAGCAGCGCCGGACGGATCACGCCGCTGGTTGCCCGGGCCACGCCCTGTAGCAGCAGCGACGCGTTGTTGTCGCCGGCGGTTTCCACGGTGAGCCCCTGGCCGATGCGGACGGGATACGCCTCGGCGGGGTTGGTGAAAATGTTGGTCAGTTCGCTGTTACGAGCGGCGACGCCGTCCAGCGTCAGCGTGCGGAAGAACAAGTCGTCGGTCGCGAACGCCGACACGCCCGGCAGATCGATCGTCGCGTCATCCAGCGGCGTGGGCGACAGGTCCGGCGACCAATTCAGCGCGTCGTTGATCGCATCCGTCGCCCCCCCACCGTCCCAGGTCAAGGTTGCCGCGTTGGCCCCGCTCGGCGTGACGCCAACGCACGCCACGCCGACCACACCCCACGCCCATCTGCACCGCTCCATCACGCCGTTCCTCCCAACGTCAGAAATTCGAGACAACGAATTTCACCCCGAAATCGGCTTTTCGTCAAGGGTTTTTCGCATGCGCCATGATCCATCCATCGGATCGATCTCAGCGCGGGCGACGCCGGACAAGACCACCCACGAGCAAAAGACCAGCCACCACGCCCGGTTCCGGCACCACCGCGGGGTTGCTCGTGAAGCTCGGGGCGGTGCCCGCACCCCAGTTATTCAAGACGGCGTTGAGCTCTTCCTGATCGACGATCGGCGTCGCGAAGCCATCCGCGTTCGCCCAACCTTCGCGGGCGTCTCCCCAATGGTTCAGCACCAGGTTCAGGTCGGCCTGCTCGACATGCGTGTCCCCGGTGAAATCGCCGGTGACCGCCAGGCCCGCGAGCCAGGCGGCGGCGGCGATCGGGTCCGTTTGCGACCAGGCTTCGGCGAGCAGCGCGGCGTCGTGGTGATCGACGTCGGCGTCTCCGTCGAAGTTCGCCGTGCTCCAGAGCATCCGTTCGGAGGTGCGATCGGAGGGCAGCAGCGTGGGCTTCGCGCCGGTGACGTGGGCCTGCCAGATCGCGGCGTCTTCGGCGTCGATCGCGTCGTCGCCGTTGGCGTCTCCAAAGGCGGGCAGGGCAACGCGGAACATGCCGGCGATCGAGCCCCCGACGGCTCGGCCCGCAATGAACCGGCCGTCGGGCGTGATGTCGACCGCCTCGTAAAGCTGGCCGTCGCCAAACACCGACGCGTCGACGCCGAAGTCCTGGATCAACACGTCCTGCAGCAGCCGCATCCCCGCCCAAGGCGTCCACAAAAACGCCTGGTCGTGACGGCCGAAATCGAAATCATAGACGTGCCCGACGATGCGTCGGCCGTCGTTGCTGACCCCCAGGGCACTGGAAGACCGGGCCCGCGGCGTGTCCAGCGGACGCATGCCGGCCTCGGCGGTCCAGACGAACGCCTCTTCGGTGAACCGATCTTTCGAACCGCCCACCACGACCGAGCCGTCGGCGGACACCGCATACGCCCGGCTGTAGCGTGGGTTGAACGCGCCGGGGTCGGGGTTGAGCCAGCCCAGGCCCTGCGTGCCGCCCTCGGGCGTCCAGCGGAACGCCTCCCAGCCGACCGCGCTCTGCGAATAACCGACGACCACGTCTCCGTCGGCGGACAGATCGCTGGGCCAAGCGTCCAAGCCCGGGACGACCCCCGGAATCAAGCGTTTGCCGTTCTGTTCGTTCCAGCGGAACGCCCGCGTCCGGTCTTCGTTGTACGGCGAGTACGTGCCGACGACCGACCGGCCGTCCGCAGACACCGCGTAGGCATAATCGACGTCGACGAAGCCGGGCGCCCGGAAGCTCAGATTGTCGTAATCGGATTGCCCGTGGCGTTGAAGATACGCGTCGTTGTTGTAATAGCCGACGGTGACCCGGCCGTCGGCCGAGACGCCCTGCGCGCTGCCGTTGGCGTCGAGCCGGAAGCTGTGGCCGCCGCCGACCCGCCACTGCAACGGCTGGATGTAATCACCGTTCCACCGGTTGGACAGCGAGCCGTGACCAACGATCAAGCGGCCGTCGTCGCTGATCGCCTGGGCGGTGCTGCTCAAGCGCGGCTCGGCGGGGTCCCGGCCTTCGGCGATGGAATCGAACCGCGCCAACGGCTCGGCCGACGCCCCAAGCGGAGCCCAAGCCATCAAGCAGACGGCGATGCACAAAACGCGACTTCCCGAAAACTTCTCCTGAATCCCGTGCATCACCAAATGATAACGCGTCAACCAGCAAAACGATGGTAGATGCGTCGTTTGCTATTTCTATACCCCGCCCCGCCGGCGACGCCACGGCGTCACCGGTTTTCGGTTAGCGCCGACGCCGCCGCGTCGTCCAGGCCGCCAACCCCGAGAGCACCGCGACGCCCGGCTCGGGCACACTCGGGTTGGCGGTGAAACTCGGGGCGGCGGTCGCGCCCCAGTTGTTCAGCACGGCGTTGAGCTCCTCCTGATCCACTTGGGTCGACACCAAGCCGCCCGCGTTGGCCCAGGCGCCCCGGTCCGACCCCCAGTTGTTCAGCACGAGATTCAGGTCGCCCTGCTCGACCTGACCGGAGCTGTCGAAGTCGCCGGGTTGTCCGCCGATCGCCGTGAAGTCGAGTTGTATGTTCAGCGACGTGTTGCCGCTGCCGGCGATAATCGTGGGGCCGTTGCTTTGCGAAGATGCGCTCGCGGTAAACAGGATTTCGTATCGCCCGGGCTCGAGCACGGCCGTCGGGTCCCACACCGTGCCCAGATTCGCCGACGTGACGTCGAACAGATTGAAAAGCGTGTCGGTGGGAAACCGCTTCCGCAAACGGGTCTGCACCCCCGCGGTCTGGCCGCCGACCGCCGACATCGAGCCGGTGAGGTTCATCGTCGCCGGCGCCTCGAGTTGGAACTCCAACTCCAAGCGAACCCCGCTGCCCGCCCCGGTCGGCCCCAACTCCGACATCCCCGCGAAAAACTGCGAAGCGCCCGTCGCGACGAACGACGTGGGCGTGATCGTGGCGTCGAAGCCGGCCGAAGCGTTCGCGTTGAGGATCGACGCGTCGGCGTCCACCTCGATCGATCCCGGACCGCCGAACGTCAGGTCGATCACCTCGAAGTCGTCCTCGAGGGCCGGGTCAAAATTGAACGGCCAGGACGCCGCCGCATTGACGCGGTAGTCCAACCGGGGGTTGACCAATACGGCCGACGCCGAGCCCGCCAGCGCAGCTATCGCCACGCCCAGGCCCAACCACTTCAGGAAAAACCCCCTTGCCATTCTTCGCTCAACGCTCCGCCGCATCGCTACGTTCCTCCCTCGACACCGCTGCCAGAAGTTTCAAAATACCGAGCCGACCCCGGAAACCCAAGGAATCTTGCGGCTTGACATCCGCGTCGCAGGAGATTTGGAAAAAGCTCGGGGATCCTACGGGCCGGTGCTTTGCGTTTGGCCCATGGGTTCCAACAAACATCGGTACGGGCACCGTTCACGAATCCGCGAGCGTGTTTGCCCGAAGCGGCCAGGCGCAACCCTCAACGCGAACGCCGCCGGAACGCCAGCGCCGCCAACCCCGCGAGCGCGGCGACGGCCGGCTCGGGCACACTCGGGTTGGCGGTGAAGCTCGGAGCGGCGGTCGCGCCCCAGTTGTTCAGCACGGCGTTGAGCTCCTCCTGATCCACTTGCGTCGACACCAAGCCGCCCGCATTGGCCCAGGCACCCCGATCCGACCCCCAGTTGTTCAGCACGAGATTCAGGTCGCCCTGCTCGACCTGACCGGAGCTGTCGAAGTCGCCGGGCACGGCGGCTGCGCTGAGGTTGGCTCGGAACACACCGCTTTGGCCCAGACCGAAGTCCAAGTAGAACGCTAATTGACCGGCGTCGTTGAGACCGGTCGGCCGCCCGTCTCCCCCGCCGGCGTTGCTAACGATCTCGATGAACTCAATCGCCTTTAGATCGGTTACGCCCGGATCGGGGTCCAGATCGAACGGATCGCCGGTACGGGCGACGAGTCGGAGTTGCCCGTCGGCGTCGGTAGCGAAAAGGCCCTGGTTGTTGTCGTCGTTCACGCCAAAGCCATCTAATTCGGCGAGAAACGCGACCTGCCCAGAAGCGTTGACCAGCGGCTCCGCGAAGGCGCGGAAGGTCGATGCGAATACGACGCCGGCGCCCGTGCCCGGAGCCGGATCCCCAGCCTGAACGACGAGCTCGGTCTGACCACCGAAATGACGAAACAGCGCTTCGTTGTTGTCGGCGTTGATCGCATCGCCGGTAAGGCTTGCGGCAAAGACGGTGTGTCCGCCGTCGCTGAGCAGAGGGTCTTCGAGGAAGCTGTAGTTCACTCCTGGGCCGGCGGCGGGTGCCGGCGTTCCAGTCTGAGCGACTAGGCTCAGCGTCCCCGCGGCTTCTGAAAAGATGCCTACTTCCGTCGCGCCGTTGATCGAGCCCCCACGGAGGATCGACCAGAACGCGGTACGCCCAGCGGTGTTGATCACGGGGTCGCCGAAGCTGATAAAAAACGTGCCATCGCCGAAGTCGGGGGCGGGCTCGCCGGTGATGGCCACCGGACTGATCTGACCCGGTACCCCGGCATAGATCGCCGCCGCGGTATCCACGATGGCTTTGAAAGCGAGCTGGCCTGACCGGTTCTGCACTGGGTGTTCGAGGTCTCGGAAGTCGATGCCGGGCCCGAAGCCCGGAGCCGGCGTGCCCTCGAGGGCCACCAAGCTCAGCGTGCCGCTCGACTCCGCGTAGATCGCTTCTTGGTTCGGGAAGCTGTTGAGCGACGGGCCAAGGTTGGCCCGGAAGACTGTCTGCCCGGTATCACTCAGCCGCGGCCGACTAAAGAACAAATCGTTGAACACGATACCGGGCGCCGCGCCGGGGGCCGGGTCGCCTTCCCGGGCCACCTTTCGGAGGGTCCCGCCCTCGACAGTGATGACGCCGAACCGATTGCTGTTGCTTATCCCCGGCCCGTCGAACACGCCGCGGATCGAAAGCTGGCCCGAGCTGTTGAAGACGGGTGGGACGCCGTTGGCGAAGCCCGACACTTCTACGCCCGCGGCCTCGCCCGGCACGGCGTCCCCGGCCTGGACTCGCACGCTCAACGGGAGCGCTACGCCAGTGAGCAGGGCGTCGGGGCCAATCGTGCTATCCACCTCCAGGCCGATCGACGCGAAGACCGCGAGGTTTCCCGCGGCGTTGATCACCGGCGGCGCTTCAACGCTCGTCAAGACCCGCTGGCGGTCGGCCCCGACGACCGGGTCGTCGCTGAGCGCTACGATCTCGATCGGCACCGCCGCGGAACCGCCCACCACGCCCGTGGTAAACAGCGCCGCCCCCAATAAACCCGACATCGCCCGTCGCTTGAGCTTGGATTGCATGCTGTGCGGGGCCTCTCCCAGACGTAAAACCGAATTCGGCATACCAATTCCATTCTCCGAGCAACGCGCAGCATCTTCGCCTTCAGCTCTCCGGACTTGCCCTGAACCTACATGTTCGTTCCCACTTCTACAAGGATTTTTCCACCATCGCTATACTGCAAAATCCATCGTTTCGGTAGGTTTTCCCAGCCTAACGCAGCTCACCAACGCCCCCGTTTGGCCGGTCCCTTAACGCCACCGGTGCCGATGCCTACCCGCGAAGCGGAGAACTCCTATGCCCCGCAAAATGACCCTCACCGAGAAGATCTTCGCCCGCCACGCCGGCCGGGCCGACTGCGCCCCCGGCGATAACCTGTGGCTGGACGTCGACGTGCTCATGACGCACGACGTCTGCGGCCCGGGCACCATCGGCATCTTCAAGAAAGAGTTCGGCGAGAACGCCGAGCCCTGGGATAAAGAGCGCGTCGCGATCATCCCGGACCATTATGTGTTCACGGCTGACGGCAAGGCCCACCGCAACATCCAGATCCTGCGCGACTTCGTGAAGCAGCATTCGCTGAAGTACTACTACGACCCGGACTTCCTCGACACCGACGAAGGCTCGGGCTTTCCGAACCCATACCGCGACCCGAACCAGACCAACTACAAGGGCGTCTGCCACAAGGCGCTGCCCGAGGAAGGCCATTGCCGGCCCGGCGAGATCCTGCTGGGCACCGACTCGCACACCTGCACGGCCGGCGCGTTCGGGCAGTTCGCCACGGGCGTGGGCAACACCGACGCGGCGTTCACGCTGGGCACGGGCAAGACGTGGATGAAGACCCCGCCGACGATGCGGTTCGACTTCCACGGCAGCATCCCGCCGTACCTGACGGCGAAGGACCTGATCCTCGCGGTGATCGGGCAGATCGGCTTCGCCGGCGCGACGTACAAGGCGATGTACTTCACCGGCGAGGGCATCGGGTCGCTCACGCTCGAAGACCGCATGACGCTGACCAACATGGCCATCGAGGCCGGCGGGAAGAACGGCATCTGCGACGTCGACGAGAAGACGCTCGCCTACGTCCGTGCCCGCAGCAACCGCCCCGACTGGATCGTCGAGGAGGAAGACGACGGCGCCGAGTACTGCTACCAGCACGCCTGGAACCTCGACACGCTCGAGCCCCTGGTCGCCAAGCCGCACAGCCCGGACAACAAGGCGCTGGCCCGCGATTGCGAAGACCAGAAGCTCGACCGCGCGTACATCGGTTCGTGCACCGGCGGCAAGATCACCGACATGATCTTCGCGGCCAACATCCTGCACGACGCGGGCAAGGGCGTGGCCATCCCCACCTTCGTCGTGCCCGGCTCCACCGAAGTCCACAGCGACATGCTGAAGCTGAACCTCTACGGCGAGCCGCTGGACGAAACCTCCGGGGACACCAAGGCGAAAACCTCGGTGTACGCCGCCCTCGAAAACGCGGGCTGCGAGATGGGCCCGGCCTCGTGCGCCGCGTGCCTGGGCGGGCCGACCGACACGTTCGGCCGACTCAACGAGCCGCTGCAGTGCATCAGCACGACCAACCGCAACTTCCCCGGCCGCATGGGCCACAAAGAGGCCGGCGTCTGGCTCGCTTCCCCGCTGACCGCGGCGGCCTCGGCGCTGACCGGCCACGTCACCGACCCGCGCGAGTTCGTCAGCGAACCGATCGCGACCGGGTCGGCGGGGGTCGTGTGAGGATGGCCGCGGCGACGCCGGCCCGGTAGGCTGAATCGATGGTCCAACACGATCCATTCCTCGTCGCCGAGGCCCACGGCGCGTTCGTGTTCGGCGAACCCACGGGTGCTCGCGGCGTCGTCACCCGGTTGCGGTGTGGGGAGCGGGTGTACCACACCGGCGCGTCCGAAGAGGATTGGCTCGAAGTCTTCGGCGGGGCGCTCGCGGCGGGCGGGGACGCGGGCCGCGGCGACCGGGGCTGGGTTTGCAGCGACGCGTTCGTGCCTTGCGCCGCAGCGAACCCGGATCAAAACGTGCGGGGCGATGGCGACGAAGCGTGGCGTCGGGTGTCCGCGTTGTCGTCCCTGGGTTTCGATGAGGCGACGCGCAAACGCCGACCGGCCGCCGTTGAACTGCCTTGCGGCGCGTGGGTGCGCGCGGCCGACTTCGTGAGCGGTGACGGCAAGCAGCGTGAAACCAATCCGCTGGAGACGAGCGATTGGTTCCGCATCGCCACGCCGGGTGGGCAAACAGCGTGGGTTCAGTCCGACGATGTGACGCCGCACGAGGCCGGCCTGCTCGACGAGTTGCGATGGTTCGTCGGTCGGCCGTACGTCTGGGGCGGCAGCGACGGGTTCGGGATGGACTGCTCGGGCTTGGTCCAGTACGCCGCGCGTTGGCGGATCGAACGCGAAACCGGGTCCGTCCGCCACGACGCTTGGATCGATGGACACACGGGTTGGCTGCCGCATTCGGCGCGGCGGCAGTTCGGGGAGGCGTGGCCGGCGCTCGAAACGATCGGTGAAGACCGCGACCTCGACGAAGTCACCGGCGACTTGAGCGAGCAGGCGACGCGTGACGGCTTGGGCTCGGCCGCGCGGGAACGTTGGGCCGGCGTTGTGCGGCCCGGCGACGTCGTTTACTTCGCGATGGGTGCAAGGCGTGTCGATCATGTCGGCTTCGTGGAAACGCTCGATGTCGACACGGGAGAAGCAACGCTTCTGCACGCGAGCAGCGCTGGCGAGGGCGGCACCCCGGCCGGGCCGTGCGTGCGGCGCGAAACGCTCTGGCCCGGCAACGGCACGGCGTTTACCAACCGGCTTGCCGCGCGGATGGTGGGGCTGCGGCGGTTCCGATCGTGAGCGCAGCCGCGTGGCTTTGGCTGGCGCTGGCGTACTTGGCTTGGGTCACCGCGGCGAGCGCCGTGGCGGCGGGGCTGATCGCGTGGGACAAGCGCCGGGCCGAGCGCGGCGGCTGGCGGGTGCCCGAGGCGACGCTGCACCTGTGGGAATTCTTGGGCGGTTGGCCGGGAGCGGTCTGGGCGCGGCGGCGCTGCCGACACAAAACGCATAAGCGTTCCTACGTCTGGGCCGCACGCGGCATGGCCTGGCTGCACATCCTGGCGGTGATGGCGGCCGGAACGACGCTGACCTGGTTAGGGTAAGACCCACGATCGGACGCCCGGCCCACGGGCCGCCGTGCACGCAAGACCTGTTACGGCCTAAACATAAAACGCCACCCGGCCGGGTGACGGAAATACGTAAATCCCTCACACAAGGCCATCGACTCGGCGGTCGATACTGATTATCCGGCAATTCGGCGCGAGCATTATTCGGTCACGGGGGGTGGCCGACGCCGAAGTGTGAGTTCACGCGAGGAGTTTGCGATGTGTGCTGCGGATGGTAATGGTGCGTCTCTGGATATCGGCGCGCTCGGAGTCGGCCAGAAGCTCTCGCACGGGCTGTACGACCCACAAGGCCGGCTGTTGCTGTCGTCGGGCACGGTGATCACGGAGCATTTTCTGGAGATGCTGCGCAGCCGTGGCATCCGGCGGGTGCAGACCCAATCCGCGACGAATTCCGACCCCGTGGCCGAGCAAGCCGGCTCGGACGCCTCGACCACGGAGCAAAAGCCCGCGGCCGCCGCGCGGCCCGCCGACGCCGCGCCCAACGCCGAGGCGTACGCGTTCACCGATCGGCCGCGCCCCGGCAAGACCCGGCTGGACCTGGACGCGTTCGAAGACGCCAGCCAACAAGCCGTGCAACGCGCCAACCGCCTGCTGGACGAATGGCAAGACCAGGGCGACGGTTGGCTGGCGGCGACCCGCAGCCCCGCGGCCACCCGCACCCTCGACGCCGGGCCGACCGCCGACCTGCTGCACCAGATCCTGCCGATCATGACGCTGGACGTCGACCTCGCGGCGGTCATGGTGAATCTGTCCAAGCCGGCCCGTCAACCGATCCTGACCCACGGCGTCCGCACCGCGCTCGTCGCGATGCACCTGGCCCAGCAGGTCGGCTACCCCGAACCGCGCATCATCGACGCCGGGCTCACCGGCCTGCTCGCCGACCTAGGCATGGCCCGCTTACCCGAGAAGCTGCTCCGGGCCCAACGCCCGCTCACCCCGGCCGAGTGGCTCGACGTCCGCCGCCATCCCGCCTACTCCGCCGACCTGCTCGAAAACGCCGGCGTACCCAACGACGTCCGCATCGCGATCTACCAGCACCACGAACGCATCGACGGCAGCGGCTACCCGCACGGCCGCAAGGGCTTTTTCCTCCACCCGCTCGCCCGGCTCGTCGCGGTCGCCGACACCTACGCCGCGCTCGCCGAGCCGCGGCACCACCGCGCCGCCCAGTCGGTCCACCACGCGGTCAAGGCCGTACTCATCGGCGTCAAGGCCAAGCAACTCGACTCCACCGTCGGCAAGCTGCTGGTGGACACGGTCGGCCTGTTCCCCGTGGGCCTCCGCGTCGACGTGCAGCCCAAGGTCAACGACGCCACCTCGGGTGCGGTGTCCGCGAAGGCCGGCCACATCGCCATCCCCGCTCAAGTCCTCCGCAGCCCGGAAGACCAACCGGACCGCCCCTTCGTGGTCGTGCTGGACGAAGACGAACAACCGACCAGGAAGAAGATCGACCTCGCCGTCCGCGACGAACTGTTGATCAGCAAGGTGTACGCCCCGGACGAAACGAAAAAGGCCGAAAGCCAAGCCGCGTGAGCATCCGACGGCCGTTCATCCGCCTCACCTGCAGACGGAAAAGTCCCCGCATTGTCGAACACGATCGACGCCGCCGAACCGGAAGGTCGATCGATACCCGGATCGAGCGACCCGCCGCGGGCGTCACGCACGCTTGGCCATCGGCCGGCCGCGCTCGGGCTCGTGCACCGACTTACCCAGCAGGTCCAGCTTGGCCTCCAGCGCCCCGGCCATGGTCTGCAGCGTGGTCTCGCGCAGGTAATCCCCGATCTGCGCCCGCACCGGCTTGAAGTCCTCGTGCTGCGGGCAGGGTTGCTTGTCGTTGCACGCCGCCAGCCCCACCACGCACCGGCTCACGTGCTCCTTGCCGTCGATCGCTTCGACCACGTCGATCAGACGGATCTTCTCGGCCGACTTGGCCAACGCGTACCCGCCGCCGCGACCCTTGGCGCTGATCAGCAGTTTGGCTTCCACCAACTCCCGTAGCACCTTGGCGATAAACGGGGCCGGCAGGTCGGTGCCTTCGCAAATGTCGCCGACCTGCACGTAGCGGTCTCCGGCGATGACGGCGAGGCGGCACAGCGCACGGATGGCGTACGCACAGGTGGTGGAATAGAGCAATGGCATAACGCGAATATCGTACCCCAAGGTCGCCGTTGATGTCCAGTAAAAACGTTCACGGATTTTTGAGTCACAAATCGCCGGATAACCCCTAAAACCATTTAATACGTATTGTTACAACATGAACGGGATGATCGTTGTAGACAAACCGATCAACTGGACGTCGATGGACGTTGTGGCGCGGGTTCGGCGATCGGCCCGCGACGGGATGCGGGCGTCGGGCCACCCCATCAAACGCGTCAAGTGCGGGCACGCCGGCACGCTCGACCCGCTGGCGACGGGCGTGCTCGTGTGCGGGATCGGCCGAGCGACCAAACGCATGGCCGAAGTCATGGGGCAGACCAAGCGGTACGTCGCCGGGATTTGCCTCGCCGGGTTCACCCCCACCGACGACGCCGAAGGGCAAGCCGAACTGACCCGCGTGCCCACCGACACGCCGCCGACCTCCGAACAACTCGACGCCGCCCTGCTCACGCTGACCGGCGACATCCTCCAAGCCCCGCCCGCCTACTCCGCGATCCACATCAACGGACGCCGCGCCTACGAACGCGTCCGCGCCGGCCAGGACGTGCGGCTCGAGCCGCGCCCCGTCCGCGTCGATCGCATCGACGTCCTGGACTACGCCTTCCCCGACCTCACGCTCGACATCAGCTGCGGCAAAGGCACCTACATCCGCAGCCTCGCGCGCGACCTGGGCCGAGCCCTGGGCACCGGCGGATACCTCACGAGCCTGCGCCGCACCGCCGTCGGCGGCTTCACGTTAGACCAAGCGTTCCCGATCGAGCGCTTCGAGTCACCGCTGGATGAAGACGACCTGATCCCGATCGACACGCCCGATGCCGACATGCCCGCCTAAGCGCGCACGCCGAGCCGCGCCAACGCCCACGCCCCCACCGCGTTGACCACCTCCGAATCGGACGCCCGATCCGCCAACGCGTGCGCCACGTGCGCGTGGAGGCATTTCACCTTCGTGAAGTCCGCGACGCCGCCGACGCCACGATCCCGCAGCGCCGCGCCCCACCCCCGGCCCTCGCAGGCCGCGCGCTGGTCTTTGTCGAGCATCGCCCACCGCGCCGCCGCGTACCGTCGGTGATCGGCCGCCAACGCCGCGGCAAACGCGGCGTCGGCTCGCGCTTTTTCTTCGAGGCGCTTGATCCACCCGCAACGTTCCAAGTCCGCCACCGCCCGACGCAGCGCCTCGTCACATAACCAGTACAGCGTGGGAAACGGTTCCCCCTTTCCGTCAACGCCCCCCAAGGGATGCACCACTTCGAACGCCGCGGCGGCCTCCGCCGGGTTCACGGTTCGCGCCGCTCGACGTAGAACATCGAATCCGCCGTGCGCGGCCCGAGCATGTGCCAGCTCAACGGGAACTTCAGCCCTAAGCCGCAATACGCCTCGAACACCCGCCGCGCCCAGTCGTACTGCTGCTCGATGTTCTTCTCCACCCGCCGCACGTCGGCCGGCGGGATGAAGCTGCACGTCTGATACGACCAGTTCGGGTCCAGACGCACGATCAGGTGCCCTTCGTTCCACTCGATCGGGTAGCCCTGCAGCGGCCCGCTGCCCGTGTCGGGCGTGTGGAACCAGAAGCACACAAAACGGTCTTTGTCGGCCACCGAGTGGTTTTGGCCGCCGCCCTTGAGCAGCTTGGCGTGGCTGACCCGCGAGGCGGGCATGCCCCATTTGTTCTTCGCCAGCCAGATGCGACGGTCGGTCACGTCGTAGAGCCCGACGTGCGGGTAGTCGGCCCGCAGCTTCTGCGTACAGAACGCCTTGTTGATCATGCGGGTGGACGGACAACTCTGGTCCGGCCCCGCGGCGGAGTTGGTCTGAGGATCGATCACGTTGGGCATGGCCACGTTCTTTTGCGCGAAACAACCAGGCGCCGTCCGTGGCGGGAAACCCTTATCTTAAGCCACCCGAACGCCAAAACCAGCTTAGGCCCACAAAAAGGGCGGCCGCCCGACAAAAGCAGCAGGAATTTTCCCATGCCCGACACCGTCCCCACCCAGTGCCCACCCAGCGCCGGCACCTTCGCCGGCCTCGACGCCAAGGCCGAACCGCCGATGGTCCACCTGAACGTACCCCACACCGATTACGTCCTGCACCTGGTGCTCGACGGCCGCCTGCCGTCCGATATCGAGCCCGGAGACAAGCTCACCGGCACGCTCCACGCCGAGGCGCTGCGCGTGGACACGATCTCCGCCGGCGGGCGATACGTCGAGCCAGGCATGGGCCGACCGCGCCGCGTGCAGGGCACCGTCGTCGGCGGGTCCGCGTCCGAGAACGCCCTGTTCGTGAAAGCCGGCGCGGCCACGCTGGCGTGTACCCTCTCCGACCCCCGCCAATCGCTCGCCGACTTCTCGATGCACGACATGGTCAGCTTCGACGTCAAACGCGGCGCGAGCTTTCGGCCGATGTGACGGTACTTACCGCCACCGCCGCGCCAAAAACCACCGATCCCGCGACCCTTGCTCCCATGACTGATTCCCTCCAACGCGTCCTCGTCACCGGCGGTGCCGGCTTCCTCGGCTCCCACCTCTGCGACCGCCTCGTCGCCCAGGGGCACGACGTCATCTGCCTGGACAACTTCTTCACCAGCCAAAAGACCAACGTCGCCCACCTGCTCGAGAAACCCAACTTCGAGCTCATCCGCCACGACGTCACCGAGCCCATCACCCTCGAAGTCGACCAGATCTACAACATGGCCTGCCCGGCCTCGCCCGTGCACTACCAATACAACCCCATCAAGACCATGAAGGTCTCCGTCATGGGCGCGATCAACATGCTCGGCATGGCCAAACGCACCGGTGCCCGCATCCTCCAGGCCTCCACTTCCGAGGTCTACGGCGACCCCACGCCCGAGCACCACCCGCAGACCGAGAGCTACCGCGGCAACGTCAACCCCATCGGCGTCCGCGCCTGCTACGACGAAGGCAAACGCGCCGCCGAGACGCTGTTCTTCGACTACTGGCGCGACAACGGCGTGGACATCCGCGTCGTCCGCATCTTCAACACCTACGGCCCGCGCATGCACCCCTACGACGGCCGGGTCGTCACCAACTTCATCGTCCAGGCCCTCAAGGGCGAAGACCTCACGCTCTACGGCGACGGCAGCCAGACCCGCAGCTTCTGCTACGTCGACGACCTGGTCGACGTGATCATGGCCCACATGAACAACGCCCCCGCCAGCGGCGACCCGCAAGACGCGTTCGTCGGCCCGGTGAACATCGGCAACCCCGGCGAATTCACGATCAAGCAGCTGGCCGAGAAGGTCATCGAACTCACCGGCAGCGGATCGAAGCTGGTCACCCTGCCGCTGCCCAAGGACGACCCGCTGCAACGCCAGCCCGACATCGCGCTGGCGAAGAAAGAACTCGGCTGGGAACCCAAGGTCCCGCTCGCCGAGGGGCTGAAAAAGACCATCGACTACTTCCGCAGCGTCGACCTGGACAGCTTCCGCAAGCCGACCGACCACACCGCGCATAAGAACAGCGAACGCTCGCGCGTGTGAACCAAGGCATCCGCGCAGGCCGTCGGCCTACGGCTACCAGAACCGAGGTAGCCGCCGCCCAACGGGCGGCGCGCCTCTACGTCGCCGCGATGCTCAGCGTGGCGTGGGTCACGCTCGGCGTGTCCAGTTCGCTTTCGCCCATGAGATGGAAGTCGATCGCCCGCGCCGCGTGCCGGCCTTCCGCGATCGCGCAGGCGACCAGCGACGGCCCGCGTCGGCAATCGCCGGCCACGAAGACGCGGTCCACGTTCGTGCGGTGCTCGCCGTAGTCGGCCTCGAAGTTGCCGCGGGCGTCGGCCTGGACGAAGCGTTTGTCCAGCTTCATGTTCGGGATGCCGTACGCCAGCAACCCGCCGGGACGGTCGTGGCGTTCGTAGACCGTGCGGCCCGGTTGAGCTGCTGCGCCGCCGCGAGCCCGGCGGGGCCCGAGCCGACGATCGCGACGCGCTTGCCGGCGCGTTCCACGGACGGCTGGAGCGTGACCCAGCCCTACGACCACGCGTGGTCGATCACGGCCTGCTCCAGGCTGCGGATCGTCACGGATTGGTCGTAGAGCTGCGCCGAGCACGCGCCCTCGCACAGCGCGGGGCAAACCCGACCGGTGAACTCAGGAAAGTTGTTCGTGCGGCTGATGACCTCGAAGGCTTCTTCCCATCGGCCTTCGTAGATCAGGTGATTCCACTCGGGCATCGCGTTGTCGAGCGGGCAGCCGGACCCGCCCATGCAGAACGGCACGCCGCAGTCCATGCACCGCGAAGCCTGGTCCTGCACGTCGGACTCGGCGGCGTGTTGCGTGAACTCGAGGTAGTCGTGTACCCGGGCCTCGGGCAAGCGGTAGGGAGCGGCGGAGCCGTCGGCGGTCCGCTGCCAAAGGCCCGTCTCGCACGAGGCTAAACCGGCTCGCGGAGACGAAGCCCATCGGCTCGAGCGACGCGGTCAACCGGTCGAAGAACACGCGTGACGACGGCGCGATCGCGTCGTCGTCATAAATCACATGTGCGGCGTCGACCCGCATGCGCATCTGCGACCGGACCAAGAGCGGAACCGCGCCATAGAGCAAACCCACCAAGCCCAACCCGAGACCGACCCGAGACCGACCACCCCCAACACGACATAAACCGCAGTCTCGAACACGCCCGGCCTCCGATCTGCGGCGCAACTTACCTCGCCGGGGTCAGCCGCACGATGCGGCCGGGGCGGTTGAAGATGACGTAGATCGTCCCGTCGTCCGCGACGGGCACGTCGCGGATCCGGCCTTGATCGGCGATCAGGGTTTCTTCTTCGAGCACCACCGCCGCGCCCGTTTCGTCGATACCCAGCCGCAAGCGGCGCAGCTCCTGCCGCACGAGCGCCGTGACCAGCAGGTCGTACTCCCAGTTCGGGAAGGCGTCGCCGACGACGAAGTCGGTGCCGCACACGGCGATGCTCGGCGTCCAGTGGTGGATCGGCGGGGTGACGCCGTCGGCGTGGGTGCGGTGGGTGACGGGCGTGCCGTTGTAGTTGATGCCGAAGGTGGTCTTGGGCCAGCCGTAATTGGTGCCGGCGGTGAGGACGTTGAGCTCGTCGCCGCCGCGTGGGCCGTGTTCGGTGGACCAGAGTTCGCCGGTTTCCGGGTGCAGCGACAGGCCCTGAGGGTTTCGGTTGCCGTAGGTGTAGATCGTGGCCAGGCCGTCTTCGGAGTGCGCGAACGGGTTGTCGCTGGGGATCTGCCCGTCTTCGCGGACGCGGTGCACCTTGCCCGCGGGCAGCGTGAGGTCCTGGGCGGTGTTCTGCCGGCCGCGGTCGCCGACGGGGAAGTACACGTGCCCGCCGCGGAACACCAGGCGCACGCCGAAGTGATGCCGCGTCGGCCAGTAGTGCTCGGGGTCGGCCTGGTAGATCGTTTCGAAGTCGGTGAAGGCGTGGGCGTCGCGGTCGAGCTTGGCGCGCACGACCTTGGTCATGCTCACGTCTCGGCCGTCGCGCCGCTTGAGGTCGGAATACGCGAGGTACACCCAGCCGTGCCCGTCGCGGCCGGAGGTGGCGTAATCCGGGTGCAGCGCGACCTCGAGCATCCCGCCCTGGCCGTTGCTGAACACGGCCGGCGTGTTGGCCAGCGGCTCGGGGTGCAGGCGGCCGTCGGGGTGCACCAGCCGGACCGGGCCGGGCTTGTCGGCGATGAGCATCGCGCCGTCGGGCAGGATCGCTAGCGACCACGGCTCGTCCAAGCCCGCGTCTTCGTCGAGGAGCGTCTCGAAACGGAAGTCGTGGTGTCGCGTTTGAATCAGGCCCGCCCGGTCGGGCGTGGGCCGTTCGAGCTCGCCGCGGGCGTGGCGTTCCCGCAGCTCACGGATGTAGACGACCAACGCCCGGATCTGCGCGGCGGTCATCGTCTTGGCGTACCCGGGCATGCCGGCCTCGTCGTTGCCGCGGGCGATGATGTCGTACATCGCCTCGTCGCTAGGGCGCTTGAGTTCTTCGGGACGGAGCATGGACGGCGCCGACCCGCCCGAGCCGTCGCGTCCGTGGCACGTCGCGCACAGACGGTCGAAGGTGGCCCGCACGTCGAAGCGTTCGTCATTGGCGCGGGCCGCCGACGAGGCCAGCAGCGGAAGCAAAACGCAAGACAAAGCGATCACGATCACGGACGGGCGGTAAGACATGGCCAAAGAATAGGGCCGACACCGGCGAACGACGCGGGTGAATTCTCGGCGAACAAGCCGTGCATACCTACGACGCGATCGCACCGAAGCATGCCGGCTGCGCCGAAATCCGTATGCTCAAGATAAACGCTCGACCCCGTCCCGTTTTCGCTGTCCTCACGCTCATCATTAGCCGTTTCTCCAACCCCACGCCGCCATGCCCATCCCCACCGCCCTCTTCGACCTGACCGGACAGACCGCCCTGATCACCGGCGGCGCATCGGGCATCGGCCTGGCCATCGCGGAAGCCTTCGTCATGCACGGCGGCAAGGTGGTCGTCGGCTCCCGCACCGTCGAAAAGGTTCAGCGGGCCGTGCAGCACCTCAACCAGCTCGACACGCCCCACGCCCACGACGACGCCGAACCCGTCGCCGCCGGCGTCGCGCTGGACGTGGAAGACGCGAGATCGGTCGATCACGCGATTAAGAAATGCCTCGACGTCCACGCCGGCCTGCACGTCGTCGTCAACTCCGCCGGGATCATGTGCAAGAAAGACACGTTCGAACTCGAAGCGGACGAGATCAACCAGCTCTTCAACATCCACGTCACCGGTGCGCTGCGCGTGAGTCAGGCCGCCGGCCACGTCTTCCGCGAGCAGCACGCCGGGCTGATCCTCAACATCGCCTCGATCTCCAGCTTCGTCGACCTCACCGGCGTAACCGCTTACGCGGCGGCCAAGAACGCGATGCTCGGCCTGACGCGCAGCCTCGCCAACGAGTGGGCGAAGTTCGGCATCCGCGCCAACGGCATCGCGCCGGGCTTCATCCCCACCGACATCAACCGCCAGATGATCGAAGGCACCGACCGAGGCCGACGCATCCTCGAGCACACGCCGATGGCCCGCTTCGGCACCGCCGACGAGATCGCCGGCGCGGCGGTCTACCTCGCGTCCCCCGCGGGCAAGTTCGTCAACGGCCACACGATCGTTGTCGACGGCGGCTACCTGGCCTGCGGCATCGGCGACGCGGTCGCGCCTTGGGCGGAGTGAGTAAATATCTAGGCAAACGCCATCTTGCCTGTGGGTTTAAAAGTTATTCTGTAGAGATGTCCGAACATCGCTCCTACCCAAGTCTCGGACGGAGACCGGCTTCTCACCTTTACCGAAGATGAGGACGGCTGGTATTGCATCACCGCGCCGATGATTCCGGGGCTCGTTACGCAAGCGAAGTCGATCTCTGAAGGATTCGAGATGGCCAGAGAGGCGCGAGACGGTCTCATGGCCCTGCGTCAGGAGCTCTACGGCCAGGATTCTGAGCCCAAAAAAGCTTCATGATTCAAGCGACTATCGCTTATCGATCATGGGCACACCCAACGCTCGACAGATCGCACGGGCCGTCCCGGTCGGAATATCTCGATGCCGACCGATGCGGTTTCTTTGAGCTTGGCCGGGTTGTGCCAGAAGTCGTGATTTCCGCCGTGACGCTTCAGTTCACAGCCGTGCTGCCTGAGGTGTCGCTCTAAATCGCGCCGTTTCATCAACACATTCTGACCGATTCGTGCCGCCGCGCGTACCTTTGATGCGGAGCAATGCTTGGCCCATGAGTACATTGCTGTTGCCGCGCTGCCCCCATAATCAGGTCAACACTATGCCCGACCCGCTCCCCGAAACCG
This sequence comes from Planctomycetota bacterium, assembly GCA_039180415.1. Lineage (GTDB taxonomy): Bacteria > Planctomycetota > Phycisphaerae > Phycisphaerales > Phycisphaeraceae > CAZIXN01. Next base: position 79,801 of record JBCDDH010000001.1, on the reverse strand, counting down.
CCGTCCAAGCCGCCCTGTCCGATCTACCCGGCTGGTCGTTCCAGGACCACGCCTTGCACAAGACCTTCGAGTTCGCCGACTTCAAGGCGGCGTTCGCCTGGATGACCGCGGTGGCGTTCGAGGCCGAGTCGTTGGGGCACCACCCGGCTTGGCACAACGTCTACAAGACCGTGCGGGTCCAACTCAACACGCACGACGCGGACAACCGGGTCACCGCGCTCGACGTCGAGTTGGCGAAGAAGATGGACGTTTTGGCGGGCTAGGGCCAGGATTATCGGCCGACGGTTAAGTCGGGCCCGAAACCCGCCGACATCCACAATGAGATGTTGCGCGTCGACGCCACCAAGCTGCGCCCCGGGATGACGCTCGCCCTGCCGGTGATGCACCCGCAGACGCCTTCGCAAACGCTGCTCAAGACCGGGTTCACGCTCAGCGAAGCCGCGATCACCCGCCTGCGCGACTTCAAGATCCGCACCGTCTGGGTCCGCGCTCCGGGCATGGCTTTCCTCGAAAAGCACGTGCACCCCGAGGTGATGGCCGCCCAGTCCGCGGTGTTCACCGAGATCGCCGGCGCGTTCGAGGCCGCCCAGCGCAGCGCCGCCCCCAAGCTGCCCATCGCCGACTACACCGACGCGGTCACGAACCTGATCCGCCAATGCCTCGAACAGCCCACGGCGGCGATGTTCGTGGGCGACCTGCACCACGCCGGCGACGACCAGCTCCGCCACGCCAGCGGCGTGGCGTACCTGTCCCTGCTCATGGGCCTGAAGCTCGACGGGTACCTGGTCCAGTCGCGCAAGCACGTCCGGCCCGACCGGGCGAAGGACGTGAAAAACCTGGGCATCGGCGCGATGCTCCACGACATCGGCGTCACCCGCCTCGACGCCGACGACCGCGACGCCTTCCTGAAGCACGGCGACGACGACCACGCGGGCTGGCGGCAGCACCCGGCCCTGGGCTTCCAGATGGTCCGCGGCCAGGTCGAACCGACCGCCGCCACCGTCGTCCTGCACCACCACCAACGCGCGGACGGCAGCGGTTACGCCGGCGGCGAACACCCGACGCTCTCCGGCGAGTCGATCCACATCTACGCCCGCATCGCCGGCGTCGCCGATCAGTTCGACCGCCTCCGCCGACCGCCGGGCCTGCCCGAGCAACCCGTGGCCTTCGCGCTGCACGCGATGATGATGCCCGCCATGCGTCAACGGTTCGACGAGACCGTGCTCCAGGCCTTGCTGCGCGTGGTCCCGCCCTTCGCCCCCGGCAGCCGGCTGCTGCTCAGCGACGGCACCGCCGCCGTGGCCGTCGCACCGCACGACGACGCGCCCTGCCGGCCGACCATCCAAGCCGTCGCGTCCCTCGACGCGCTCGACGACCCCGACGCCGAGCCCGACGGCCCGCTGATCGACCTGCGCGACGAGCCGGCCACCCGCTACGTCCGCCAATGCGACGGCCACGAAGTCGGCGCGTACCTCTTCGAGCTGCCCCCGGAAGAAGGCGCGATCCGCGCGGCTTAAGCCTCGGCCGAGTCCGCTTGGGCGCCGCCGCGATGCGCGAAACGCATTAGCAGCAAGCCCAACTCAAACAGCCCGTAAAGCGGCACCGACAGCACTGCCATGCTCAGCAGATCGGTTGGCGTCAGGATACCGCCCAAGCACACACATACGAACAACGCGTACTTCCGACCCTTCGCGACCCAGTCCGGGTCGACCAACCCCGTCCACCCGGTCACCAGCATCAGCACCGGCAGCTGAAACGCCGCCACCACGCCCAGCCCCAGGTACGCCGCGAACCGCACGTATTCGTCCACCTTCGGCAGCGGCGTCATGAGCTGCGGCTTGGCGGCGGTCTGCTCCGTGATGCGGCCGTTGACGACCATCCGCAACGTGCCGGACGGCCCGTCGATCCAAAGCAGGCCTTCCAGCAACGGGTCGGGATCGTTCGCGAGCACCGGCAGCGCGGGGATGATCGCCGTAGCGGGGTCTTCGAACGTCCGCGGGTCGGGCCGATCGCTGCCGTAAACCGTATCGATCAGGAAGCCCAAGACGTAGCCGGGCTCGCCCGGTTCGACCTGCGGGTAGAGCTTCGCGAAACTCAAGAAGAACATCAGCGACACCGGCAGCATCACGTAGTACGTGAACCCCACGCCCAGCGCGGTCATGAACGTGCTGAACGGCACCAGGATGTGCACGGCCCGCCGCTCGTTGGCGTAAAGCCCGACCGACACGAACCGCCACAGCTGGTAGAGCACCCAAGGCGACGCGACGATCAGCGCCGTGATGAAGCTCACCGGCAGGTACACGCTCGTGAACCCCGCGGTCGGGTCGGTGACGAACGTCTGCGGCGGGTAGCCCGTCTCGTGCATCGCCGACAGCAGCGGCCGGGCTAGCCACGAAATGATCCGCGTGGCGACCGGCGGGAGCACCACCACGAAGAAGATCACGAACACCCCGACCATCGCGCGGATCACGCAGCCGCGCAGCTCTTCCAAGTGATCGCCCAGCGGCATCGGCGCGTCCTGCTTCGCGTCCGCGAACAACGGGCGATCGTCGTCGGGATGGCCTTGATCCAGCGGCACGCGGCGAGTGTACGGAAGTGTTACGGGCTGGTGGGCGTTGAGGGGACCGAAAGCGGACGAGTCATCCACCGGCGCGTGCACGCTTACCACCAATCGCCCGCCACCACCCACCGATGCCTCTCACGCTTCACACCAACAGCATCGCGTCGCCGTACGAGAAGAACCGGTACTCGTGCGCGATCGCTTCGGCGTACCAGGCCTTGAGGTTCGCCAAACCCACGCCCGGCAGCGACGCCACGAGCGCGATCAGCGTGCTCTGCGGCAGGTGGAAGTTCGTGAGCAGCGCATCGGTGTGTCGGAACGTGAAGCCCACGTCCGGCCGGATGAACAGGTCCGTGTCGCCGGCGATCCCGTCGGGGCGGGCGTCCGCTGTGGGCAGCGGGTGCGGCAACGATTCGAGCGTCCGCACCGCGGTCGTGCCGACGACCAGCCGCCGGCGGCCTTCCGTGTGGCTCACCCGCAACGCGTCCAGCGCATCGGGGGACACCGCGAAGCGTTCGGAATGCATCGCGTGTCCTTCCAGCGTCTCGCTGCGCACCGGCAGGAACGTGCCCACGCCCACGTGCAGCGTCACGCCGACGCGACACAACCCCAGCGCATCCAGCCGATCCAACAACGCCGGCGTGAAGTGCAGCCCCGCGGTCGGCGCCGCGATCGAACCGCCCGAAGCGTCGTCGCCCGTGGCATACACGGTCTCGTACCGCTCTCGGTCCGACTCGGTGAACTCCGTCAGCCCCATCGCCTTGCGGGCCTTGCGGATGTACGGCGGCAGGGGCGGCTTGCCCACACGCCGCAGCGCCGCCAGCGCGTCCTCGGGGTTCAACGCCGTGTCGTCTAATCCGCGCGGCTCGGCGATCCACGTCCCCGGCCCGGTTCGTTCCCGCAACACCAGCCGCAAACCCGCCTGCGCTTCGGCTTCCAATTCGAGAACCTCACCTACGCCCGGCTTGCCTCGCGTCTCGAGCATCACGCTCCATCGCGCCCGCCCGCCGTCTTCATCGTTCCCGTTGAGGTAAAGCCCGGTCACTCGCCCGCCGGTCGCCGCCCGCCGGCCCTCCCAATACGCCGGCAGCACGCGGCTGCGGTTGACGATCATCAAGTCGCCCGCGCGGAAGTGGGCTTTGTCCGCGCCGCCACCCTCGACCAACGCGGGCAGGTCGCGTACGCGGCGGTGTTCGAGCGTGCCCGCCGCGCGGTCGATCACCATCAGCCGGGCCGCGTCGCGCGGCTCGGCCGGACTCGTCGCGATCAGCCGCTCGGGCAGTTCGAAGTCCAGGGCTTCGGTGCGCATCGCGGCCATGCTAAACCGGGCCGCGGCGTGGTCCGGACGCCACATCCCGCACAGACCGGTCTCGCCGCGCGGAGGCCGATCGCGCCCCGCCGCACGCCGAGCCCCATCCGGCGCGTCCGCTGGCCGCGGGCCGCAGCGCGGGCAGGCTTGAGCGTGGACGTGTCCGTCGGCCATCTCGGGTTTCGGCCGTACCTGCCGGGCGAGAACCTCGCGGTGGACGTCGCGCGGGCCGAACGCTTGGCCCCGGCGACCGAGCCGCGCGACCAACAACCGCGGGCGCTTTTCAAGCACGGCACATACGAACTCCACGAATATCACCGGCTCCACGACCCCGCGGTCCTCGCCGCGTTGAAACACGCCACGCCGCCGTGCGAAAACCACGCCTGCACCGCCGAACGCCCGGCGGGCTTCCTACGCCTGGAAACCACCGCGCACCTTCACGATCACCCCCATCCGGCCGCCGACCCGATCGTGATCGAGCGGCCGGTGCCGATCTACCCGCCGGCCACGCTGGGCGTGCTGCTCGACGTGTTCGCCTGACGCCCATTCCGCGTCCTTCCGATCGGCCCTGGTCGGCGATCGACGGCCGCCGTAGCCTGACGCCATGCCCGCGAAACGCGCCCGCCGTCCGTCGCGCCGACGCCGCCGAGCCCCCAACGTCGACGCCCTGCTCCGCCGCAAACGCCGCCGCTTCGCTTCGCGCCTCACCGCGGTCCTGGTCGCGCTGATCGTGCTGGTGCTCGTCGATCGCGGCGGGTTCCTGCTGAGCGGGCGCGGCGACCTGGGTCGATACGACGGCGGCACGTTCCTGGTCACCCGTGTGATCGACGGCGACACCTTCGATGTCGCCGCGCCCGACTTCACCCGGGCCCAACGGGAAGACCTTGCCGTCCCCCCGCCGACCACGCGGGTCCGCGTTTGGGGCGTCGACACGCCCGAGCTCGCCCGCCCCACGGACCCCCGCCGGCCCGACATCCAACCGACGCCCGCGGAGCCGTTCGCCGACGAGGCCGCCGCGCTCGCCACTCGTTGGCTCACCGGGCAAGCCGTCACGCTCCGCCTCGAACGCACCCGCCCCCGCGGCCGCTTCGGCCGGCTGGTCGCCCATGTCGAACTGCCCGACGGCGGGCTGCTGGCCGAGCGGCTGATCCTCGCGGGCCTCGCCCGGGCCGACGACCGCTGGCCGCACCGCCACGCCGAGCGCTTCGCGCTGCTCGAGCAGCAGGCCCGCCGCGACCGCGTCGGCCTCTGGTCGCTGCCCCGCGACCCGTACGCCCCGTTCGCCGACGCCCCGCCGCCAGCCCCCGCGTCTCACCCGGAAAACGGCGGCGGATAAGCCCGATTTGGCTGCCCCGACGGATATCATGCAACCCCGCACACTCGACCCGCGTACCGCCGGTTTCTGGCCCCGATTTCTGGCTTAGCCTCTCCCGCCGAACCGCCCCGCCCGACCCGAGAAAGGACCACCCGTGGGCTTTTCCATCACGCTCGGCCGCTCACGCCGACCACAATCCCCCGACCAGATGATCGCCGCGCACTCGGCCTTCCTCACCTGGGCCACACGTGACGACCCCGAAGCCGCGGCCCAGCTGCCCCGCATCCCCACGCGACGCCTGGACTCCAAGCTGCCGGGCGGCGGCGGGTTCTCGGAACTCATGAAACTCCCCGCCGCCCGGCAACTCGCCGCCCATTGGTGGGACACCGCCATCCGCAAGGTCCGCGACTGACGCTCGCCTCGCCGGCCCCACCCCGCCGCCCACGGACGCGACGCTCCGCCCCCGCAAACGCCCAACCCACCGGGAATAAATCCGCGGTTTCCGGCTTCCCCTATGGTGCGTCCCGCGTCGCGCAGCCGATAGACGCCGCATCGCGATTCTTCCTCCGGACCCTGCCATGAGCCACGAAGACCAACCCCAAGCCGTCGCGGAGCCCCAAGCCGAGTCGGCCGACCCCGCCCCGCCGACCGGCCCCGTCCGCGCCACCATCGCCAACGGCTATCGCGTCCGCCTGCTCATCCTCACTCTGGGCCTGCTCGGCTTCGCGGGCTGGGCGCTCTACGACGGCGCCGTCGCCTACCCCGCCGCCCAGGCGATGTACGAAGACCTCCAAGCCTTCCAGGAACAGCACGACGACTGGCAGACTCGCTGGCCCGACTACGCCCGGCAGCAGGGCTACGGCGAGTCCGTCGCCAAGAACCCCAACAAGATCAAGCCCCTCGAGACCCATGACATTGCGACCCAGTTCGTCATGATGGGCGTCTGCGCCCCGATCGGCCTGTGGTTCGCCTGGTGCTGGCTCGCCGCGGGCAAGCGATACGTCGAGGCCGACGACCGCGGCGTCCGCACCCACGCGGGCGTCGACCTGACCTGGGATCAGGTGCAAGCCATCGAAGACGACCGCTGGAAGTCCAAAGGCATCGCGTACCTGAGGTACCTCGACGGCGAGGGCGACGACCACCGGGTGCTCCTGGACGACTGGAAATTCAACCGCGACGAGACGACGGCGATCTACAAGATGGCCGAAGCGCGGGTGCGCGGAGGCGACGCAACGCAAGAAAGTCAGGAAACGCAAGAAGCCAACGATTAAGCCGCGGTGGGCTCCCGCAAACCCGCGGGCGCAAAGCCTGAATGTTCTCGATCTTCTTGGTCTCGTGCTTCACGTCTGCGAAGCCAGCTGCCGCAGCTCCGGCGATACCACCTCCCGCCACAGGATCTTCAGGCACGCCGCCGCCGGGATCGCGATCAGCAAGCCCAGCAGGCCCGCCAGCGAGCCGCCGATCAACACCACCAGCAGCACCGTCAACGCGTCCAGATTGGTCGCCTTGCCCTGCACCACCGGCTCGATCACGTACGCGTCCAGGCTCTGCGCGACCACGAACACCACCGACGGCAAAATCACCGCGCCCCAGAGCGCGATCGATTCCCCCGCCTGCAGGTTCAACAGGCACGCCACCACGATCGTCGCCGGCCACACCACCAGCCCCACGTACGGCACCAGCCCCAGCACCCCGCCCGCCACGCCCAGCAGCAGCGCGAACTGCCGCGCGTCCGTGAACAGCAAACCGATCGTCAGCACCACCGCCATGATGCTCGCCTGAATCAGCCGGCCGCGGATGAACGCCGACACCGAGCGATCCATCATCCCCAGCACCTCGTAGGCCCGGGCTTTCTTGCTCTCCGGCACGTACGGATCGAACCAGCACACGAAGTCCCGGAACTTCCACGTGGCGAAGAAGAACACGAACGCCGCCACCACCGCGAACACCATCGCGTAGCCCACCGCCCCCGTGACCGTGCCCACCGCCCCGGCCCCCAAATCCAACGCCGTGCTGCTCGCCTCGGCCACCGCCTTCCAGTTCACGTCGCCCAGCGAGCCGGTCACCGTGTCCAGGAACGAAACCTCGGACTCTTCCGCGCTCGATCCCTCCGGGGGCAAGCTCCCCGTTTCCGGGATGTCCGCGGCGGCCGAGCCGTCGTGCGAATCCGTCGCCGTGTCCACCACGGTTTCCGCGGTCGCCGCGGCCGTCTCCGTCGCTTCACCCGCTCCCGCGCTAGCACCCGCGGCCGCGGCCGAAGGCGCCCCCATGTCCGGCTCAAAAAACGAATGCGCCACGACGTCCAACTGCTTGAGCGTCTCGCTCAACCACTGCACCACCGGGTCCACGAGCGCCGGTAAGTCCGGCCGCGCCGCCAATTCATGCACCGTGTCGGGAATCTTCTCCAGCAAACGCAACGCCTGCCACAGCATGATCGGGATCAGCACCAGCAACCCCGTCACCACCAACGCCAACGACCCGAGCATCGTCGCCGCCGTTACGGGCCGGGGCACCTTGAACCGTTCGTACAGATACGTGACCGCGGGGTTCAAGATGTACGCCAGCGTCAGCCCCACCAGGATCGGCGTGAGCACCGACCGCGTCGCGTACACCAGCCGGAACGCCGCCGGCACCACGTACGACGCCACCGTCAACACCACGATGATGCCCAAGCTCACCTGGAACCAACGGACCCGCCACAGCGGCGTCTCGGGCTTGCCGTACGGGTCGTATTTGCGCGGCACCGGTTGGGGTGCGGCCGGCTCGGAAGACGCGTGCGGGTCGTCGGGCATGCCGTCAAGCTAACGGGCGAGCGAAACGCAGGAAACGAAAGAAACACGAAAAACGCAGGAAAGAGAAAACCTACGCCAACATCCGCAGCCTTGATCCGCCGCGTTGGCGATCACTCCCGCCCGTACAACCCCGGCGGCAAATCCGGCGGCTCCACCCGACGGTGCGGCTCGCTCAGCGTCCGCAGAAACGACACGATCTGTTGCACCTGCGCTTCGCTGAGGTCCAGCTCGTGGATCAGCGGCGACATCACGGGAAACGCGGGGTCGTCCAGATATTTGCCCCGCGGCCGGCCGACCCGGTTCCCGCCGTTGTAAGCCCGCACCGCCACCTCCAGCGACTCGAACAGCCCGTGGTGCATGTACGGCCCGGTCCGCGCGATGTGCCGCAGGTGCGGCGTCTTGTACGCCCCGCGGTCTTCGTCGTTTCCCGTTACCGCGAAGGCCCCGGGGTCGTAGTCGTCCCGCCGGGTGTACAGGTGCAGGCCCGTCACGTGCGTCTGGCCGTCGGTCATCATCGGGCCGTGGTGGCAGTTCATGCAGTTCGCTTCGGTGCGATACAGGTGCAGGCCCCACAGCTCGTCGTCGGTGAAGCTCGACGTGTCGCCGGTGGCACCGGCCCGCCGGACGAACCGGTCGAACCGCGACCGCCCGGGCTCGATCGTCCGCACGAACGTCGCCACCGCTTGGCCGATGCGTTCGAGCGTCACGGGCTCGGCGACCGGCTCGTCGTTGTCGTCGAACGCCATCTCGTCTTCGAACGCATCGATGAACGCCTGCCGGTATTCCGGGATCGCGCCGATCTTCGCCGCGACCTGTTTGCCCACGCCGTGCATCTCGTCCGCGTTGGCGATCACCTTCAACGTCAGGTCTTCCAACGAGTCCGCCCGACCGTCCCAGAACAGCCGATCGAAATGCCCCGAGCCCAGCGCGGTGGGCGCGTTGCGGGCCAGCTCCAGCCGGTCCGTGCCGAACGACACCGTCCGCCCGTCCGCCCAACCCAAATCTGGATCGTGGCAAGACGCGCAGCTCATCTGATTCGACCGGCTCAACCGCGGATCGAAGAACAATTGCTCCCCGAGTTCCGCCTTGTCTTCGCTGTACGGATTGTCCGCGGGATGCTCGACCTGCGGCACCAATCCCAACTCCACCGCCTCGACGCCCGCGTCCACCACGAACGCCGGCCACGTCTCCGGCGGCCCGGCGTACGCGGCGCGCAATTCATCGATGCCGAGAGTGAGAGGTGCTGGACGATCTTCGGCGATCTCCGCACGGGCGATCCCTGAGGCGAAATCGAAACGGCTTCCCAGCACGGCCAAGAGCGCCGCGAGCGTCACGGCGGGAAGCGTGCGCCAAAGTTGATCAGAGCTCATCCGTTTCAACCTAACCCCGGAAACGAACGCAGACCGGTTAGTCGATCAGGCTGCGCAGCCCGGCCGACCCGTCGAAGTATCCGTCGTTGATGCCGGACGAGTCGGGATCGACCGTATGCGGCTTGGGTTCGTCGGTCGTGCCGCGTGGCGGCGAGAACGTGCCGATGAACACTTCGCCGGCGGGCGCGGCGCTCAGGCCGGTGACGTCGTAGACCCAGGGCACGCGGGACTGGGTGCTGCCCGCGGAAGTCGACGCGGCGGTGAGGGCGATCTGGTCCGCGCGGGTGTAGCCCACGTCGAACGCCTTGGCTCGGCTGGAGAGCGTCTGGATGGTGAAGCCGGCGATCTGCTCGGGGCCCCGGCTAGCGTTGAAGCTGTACGTGTTGCCGTTGTTGCGATACTCGACGGTCCGCGACGGGCATTGCCACGGCTGACCACCGCCGACCATGTAGCCGCCGTGTTCGAGCGCTGCCCCGAGGCCGACCGTCTCCGGTCCGGTGCCCGCGTGCGGCTCGAAGGGGTTGTCCGCGACCGTAAAGCCGGCCCCGGCCCGGTAGATCGCCGAGGCGAAGCCGGTCTGCCCGGGTTGGGTCGGGCTCCAAGCCGACTGCCCCCACTGCCCGTTGCAAGGGAAGTAGCCGTCCTGGTCCGTGGCGTAAGCGTGAGAGGCCGCAGTGATCCCGCGGAGGTTGGCCAGACAAACCGTTTGACGGCCCAATTCCCGGGCCGACCCCAACGCGGGCAGCAAAATCCCAATCAACAGCGCGATGATCGAAATCACCACCAGCAACTCGATCAGCGTGAACCCGAAATGGCCGCGAGAATCGCGAAACTGGTTCGGGCGTGGCAAAAAGGGCATCGAGCGTTTCCGTTTTCGGTGTATATTCGCAGGCTCCGAATTATATGAAAATTCGGCAAAATCGCGAACTATGTTCGCATCAACCCGCACTCCCGCCTAACTCGGAGCTTCTATCCCCCGCTCCGAAGGACTCGAAAGATGACCCGCGCTCACCAAGTGTTTCTGTGTTCTTGCCTTAGCTCGACGCTGGCCGTCGCCGGTCCCGCGTGGGCCCAGGTCACCTCGATCCAGCGCGTCATCGGCGAAACCGACGTCCTCGAAGGCTTTGACATCAACGTGATCGGGGGCCTCGCGGGAACCACCGATGGTGCCGTCGCCGTCCGCGCGACCGACACGAGCTTCCTGCAGACCTTCCCCTTCCCGGCCAACGGGAGCATGCGACTGGGCATCGTCGTCGAGTCGCCCGCCGCCCCGCTGCCCATCACGCCGGAGGTCCAGATCCAGGCGTTCGACCTGATCCCGACCAATGCTGCCTCGCCGTTGTCCGGCCTGAACATCGCCGACGACCGCACGCTCGCCTACCGCGACACCGTCGCCAGCGGCGACCCGTTGCTGATTCAGCCCACCGGCGGCAGCCCCAGCGTGGTGCTCCGCGAAGGCGACGCCCTGCCCGGCGAGCTCGGCCTGCCTGGTTACACGTGGGACGGGTTCGGCCTGGTCCGGCTGGTCGATCAGGACACGTTCCTGGTCTCCGCCTCCTACACCAACGGCCAAACCGACACCTTCCCCCCGCAGAACATCACCGGCACCCGGTTCGACCAGGGCCTCTTCCGCTACGACGCGGGCACGTGGTCGTCGGTCATCCGCACCGGCGACAGCATCTCCGGCCTGTCTGGGGCCGAGGCGACCGTGCCCTTCGAAAGCCTCGGGCTCAGCACCTTCCAAAGCCTCGGTTCGCTCAACGCGTCGACCGATGGCAACCAATGGATCGGCCTGCTGGACATGGACCCCACCGCGTTCCGAGTGAACGTCAACACCCAGCCCATCGACGACCAACTGCTGGTCAATGGCGCCGCCGTCACCGCCCTGCCCACCGGCGGGCTGGTACGGGAAGACGTCGCCGTGCCCGCGGAACTGATCGGCGGCGACGCCGGCTACGACTGGTACGACTTCACCAACCCGGCGATCAACCAAAACGGCGACTGGATCGTCGCCGGCGAGATCACCAACGGCAACGGGTTCGAGACGCTCATCCTTTCCGGCTCGGGCTCGGTCGTCGACGAAGTGCTCCTCCGCACCGGCGACGCGGTCGACTCAGACTTCGAAGGCACCACCCCCACCTTTACCGGCCGGACCGGCGACCTCGCGCTCAACAACGACGGCGACGTCGCGATCCTCTGGGGCGACAGCCTGATCGTCAACGGGCAAGAAGTCGCGGCCGTCGGCTCGCCGATCCTCGACGAAGCGGGCGACCCCGCCGGCAACCTCGGCATCCTCACCACCTCGGTCCTGACGCTCAGCGACCGCAACGAAAACGACGAGGTGGTCTTGCACTTCTACGGGCGACTCCCGGGGGAGCTCAACACGCAGAGCGACGTGTACCGCCTCGTGCTGCCGCTCACCGTCGCGGGGCTCGAAGGCGACTACAACGATTCCGGCTCCGTCGAGCAGGGCGACCTGAACTTCGTGCTCAACAACTGGGGGCTGGCCCGCGGCGACTGGGCCAACGCGGACGGCTTCGAAACCCTCAACGTCGATCAGGAAGAGCTCAACCGCGTCCTGAATAACTGGGGGAATTCCTTGGCGGCCCCCGATTTGTCCGGTTCCGCCGTGCCTGAACCCACCGCGGCCGCGGTTTGGGGCCTGTCGGGCTTCCTGCTGACCCGCCGAAATTCTTGCGGAAGACCCTTGCGACGGTCTTGAAAGCCAGTATCATCTATCGGTCGCGCACCCACGAAAAATTCGTGCCGCGGCTTACGGATTGTTTCTAAACCGGAGAGAAAGACTATGACTTCCCGTTTTGTTGCCACCACCGCCACGCTCTTGGCGAGTCTGTCGCTCGGCACCGCGGCTTCCGCCCAATACATCCAACTCACCGATGGCGACGACATTTTTGCCGACAGCGGCAACACGTTCATCGCCGGGTTCGTCGGCGATGGCTCCGACGCCTTCGCCGTGATCTCCGGCAACGACGTCCCCGCGATCCAGAAAATCGAAGACGCCGGCGGCGCGAACACCGTCACCACCACGGTGGACAGCACCCAGCTCATCGGCCTGACCGGCAACGACGCTTACGCCCCCGCCTTCTTCGACCTCAGCGGGGACACGATCCTCAGCGGCGAGATCACGACCGATCAGATATACGGCTTCAGCACCGTCGGCATCAACGGCGTTTCCATCGAAGGCTCCGAACCCAGCCTCGACGCCTTCATCGGCGGCACCGGACCCGGCGTGTTCTTCGGCGCCGTCGATGCGATCACCGGCGAGACTTTTTTCTACGAGACCGACACCGACTCGATCATCGCCAACACCTCAGTGAACACCTTCGAAACCGTCGTGACCGACACCGAGCTCGCCGCCCTCTCCGGCGACGACATCATTTCCGGCCTGGCCGCTTCTGACGGCGTCCTGTTCTTCGGCAACGCCTCGGGCTCCAGCCCGCTCGTCGAAGGCATCTACGCCTTTGACACCAACACGGGCACCGGCGAAGTCCTGGTCACTGCCGATCAAGCCGACGCGATCCTCGGCGGCACCAACGGCATCAACCCGACCAACACCGGCTTCTTCGCCGCACCCAACGGCGACATCTTCTTCTTCGACTCGGGCTTCGACGCGATCCTTTCGTTCGATCCCGACGACCCGCTGGGCACGCTGGGCTTCGTCCTGACGCAAGCCGAGATCCTGGCCGGCCCCGCGAACTCGGGCCTGGGCACCAGCAGCAGCCCGGTGATCGGCATCACCGACCTGGGGTGGGTTGACGGCGAATTGGCCTTCCTGATTGGTTCGGACAGCAGCGTCACCGGCGCCATCGCCGGGATTTACGCCATCCCCGAACCCGCCTCGGCGGCCCTGCTCGGACTCGGCGGGCTGGCCATGCTCCGCCGCCGCTCGGCGTGAACGCCGCGGCTTAAACTGCCGGCATGAGCGCCCGACCGAGTTCAAGATTTAAAACCTTTCGAAGCCCCGCGCATCAACGCGGGGTTTTTTTCGTGCTGTTCGTCGGGCTCACCGCGTTCGCCGGGAGCCTCCGCGCCGCCGCCGAGGTGTTCGTGACGGTGGATCAACTCGCCGCCCGCGTGGCCGCCGAGGCGCAGCGCGGCACGGCCGCTGGCCCCGCCGAGGGCGACTGGCACGCCGGCGTCCGCCCGCTGGTGATCGTCCACGTCGGGCACGGGCGGCGGGGGTACGACCACGGCCATATCCCCGGCGCGGTCTACGTCAAAGGCGAAGAGACCTACGCGACCCGCGACGGCCTGCGCTCGCTGCTGCCGACTCCCGAAGACTTCGCCGCGTGGCTTGGCGGGCACGGCATCGGCCCGGACACGGACCTGCTGCTCTACGGCGACGCCGCCGGCATCTTCCCGGCGCGGGTCTACGCCGGTCTGACGATGCTCGGCCTCGACGCCAACGCCCGCCTGCTCGACGGACACCTCCGCGAATGGATCGCGCGCGGCCAACCGGTCCGCACCGAAGCGTCGCCGCTCCGCGCACCGGTGGTATTGGCAGTGCCGTTGTTGCGATCGGGCCGAACGAATTATCACGAAGCATCCTCTGACGCGATCGTGTTGGACGCCAGGTCGGCCCGCGCGTTCGACGGGGAGGCGCGGGTCCCCGGCACGGACCAGAGGGGGCATATCTTGCGTTCGATAAACCTGCCGTGGCGCGACTTGGTCCCCGACATTAAGCGTCCGACACTCGTTTCCGAGGCGGAGCGAGTCGTCCTTGAGGCGGTCGAGAAAGCCGCCCGAAGGGGAACCGGCGCCGAAAGAGATGAGCAACGAGAACGCGATGGTCTCGAAGGGATCACGGTGTTCGTCACCGACGATCGCGGCAACGGCGCGGCGGTCCTGTCCGCGATCCTGAAGCACTTCGGGTACGACGCCCGCTTCGATGCTTCGGGCTTGCCGGGCTACGTCGCCCGCGGCGGCACTCTCGTCAACCCAACGCCTTCAAGCGACGCCACGCCTTGAGGTACTTCTCGGCTCGGGTGGCGTCCTTGGGCTTCCACTTCGGCAGACGCCGGATGTCCAGGTTGTCCTCGAGGTCCGCCAGCTTCACCCGCCGGCCCAGCGGGTCGGCGGCGCTGCGTTCCACGAAATCCGGATACTCCTCGCCGTCGCGCTTGGTCACCGCGTCCACCGCCGTGATCACATCGGCGGCGAAGCCCTCGTCCCGGAGCATGCCCAGCGTCCACGGCGTGTCTTCCACCACGTCGTGAAGGATCGCCACGATCCGCAGCTCGTCGAGTTCGTCGCCCGCCGGGGCACCCGGGCCGTTCGACAGGCTCAGCATCACCCGGATCGGGTGCAAGATGTACGGCTCGCCGTTGCGTTGCGTCTGCCCGGCATGGGCCTGCGTGGCGATCGCGATGGCGCGTTCGAGATTCATGCATTGATCGTATGACACGCCAGAACCGGTCGTCGCAACCCCGCGGAGACGCGCAGGCCGTTGGCCTGCGGCTACCCGATCGCTTCGCGCAGCTTCAGGAGCACCGCGTCTCGCCGCTCCCCCATCGCCTCGCATCGCAGGACGGGCGTTCGGAACAGCGCTTCCTTCGGGCATTCCGCCGTCGGGTCGGCTCCGAGCTCCAGCAAAGTGAGCGCCGCCGCGTTCGCGTCCGCGTCGCTCACCCCGTCGTCCGAACGGATCGCTTCGTGCAACGGCGTCCGTGCGTTGCCGTTCTTCGCCTCCGGGTCGGCCCCGGCCGCCACCAACGCCCGCGCCGCCGCCGCGTGCCCTCGACGCGCCGCCAGGTGCAGCGGTCGGTCGTTCCGCGCGTCCAACACGTCGACGTCGGCGCCCGCGTCCAATAGTTGCGCCAACACCGCGGCGTGCCCGCCCTCGGCCGCGAAGTGCAGCGGCGTCCGCCGGGCGTGCATCGGGGTCGCGAACCGCGTCCGACACTCCGGCCGAACCCCTCTTTCCAGCAACACGGCCACCACCGCCGCGTGCCCCTCGCGCGCCGCGAAATGCAGCGGCATCCACATCTCCAAGCCCCACGGCCGGTCCTGCGACAGAAATTGATTCGCCCGCCCCGGCCGGTCGGCCAGCATCGCCGCCACCGCCGCGACGTCCCCGCCGATGATCGCCGCCGCCCAGGCCTGCGCCGACTCGGCTTGGAGGTGGTCTTTCGCGCGGGCCTGCATCTGCGGCCCTTCCTCCTCCGCGTGGTCGTGATGATGAGCGTGGTCGTCGTGCATGAAGCGTTCCTTGACGCGGGGCGATCGTCCGAGAACTGTGCGAAACCGCCGGGGCCCGCATCCTACGAATCAATGGCGGCGGGCTTTCGGCGTGGCCGATGCTAAGACGCCGTTGGATCTGGCAAATCGGTAAGATTTCAGACTCTGACGTCCGTGATACTCGCCTTGGAGAAACCCCGGTGACGCCCGATCCCCCGAACGCACCGGACCTCACGCCCGCCTCCGACGAATTCGACCTCGACGACGGCGTGTACGACGTCAGCGGCGAGCCCGCCGCCGGACAGCCCGGTACGTCCACCAACCCCCGCGTCGCCGCGCTGACCAACCGCCGCCGCGCCGACCCCATGCTGCTCGAGATCGCCTGGGAGGCCTGCAACCAGGTCGGCGGCATCTACACGGTCCTGCGCTCAAAAATCCCCACCATGCTCCGCCGGTGGGGCAACAGCCGGTACTGCCTCGTCGGCCCGTACCAGGAGCGCTCCGCCCAGGTCGAGTTTGAGCCCGCGCCGCTGGTCGGCCCGATGGGCAAGGCCGTCCAACGCATGCGCGAGATCGGCATCGGCGCCGAATACGGCCGGTGGCTGGTCACCGGTCGGCCGCACCTGGTCCTCCTGCACCTGCCCGACACCCGCCGCTACCTCGACGACATCAAGTATCGCCTCTGGGCCGACCACCACATCCCCACGCCCGGCAACGACGAGCTGCTCAACGACGTCGTCGCGTTCGCCGAATCGATCCGCGTCCTGCTCACCGTCCTCGGCGAGCAGGAGGGGCACCGCCGCAAGCTGATCGCCCACGTCCACGAGTGGATGGCCGGCGGCTGCATCCCCATGCTCCGTAAGGAGAGCTGGCCCGGCTCGCTGGTCTTCACGACCCACGCCACCCTGCTCGGCCGGTACCTCGCGATGAACAGCCCGGTCTACTACGACCACCTGCCGTTCTACAACACCGCCGAGGAAGCCAAGAACTACAACGTCGAAGCTCAGCACGGCCTCGAACGCGCCGCCGCCCACGGCAGCCACGTGTTCTCCACCGTCTCCGACGTCACCGCGTTCGAATGCGAACACATCCTCGGCCGAAAGTGTGACGTCGTCCTGCCCAACGGCATCAACATCGAACGCTTCGCCGCCGTCCACGAGTTCCAGCACCTCCACGACCAATACAAGCAGCGCTTGCACGAGTTCACCATCGGGCACTTCTTCCCGCACTACACCTTTGACCTGGACACCACGCTCTACGCCTTCACCGCCGGCCGGTACGAGTACCGCAACAAGGGCATGGACCTGACCATCGAGGCGCTCGCCCGCCTCAATCACCGGCTCAAAGAGCAGCAGGCCCCCGTCACCCTGATCTTCCTGATCATCACCAAGGCCCCGCACCACGCCATCAACGTGCAACTGCTGCACAACGCCGCCGCGCTCCAGGACTTCCGCAAGATCATCGGGCAGTACCAGCAGCAGATCGGCGACAAGCTGTTCTTCGAAGCCACCGCCGGCCGCATCCCCGACCTCAACCTGCTCGTCGACGATTACTGGCGGCTCCGCCTCCGCCGCAACCAACAAGCC
Source organism: Planctomycetota bacterium (assembly GCA_039180415.1). Lineage (GTDB taxonomy): Bacteria > Planctomycetota > Phycisphaerae > Phycisphaerales > Phycisphaeraceae > CAZIXN01. The sequence continues at coordinate 62,671 of JBCDDH010000001.1, read as the reverse complement.
TGGAAACGCGACGGGCTGCCTCCGTTCGTCACGCACGACCTGCTCGACGAAGGCAAGGACCCGGTCATCACCCAGCTCAAGGCCTGCGGCCTGTTCAACGCCCCCGAGGACAAGGTCAAGGTCGTGTTCCACCCCGACTTCGTCACGGCGACCAACCCGCTGTTCGGCCTGGACTACGACCAGTTCGTCCGTGGCTGCCACCTGGGCGTCTTCCCCAGCTACTACGAGCCCTGGGGCTACACGCCGCTGGAGTGCATCGCCTCGGGCGTCCCGGCCGTGACCTCCGACCTCTCCGGCTTTGGCAGCTACGTCGGGCACCTCAACATCGGCACCGCCGAGCAGGGCCTGCACGTCAACCCCCGCCGTGGCCACCACCCGCACGACTCCGCCGAAGCGCTGGCGCGGTACCTCGAGACCTTCTGCCAGACCAACCGCCGCGACCGCATCAACCTCCGCAACGCCGTCGAAGACTTCGCCCAACACTTCGACTGGAACAACCTCGGCCGGCGTTACGACGAGGCCCACGGCCTCGCGCTGGACCGGCTGGGGTGATCGAGCCCGCCCGAAACATCAATGCGAGTCATCTTCCAACCGCGCTAAAAACCGACGCACCCGTTCCCGTGAGTCTTCGCCCGCGGCGGCGTTGGCTTCCGGCGTGCCGCCCAGCAGTGCTCGTTGCCGCTCCGTCAGCGGCACAAACGCGTGCCCGGCTTCCGGGTAGTTCACGTGTTCCACGGCGTGCAGAAAGCCTGATTCATCCAGACGCTCGACAATCAACTCGGCCATCTTCTGTGAAGGCCAAACCTGATCATCCCCGCCCGAAAACACCAGCACCGGACCGTCGATCGCCTCAACCTCGATGAGGGCCGGATCGACCAACAATTCCTGTTTCAGGGCTTGCTCGTACATCTTCCGCAGGTCTCCGGGGGTATCCAGGTCCGGGATCGGCCACCACGGGTACGGGACAAACGGCACGGGCTCTCCCCGCCACGTCCACGACGACCGTGGCGGCCAGAACACCTCGGGGATGCCCTGCCAAACGACGTGGCTGGGTGAAAACACGATGACGCCGGTGATCTCCGGGCATTTCGACGCCGCCAGGAGCGCGAGCTCCGCCCCTTTGGAACCGCCGTAAACCACGACCCGTGCCGACCGCAACTCCGGCCGGCCTTTCAACCACGCCACCGCGTCAACGACGGCCTCGACGGGGACGCGGTCGAGGCGAGGGGGCAGGCCATCCACACCGAAATACGCGACCGTTAGGGTCGGGTAGCCCATCTCACGGAACCACTGTCCCCATCCTTTTGGCATTCCTCCTTCGGAACCGCCGAGCACGATGACGACGATATCTGTTTGACGGTGGTCTTGCTCCGGTTGCTGGTACTCACCGACGAACAGGTTCGACGTGACATCGAGATGGGGCACTACCGCAGGCGTAGGTGTGCAGCCGAACGTCAGTGCGCTCCACAGAATCAGGGCTGCAACCGTTGGATGGGAAAGGGTCAACCGCCTTACCCGCGTTCGCACATGGACAGATGATCTCGGGGGTATCGACATCGGGTTAGACGGCATGTTCGAGTTTGCGATTGGCGTATTGCCCCCATGCTTACGCCTTCGGGCGGTCGCGTGTCAGTAGCCCGTGAGTTCCCGCGGTTCGCCGATCCGGAGTCGCTCGCGCCGATCGACCAGCGTTGAAAACACCATCAATGCCGACATCACCCCCAACATCGCACACTGAAACACCAAGTGGCCCCAGTAGTGTTGGAACGGCGATGTCCCGTAGCGCAACCAGCCGGGCATCGTGTCGAAGGCCCACAGCGACGCGTCCACCGCGCCGCCCGCCCAAGCCCCCGCGGCGAACCCGCCCATCGCCAGCAGCCCCAACGCCATCCCGCCATATGCCAGGCCGAACGGCGTCACGACGATGCCGCCCCAGCCCAGAAACGCGGTGAGCAGCAGGCCGCCGATCCCGAACAACCCGACCGACAAGCCGCCGAAGCTGAACACGCCGACACTGACGCCGCCGATCGCCAGCACCCCCACCGCCCGCGGACCGACGGCCACGACGCCGCGGGCCGTCCCGGTCGTCCGCACGTCCAGCCACGCCCACTTGGGCCGCAGCCGATAGCCCACGACCTTGGGGTTGCCGTGATCGCGCGTCGCGCGGAACAGCGCGTCTTCGCGGGGCATGCCGCCGGCTTCCAGTTCGCGAGACTTGGCCGACAGGTGGTCTCGGAGCTCGCGTCGTAGGTCTTCCGCGTGGTTCCCGGAACGGTTGGCGTAAAGCACGATTTGTTCGATGTAATCTTCAAGAATAGCCGCCATCGCTTGCTCCTGGTGAGATTCAGGCCGGGTTTCCTAACACCGTGTTCATGACTTGCTGGAGCCCGGCCCACTGCTGCCGTTGCTCCGCGAGCGCCTTCTTGCCCCGTGCGTTGAGCCGGTAGTACTTCCGCGGCTGGCCGCGGTCGCCCTTGCGCCAAGAGCAGGACAGGACGCCGCGCTCTTCCATCCGGTGCAGGACGGGGTACACCGTGCCTTCCCCGAGCCGCAGCAGGTCGCCGGCGCGTTCGTTGAGGTCCTTGACGATCTGGTAGCCGTAGCTGGGGCCCTCCTCCAGCGTCGCGAGCAGCAGCGTCTCGATCTGTCCGTCCAGGGTCTGTTTTCGCAGGCGGCTCATGGCTTACCTCGCAGCATAAGGCTTTTTTACTTTATACCATAAAGCTTGTTTGTCAAGTCCCCGGGATCGGTGGCGGCGGCGAGGTTAGGATTGGACGATGCACCCCGTCCTCGCCGCCGGCGTCCCGACCGCCTCCGACGTGCCCGCCATCGGGTGGAACTCCACGAACGGCTCGCTGCTGATCGTCTTCTTCGCGATCGCCATCGGCGTGTCGTTCCTTTGCTCCATGCTCGAAGCGGGTGTGCTCTCCCTGCCGCGCAGCTACATCGCATCGCTCAAGGCGGCCGGTGCCAAAAGCGGCGGCCGGTTGGAGAGAATCAAGAACAACCTCGATCGCGCCCTCGCCGCCATCTTGACCCTTAACACCATCTCCCACACGGCCGGTGCCGTCGGCGTTGGAGCGCAAGTCCAAATCATGTTCGGCAGCACGATCAACGCGATCGCCACCGCCATCCTCACGCTGCTGATCCTCGTGCTCTCCGAGATCATCCCCAAGAGCCTCGGCGCCGCCTACGCCCGGCCGCTCGCGCCGTTCACCGCGGTCACCATCAGCATCCTGATGGTCGTGCTTTGGCCGATCCTCGTGCCACTCAACTGGATGTCCAAGTGGTTCGGCGGCGGCCACCAAGCACCCGTCTCACGCGAAGAGATCGCCTCGATGGCCGACCTCGGGCTCACCGACGGCGCACTCGACCGCGAAGAGCTGCGCGTCATCCGCAACCTGCTGGGCATGACGCAGGTGCCCGTTAAGGAGGTTATGACGCCGCGCCCCGTGGTCTTTGCCCTGTCGCAGGACACGACCGTGCGACAGGTCGTGGACGAGTACGGGCGGCTGCGCTTCTCCCGGATCCCGCTGTACGACGGCGACCTCGATCATGTCACCGGCAAGGTCACCCGCCACGCCATCCTCCACGCCTACGCCGACGGCGAATACGACAAGCCGCTGCGGGAGCTGATGCGCGACATGCCCGTCGTCCCCGACGCCGCACGCTTGGATCAAGTGATGGACCGGTTCATCCGCGAGCAGCGCCATGCCATGCTCGTCGTCGACGAGTTCGGCGGCACCGCGGGACTGATCACCCTCGAAGACTGCATCGAGACCCTACTGGGCGTCGAGATCGTCGACGAGACCGATACCACGGCGGACATGCGCGAACTCGCCCGCCGGTTGATGCGACGCAAACGCCAGAACTTCAGCGCGGAGACCGCTTAACGATGAACGACGCGTACCTCCAGCCGTACCGCGACGCGCAAGACCGCCACGGCAGCGCGTTCGACGTGACGATGTGGGCTCGGCCCGAGACCCAGACGCGACGCTTCAAGGTGTTCGCCGAGACGATCGACCTGCGGGACAAGCGGCTGCTCGACGCGGGGTGCAGCCGCGGCGACCTGGCCGAGTGGCTGCTGGAAAACGGCTGCGACTACGCCCACTACCACGGCGTGGACGGCCTGCCCGACGTGATCGATTTCGCAAAGACCCGCGGCTTGGAGCGGGTTTCGTTCGCGGCGGGCGACTTCGTGAATCAGCCCGAGCTGCTCGCGGAAACCAAACCCGACGTCACCCTGATCTCCGGCACGCTGAACACGATGGACGACGCCACCGCGCTGCGGGTCCTCGACGCGGCGTGGGCCGGCTGCGCCGAGGCGCTGGTGTTCAATTTCCTGGCCGACACGTGCGGACCCGACGCCGTGCCGCAGCAATACCCCGCCCACCGACTGCCGACCCGCAAGCTGCTCGATTGGGCGCTGGCGCAAACGCCCTACGTCTCGCTGCGTCAGGACTACTTCCGCGACGGCCACGACGCAACGATCGCCATGCGGCGTGGCCTGGTCGCTTAAGCGACCAGGCCGAACACATCACGCGCTGACCACCGTCGCCTTCCCGCTCATCCCGCTCATCCCGCGCATCACCCCGCGCGTGTCCACGATCAGCGACGCGTGCTGCGCCAACCACGCCCAGTCGTACGCCGCGTGGTGCGTCGCGATCAGCACGCAGTCCGCGGCGCTCACCGCGGCTTCGTCGAGCGTCACGCTCTGCATCGGCGGCAAGTCCGGGTAGTGCCGCATCGCATGCGTCTGCGGAACGTGCGGGTCGTGGTACGAGACGTCCGCGCCGAGCTTCCGCAGCCGGTCGATCAGCTCGAAGCTCGGGCTCTCGCGCACGTCGTCCACGTCCGGCTTGTACGCCAGCCCCAGGACCAGGACCTTGCTCCCCCGCACCGCCTTGCCCGCGTCGTTCAGCCCCAGCATCGTTCGCTCGATCACGAAGCCCGGCATCGCGTGGTTCACCCGCCCGGCCAGCTCGATGAATTCTGTGCTCTCCCCGACCTCCCGCGCCGCCCACGTCAGGTAGAACGGGTCGATCGGGATGCAGTGCCCGCCCAGCCCGGGCCCGGGATAAAACGCCTGGAAACCAAAGGGTTTTGTGCTCGCCGCCTCGACCACCTCCCACACGTCCACGCCCATCGCCGTGAGGATCACCTTGAGTTCGTTGACCAGCGCGATGTTCACCGCGCGGTACACGTTCTCCAAGATCTTGGCGGCCTCGGCGACCTCGGCGCTGCGAACGGGCACGACTTGTTCGAGCGCCGCGGCGTACAGCGCGGCCGAGGCTTCGCCGGAAACTTCGTCGATCCCACCGACCAACTTCGGGATCGTGCGCGTCGAGTGGTCCTTCCGCCCCGGGTCTTCACGCTCCGGCGAGTAAGCCAGCAGATACGAGATGCCCCGCTCTTCCGCCACGCGGTCCAGGATCGGCTTCATCACCTTCCGCGTCGTGCCCGGGTACGTCGTGCTCTCGAGCACGATCAACTGCCCGTCGCGTAGCGTCGCCGCGAGGTTCTCGGCGGCGCGTTCGATGAACGACAGGTCCGGCTCCTGGTGCGGGCCCAACGGCGTCGGCACGCACACGAGCACCGCGTCCGCCTCGCCCAGACGCGCCAAGTCGGTGGTGACGTCGAAGCGATCGCTCCCGGAGTCCGACATGTCCCTGACGAAATCGGGCCCGAAATGGGTGAGATAACTCTCGCCCCGCCGCAGCATCGCGATCTTCTCCGGATCGACATCGAACCCGAGCACCGGGAACCCCGCGTCCCAGAACGTTCGGATCAGCGGCAGCCCGACGTACCCCAACGCGAGCACCCCGACGCGGGCGGAGCGGTCTTCGATCTTTTGCTTCAGCGCGGCGGACGGTGCGGTGGCCATCCGCCAATCCTAAGGAAACCCGCCGCGTCGCACCGCCGTCAAACCACGGGCCGCGGCCACCACGCTCGGACGTCCAGCGGCTCGGCGAATCGCAGATGCGGCGGCGTGTCGGGCAAAGGGATCTCGATCAGCCCCGTCATCTCACACCTCCGGGCTTCCCAAGCGGCGGGGCGCAGCCGCCAGGGGTCGTGCGTGATATCGCCGCGCAGCAGCCGGCCGCGACGCTCCGCGAACAGGCAGTACCGGGCGGTGAGGAAGTGATCGAGCGTGCCGGCTTGCGTCTCGAAGGACGGCCCGACGGGTCGGTACGTCGCGTCGAGTTCCGCGGCGGGCGGGCCGCGGTGCGTGCGTCGGCTGCGGTAGTCGATGCGTCCGTCGTCGTGTCGGGTGCAGCGCATCGCCGCGTCGAAATACGGCAGGCCGAACGTATGCCGCGCCGTTCGCACCGCGATCCTGTGGTGGGCGTCCAACGAAAAGAACCACACGCCCGGCACGCCGTCTACGGTCACATACGTCCGCAGGTTCAGTTCCGGAAACCGCGACAGCCCCGGCACCGCCGGCAGCGTCACCGGCCCGACCACGCCGCGCACCCGCGACATCACGAACGGCACCACGCCCAGCCACGCCGTCCCGTCGAACGTATCCAGACACGAACGAAGCGCCTCGGGCAGCATCGGTCTTAGAGCATCCGCGGAGATCGGCCAGTGCGCGAACAGCAATCCGCTCCAACGCATTGCCATGACCGGGTGACGGCCGGAGCCCGCGGCGTGGCCGGGAAACGGCGGCGGGTCCTGATGGGTTGCCTGTCTGTCGTGCATGACCGCCGGAGCCTAGGCCGCGCGGCTCAGACGTCACGCCTTCACAACGACGCGACCACGCTCTTGGTTTCCAGGTAATTCTCCAAGGCCGCGCCGCCCATCTCCCGCCCCCAGCCGGACTGCTTGTAGCCGCCGAAGGGCAGGGCCGCGTCGAAGATGTTGTAGCAATTGATCCACACCGTGCCGGCCTTGATCGCGTGGGCGGTGCGGTGGGCCTTGCTGATGTCGCTGGTCCACACGCCGGCACCCAGGCCGTACTCGGTGTCGTTGACGCGGCGGAAGAGTTCTTCTTCGTCCGCGAACGGCGTGGCGACCACCACCGGGCCAAAAATCTCTTCGCGGACGACCTTCATGTCGTCGGTCGTGTCGGTGAGCACGGTCGGCCGCACGAAGTAGCCCTCGCGATCGAGCACGCCGCCGCCGCACGCCGCGTTGGCGCCCTCGCTGCGGCCCGCCGAGAGATAGCCCGCGACGCGGTCCTGCTGTTCCTTGCTGACCAAAGGCCCCATGTCGGTGTCGTCCTCGAAGCCGCTGCCGAGCTTCAGGCCGTTCGCATGTTCGGCGACGCCCGCCACGACTTCGTCGTACACCTTCTTGTGCACGAACAGCCGGCTGCCGGCGCAGCAGCATTGGCCGTGGTTGAAGAAGATCGCGTTGGCCGCGCCGGGGATCGCGGTCTCCAAATCGGCGTCGGGGAAGACGACGTTGGGGCTCTTGCCGCCGAGTTCGAGCGTGACCTTCTTGAGGTTGCCCGCCGCGGCCTGGACGATCAGCTTGCCAACTTCGGTGCTTCCCGTAAACGCGACTTTGTCGACGAATGGGTGCGCGGCGACCGGCGCGCCGGTGTCTTCGCCGAAGCCGGTGACGATGTTGACCACGCCCTCGGGGAAGCCGGCTTCGACGATCAGTTCGCCCAGGCGCAGCGCGGACAGCGGCGTCTGCTCGGCGGGCTTGAGCACGATCGTGCAGCCCGCGGCCAGCGCCGGCGCGAGCTTCCAGGCGGCCATGAGCAGCGGGAAGTTCCACGGCACGATCTGCGCCGCGACGCCCACCGGCTCCCGTCGCGTGTACGCGTGGTAGTTCGCGCCCGGCGTGTAGGGGACGGTGATCGGGATCGTCGTGCCTTCGATCTTCGTAGTCCAGCCGGCCATGTAACGGAACATGTCCACGGCCAGCGGCACGTCGGCGGCCTTGGCAACCGCGAGCGGCTTGCCGTTGTCGATCGTTTCGAGTTGTGCGAATTCGTCGAGGTTTTCTTCGAGCAGGTCGCCGAGCTTCCAGATCAGCCGGCCCCGCTCGCTGGAGGTCATGCGGGTCCACGGCCCGTCGTCAAACGCACGCCGCGCCGCCGCGACGGCGCGGTCGATGTCTTTGCGGTTGCCCGCGACGCACCGCGCGATTTCTTGCCCTCGCGCGGGGTCGTAGACGGCGAACGTTTCGTCGCTGTCGCCGTCGGTCCACTCGTTGTTGATGAGGATCTGTTTTGGTTTACGCAGAAAGTCGGCGAACGCGAGATGGTCGAGCGCTTGGGGAAGCGCGCCGGCGGGCGGGGCAGCGGTCATGGGAGACTCCTGATGCGAAGGGCAAGAAATCGAGAAATGCGCCGTGATTGTAATCCGAAACCCGGTGGACGCGATCCAGAATTCACAAAATGACCGTGGGCCGTCTTGGCCAAATTCGCCTACAGACGCGAGCTAATCGCGACGCGAGCGGTAAGTTGAGGCAGTGCGCCGTGCCGTCATCCGCCGCATCCCGGCGTAGATCCGCGTCAAAGTACGGCAAGCCGAACCTCTCGAGATGTGGCCGGAACCCGCGGCGTGGCCGCGGAACGACGGCGGGAGCCCAACCCCGTGGAAACCGCCGGTCACGACCGGGCTGCCTCGCGCCGCCGACCCGCGACGGCGACCAACGCGGCCAGACCTAGCGCCGCGACGCCGGGCTCAGGGATGATCCGCTCGAGCGCGAGCAGGCGCACGCCATCCACGAGCACCTTGCCGCCCGCTGCGCCGTCCACGATGAAGCTCAAGGTGTCGCTGCCGTCGCCGACGAACTCGTGCACGCCCACCGAGATCCACTTCCCGCCGTTGTTCCGGCCCCGTTGGTCCAGCCGGCGCAGCTCTTCCAGCACGCCGTCGATCTCGAACAGTGCGTCCGACGCGTGGCCGGCGTGGTCTTGGCCGCCACGGTCGTCGACCCAGCGCACGAACACCTCGTAGTTCCCGCCACGCGGCAGGTCCGGGGTGAAGACCACCGCGTCACCGACCGTGTCGGAGAACAGAAAGTCCTCGCCGACGAAGCCCCCGTCGAAGCCGGCCGACTGCTGCCAATCGCCGATCACCTCGACGTGCTCGGTGTCTGCGTTGTCGTAGTACAGCTCGCCGCGAACCTCGAACAGGTCCTCGTTGGTGAACGCGCTGTACACGTCGGCCTGACCGAAGTCGGCGGCGTCCACGGTCACGCCGTCGCGCGTCTCCCGGGCGAACACGGCGTAGCCGTCGTTGTTGGGACGGATCGAGAACACGGCCACAGACAGGGCGCTGTCTTCGGTCACGAACGCGGGGTTGTTCTCGTCGCTGAAACCCGGGCCGTTGCGGTACACCCCCAGCAGCTCGGTCTTGCCGCCGTTGATCGTCTTGACGATCGTGCCCTCCTGTTCGGTTTTGAGGCCGAGCACCCAGACGTTGGCGTTGTCCACCGTGATCTTGGCGTCGGGCAGGGCTGGGTCGCTCGCGTCGGCGAGGGTCTCGTTGTTGTACTGCCGGGCCCAGACGTTCTGATTACGGAAGTGTTGGCCGTCGCGCGACCCACCGGCGACGTCCTCGAGGAACAGGTCGCCGGGCGCGTCGGCCGTGGGTTCGTACGCCCACTGCGAGACGTTTTTAAAGACCCAGGTCCGGTCGGAGTCGTGCTCGTACGTGACGCGCGGCAGGTTGCCCAGCCGACCGCTGATGCGTTCGATGACGACGGTGTCGGGGCCGTCTTCGCCGAGCACGACCCGGCCGCCGCCGTCGGTAATGAGGGAGGCCTCGGTGCCGATGAGCCGCTCGACGTTGCCGCGGAGTTGGACGGTGCCGTTGATGTCCCAGTTGCCGTTGGGCAGATAGACGGTGCGGGCCCCCGAGTCGATCGCGGCCTGAAGGGCGGCGGTGTCGTCGATGCCGTCGCCGGGCCGCGCGTTGGGGTCGAAGTCGGCGGGGCTGACCCAAGCGGACACGGGCTCGTCGATCGCGTCGGGCGTGTCGCGGACCTCGAGCCCCAGTCCCGTGTCGGGCGTGTTGTCGAAGGCCTGGAAGGTGCCGCCGCGTCGGCCGACGCCGGAGCCACCGCGGTACCAGTATTCCTCGATCAGCCCGTCGGGGAGCCCGCCGTTACCTTGAAACGCCTGGGTCTCGCGGGTGATCGCTTCGCCGTAGCCGGAGGTCTGCACACCGCGGATGTAAATGTTGGGCACGAAGTTGCGCGCGCGGATGGCGGACTGATTCGCCGCGTCGCCCGTGCCCGTCAGCGACCCACCGACCAGGACGATCCGTCCGTTGCCCGGGTCGCCCGAGCCGCTGGGGCCGACGTCGATCACGGGCACCGCGTTCTCGCTGATCAGGTTGCGGACCATGACCGTGGTCGTGTTGCTCGCCTGCCAGCCGAGCTGATTCTGGTTGCGAAGGGTGATGTCCTCGAAGACCTTGCTGTTGGCTTCGAACTGGCTCCGGATGCCGGTGTCGAAGCCTTCGACGGTCAGGTTCTTCACCAGCAGCGGGCCGATGGTCCCGTCGTAGCCGACGTCGAACCCGACGCTGCCGGCCCCGTTGGCATCCGAGCTACGGATGGTCAGGTCGCGGGCCACGCCCTGATTGGAGGCGTTGAACTGCAGCCCGATCGCGTCGGGATTGCCGGCCCCGACGTCGAGGGTCAGGTCACGGATGCTGTTCTCGAATCGGTCCGCCGAGCCCCCGCCGAAGTTGAAGATCGCGCCGGCGAACGGGCTGCCCGCGGCGGTGAGGTTGTCGTCGAGCTTGAGCACCGTGCCGCCCTGGCTCTGGCCCTGGATGTTGATGAACCGGGCGGCCCCGGGGATCTGGATCGTGTCCGAAAAATTGTAGACGCCGTCGGGCAGATAGATGATCTGATCGCCGCCGCCGAACCGGGGGAGCACGGTGTTGTTGAGCAGCGTCTGCAGCGCCGCGGTGTCGTCGATCCCGTCGTTGGGCGTGACGCCGAAGTCGGTCACGTTCAGCACGCCCGCGTTGTCCGGGAAGGACACGCTCGCGGCGGCGGGGGCGGCCAGGCTCAACGCCGTTATGCCAAAGGCGTACAGACCGTGTTGCACCGGACGCGCGATGCGAAAACCAAGACACATAAAAAACTCCATCCTTAGCTGCGAGAAGTACACATCGCAGACATCCGTGGCCTGCGATTCCCGTTCCGCCGTTCGAGGCGTTCGGCCAAGACCCCGAAGGCCGGTCAGCTATAAGAGTAAACCCTAGTTTTTCCGCGTTTATCGAGCAAGACCATTCTTGCTTGAGTTGAGTATGCAGCTCAAATGGCGGCCGAAAACAGACCACGAAAATCCATAGGCAGATCGCAATGTTTCGCTTCGCGTGGCACCATTACAGCGAATCCGGGCTTCGAAAACCTTGTTTCTCTACACGGTTTGGGGGCATCGGTTTTTTCGACTGCGGCGCGGGCGCAATCCGGTTCGTCGGGCTGTCGGCAGCGCTGCCTCGGCGTGGCTGAACCGCCGGTACACTGCCCGGCTCATGAGCAGGGACGTTCTCATTACGGGACTTGGGCCGGTGTCCGCGCTGGGCTTGGGCAAGGACGACAACTGGGAGGCCCTGTGCGCCGGGCGGTGCGGGTTGGCGGCGATCACGGCGTTCGATGCGTCGAACATGGGCGCGCCGATCGCCGGGCAGGTGCCGGATTTCAAAATCCGTGACTTCGTACCCAAGAGCTACCGCAAGGCGACCAAGGTGATGGCCCGGGACATCGAGTTGGCCGTCGCCGCCGCGGACCTGGCCGTCCGCGACGCGGGGCTGACCACGCCCGGCACGGACCCGGACGCCGAACGGTCGTACCCCGCCGAACGCACGGGCTGCCACATCGGCGCGGGCCTGATCGCCGCCGACACCGACGAACTCACCGCCGCCCTCGCCGTATCCACCGACGACGCCGGCGCGTTCGACCTGAAGCACTGGGGCGCGGAAGGCATGCAACAGCTCACGCCGCTGTGGCTGCTCAAGTACCTGCCCAACATGCTCGCCTGCCACGTCACGATCGTGCACGACGCGCAGGGCCCGAGCAACACGATCACCTGCGGCGAGGCGTCGGGCGGGCTGAGCGTCGGCGAGTCGCTGCGCGTGATCCAACGCGGCCACGCGGACGTCTCGCTTTGCGGCGGCGCGGTCAGCCAGCTCAACCCCATGGCGTACTACCGGCAAACGCTGACCGGCCGGCTCGTCGGCGACGCCGCCGTGAAGAACGCGTCCGGCTGCGTCCGGCCGTTCGACCAGAACGCCGCCGGGGGCGCGGTCGGCGAGGGCGGAGGCATCGTCGTGCTCGAAGCCGCCGATACCTTCGCGCAGCGCGCCGGCGACAAACATGCCTACGCCGGCCTGCTCGGCTTCGCGTCACGGCAGACCGTCCACCGCGCGAACGCCAATGCGACGCCCGACCCCGAAGGACGCGGCATCGCCTCGGCGGTCCGCGCCGCGCTGCGGGAAGCGGAAGCCCAACCCGACGACATCGACGCGATCGTGCCCTTCGGCCTGGGCCATCCCGATTGGGACGGCCCCGAAGCCGCGGCGCTCCACGCCGTGTTCGGCGAACGGTTAAACCACGTCCCCGTCGTCTCGTTGAAATCCGGCGTCGGCAACCTGCACGCCGGCGCGGGCGGTTACGAGCTCGCCGTGGCCGCGCTCATGCTGCATCACCAACGCATCGTCCCGATCCTCAACCGCGGCGCCCCGCGGCCGGGCTTTAGCTGCAAGAAGCTGGACGGCAAGCTCGAACGCGTGCTCGTCGTCGCCACCAGCGTCGGGGGCCAGAACACGGCCTGCGTGCTAGGCCGAGCGGAGCAAGCCTCATGACGGCCAACACCGACCGCATCGTCATCACCGGCCTGGGCTGGGTCACCCCGCTCGGCCACGACCTCGACACCGTCTGGGACGCGCTGCTGCGAGGCGCGTCGGGCGTGAGCCAGACCACGCGCTTCGACGCGGAGACCTTCCCCACCACTTTCTCCGCCGAAGTCAAACGCTACGACCACGCCGACTTCGTCCGCCACCCCGAGTTGCACCGGCACGTCGGGCTCAACACGGCCTTCGCCCTGGGCGCCGCGGTGCAGGCGTGGAACCAGGCCGGGCTTGAAGCGTTCGCCGAATCGGACAAGCTCGACCGCGACCGCTTGGGCATCTACCTCGGCGCGGGCGAAGGCACGCTGGACTTCGAGCCGTACGTCGCGACGAACCTCGCGGGCTGGGACCCCGGCGCGCAGACCGTTCACGGCGCGTCGTGGGCCGACGCCGCGAAAACCGCCTTCGACGTGTTCCGCGAGGCGGAGCAGGAACCGAACATGCCGCTTTCGCACCTCGCGCTCGAGTTCGACGCCCGCGGTCCCAGCAGCAACTGCCTCACCGCCTGCGCCGCCTCAACCCAGGCCATCGGCGAGGCCGCCGCGATCCTCCGCCGCGGCGACGCCGACGTCATGCTCACCGGCGGCACGCACACCATGATCCACCCGCTGGGCGTCACCGGCTTCAACCGCCTCACCGCGCTGTCCAACCGCAACGACGACCCGACCGCCGCCTCCCGCCCGTTCTCCGCGGACCGCGACGGCTTCGTCATGGGCGAAGGCGCCGGCGTCCTCGTCCTCGAAACCGAGGCCCACGCCCGGGCCCGCGGAGCCATGATCCTCGCCGAGGTCGCCGGCTACGGCTCCACCGCCGACGCCTACCGCATCACCGACATCCACCCCGACGGCCGTGGCGCCGCGCTGGCCATGCGCCAAGCCCTGACCGAAGCCAGCGTCGATCCTGCCGACGTCCACTGGATCGCCGCCCACGGCACCGGCACGCAGGAAAACGACAAGATCGAAACCCGCGCGATCAAATCCGTCTTCCAACTCGGCGACGACCCCACGGCCGTCCCGCCCGTCTCCAGCATCAAATCTATGCTCGGCCACCTCATCGCCGCCGCCGGCGCGGTCCAAGCCATCGCCGCCGTTCTAGCCATCCAACGCGGCGCGATCCCCCCGACCGCCAACCTCCACACCCCCGCCCCCGAGCTCGACCTGGACTACGTCCCCAACCAAGCCCGACGCACGCGGGTCGACACGGTGCTTTCCAACAGCTTCGGCTTTGGCGGTCAAAACGACACGCTCGTGATCCGCCGAGCCTAAACGCGTGGGCCCGGTCGCCTCACCGGCCCTCGGGGGCAGGTGGCTCGCCCTCGGCTTGCTTTCCGTGTGGATCGCGGCGACGTTCACCGTCGGGTGCGTCCACGGCAAACGCCTCGCCCCGTCATGCAAGCCCCGCCCTCTCCCAGCACGATCGGCACCTCGGTGCAAGGACGCCCGGTCCTCGCCACCACGCTGGGTCCCGGCGACGAACTGATCGTCTTCGTCGCCGGAATCCACGGCAGCGAACCCGCCGGCGTCACGCTGGCCCGGCGACTGGTGACCGAGTTGCATCACAACCCGAAGCTCCTGCATAGCCGACGCGTCGTCGTCGTCGAGAACGCCAACCCCGACGGCCTCGCGACGGGGCAACGCTTCAACGTCAACGGCGTCGACCTCAACCGCAACTTCCCGGCGGGGAATCACAACCCCCGCCGCGACCGGCACGGCGACGCCCCCCTCTCCGAACCCGAAAGCCGGGCGCTGCACGACCTGTTCCTGGCGCTGCCACAGCCAAAGCGCGTCATCACGCTGCACCAACCGTTGACCTGCGTGGATTACGACGGGCCGGAAGACACGACGCGACCGTTGGCCGAGGCGTTGTCGCGGCACAGCGGGTTACCGGTGAAACGCTTGGGCAGCCGACCCGGTTCGATGGGGTCGTGGCTAGGCGTCGACCGCGGAACACCAACCGTCACGATGGAGTTCCTCGAGTCCGACACGCACCTCACGGACGAAGCGTTGTGGGAGAAATATGGCCAAATGATGCTGACGGCCGTGGCCTATCCCGAAGCCTTTGAGCAGGCATAACACAACGTCGCAAATCCATACGCCGGCCGGGGAGCAACTCCGGGAGCGGCCCTCCGGGCCGAAGCGACTCGGGAGCAAGCGTGACGCATCGAACCTAGACGCCTGCGGCCGGCCCCGGTCGGTCGACCGGCGAGCACGCGAAAAAGCCCACGGATTCGATCCGTGGGCTTCAGGGCTATCGGGGATCGGTTGCTAGGTTCAGTCGAACAGCGGGCTAACCACGGTGGGTGGGACTTCCTTAAGCTTCAGCGTCGTCTCGATGCGGAAGTTCGACTCGCTAGTGTGCCGTTCGGCGAAGAAAACCTTCAGGGGGTACGTGCCCAGGTGTTCAAGGCCCAGTTCGTCGGCAATGTCATCGACGTTGACCATCGCGGATTGTTGGCTGTGTACACCGCCCAGATCGATCACGAGCTGGCCGTTGATGAACACCCAGACGTCGTCGTCGCCGGTGAATTTGAACTCCAACTCATAATCGCGATCGGCCGGATCGGTGTAAGTGAACTCGGTCTCCAACTCGAAGGTGAAGTGGAAGTTGTGCTTGCCGCCCCTCTCCCAACGCAGCTTGTGACCCGGCTTGTCGTAGCTAAGCCCAAAGCCCTGGTCGTCGATGGGGAAGAAGTACTTTTTGTCGCCGCTCATCTGCTTTTCGCGGGCGAACCAGTAGACGTTTTCCTTCGAATCGTGCGGCTGAAGCACGATGGTGTACGGCAGGTTCAGGTTGACGCCGGGCACGTCGTTGAACCACTGCGCGAACGTCGCTTCGGAAGTGACCGACTGCTTGCCCTTGGATTTGGACCAAGCAAAGTAGTCCAAGTCGAGACGAGGCTTGCCGTCAGAGCCGAGCTCATCGAGCACCTTGTTGTAGGTACCGGGATAAGTCTCGAAGTCGGGGTGGTCCACCTCGAAGTCGCGGATGACGCCGGTGAGTTGAATGTTGTTGTCGGCGTCGTCGTACCCTGCTTGGCTGGCGGAGGCGTTGGACGACTCGTATGCGGGGAGCGTCAAGGCCGCGGCGGCGAAAGTCGCGGCGAACAGTCGAGCGGTGACGGGGAGTTGCAAGGTCATGGCGGAGTCCTGGCGTGGGTGTCTCTGACGCTCCGTGCCGGCCGCGTCGGGCGAGGCGGCTGCTTAAACGGCACGATTGAACCGTACGATTCAGGTTCAAGCGGCCGCCGCTTTTTTGCTCAGGTTGGTTGGCATCGGCAAGATGTTTCCTTAGTCGTGGCCGACACAAACCGCACAGAGCGGCGCATGAGCAAGCCCCGCCGAGTTCGACGGGGCCTGCGGGGTGATCAGAAAGAGTTGGAGGGAGGGCACCGGTTTTTGGGACCCGGCTTCCGGAGCCCGGCGATCAGTCGTAGAGTGGGCTGATCGTGGTGGGGGCGACTTCCTGCAGGGTGAGCGTGGTCTCGATGCGGAAGTTCGACTGCGTCACGTGCCGCTCGGCAAAGAAGAGGACGAGCTCATACTCTCCGCCGGGTTCGAGGCCCAGCCGCTGCGCTTCTTCATCGAGGTTGACCGAGCCGCCGGCTTGTCCGTGGACGCCGCCCAGGTCGACCGCGAGCTTGCCGTTGATGTAGACCCAGACGTCGTCGTCGCCGACGAAGGCGAAGGTCAGGTCGTGGTCCCGCTGCTGCGGGTCGTCGTAGGTGAACTCGGTCTTGAGCTCGTAGGTGAAGTAGTAGTTGTGGGTGCCGACGCCGGTGGTCTGCAGGTCGTTGAACCCTTGGCCGTCCATCGGGAAGAAGTACTTGGCGTCGCCAGACTGCTGCTTTTCTCGGGCGAAGTAGAAGACGCCGGGCTTGTCGGGGTGCTCTTCGAGCTCGATGGCGTGGGCGACGGCGACGTTTACGCCGGGCACGTCCCGGAACCATTGATTGAAGCTTTCTTCGCCGGTGATCATGCCGCGAGCGGGGTTACTCGACGGGTTGAGCCAAGG
This sequence comes from Planctomycetota bacterium, assembly GCA_039180415.1. Lineage (GTDB taxonomy): Bacteria > Planctomycetota > Phycisphaerae > Phycisphaerales > Phycisphaeraceae > CAZIXN01. The sequence continues at coordinate 45,830 of JBCDDH010000001.1, read as the reverse complement.
CTTGCCGTCGGCGTCGAGCACGTCTCGGACCAGGCCGGTCTTCACGCCGAACGACTTATTGGGGTTCTGCATATCCGGGTGGCTCTCGCGGAAGTCGCGGAGCGTGCCCGTGAGCGTGATGGGTTGAACGTCAACTTCGATTTCGGTCGTACCCGAAGCAGCGGCCGGAGGAGCGGCAGCGAGACCGGCGGCTACGGCGACCGCCGCGGCGGCGCCGACGAATTGATGGCAACGGACGGGAGTGGGGTTGGTCGGGGTCATGAGGGAACGGTCCACGCCTCAAACAGGTGCCGGGTTCGTGCGGGCCCGCGGCGGGATCTGCCGGGAATTCGGACTCGCGTTCGACGGATGAAACTTACGATCCCGCTCGACCGAGTCCACCTGGGTTATCCAAGTTTTCGGGGTTTGACCAAGCCCGCAGGCGTCACAACCCGAACTCGATCGGAAACATCCGGCATGGCCAACGCTCAGCAAACCTATGGGTCTGCTCCGTCGGGCTTGCCGGATCGGTTGGCGGTAAGAAGGTTGAAGCCGACTCAGCGCAGCCGGCGCGGGGCGGTCGAGGCGACAACCCGCACGGCCTGCGTCTGTCCTTCTTCAAGATCGAGCTTGGCGGCGGCGTCGGGCGTCACCGTCATGTCGATCGACGCGTGTTCGAGCCACATCTCGAAGTCGGTGGAGACGTCCTGCCGTCGATGCAGGATGAATGTGCAGTCGAGCACGCCGCCCAGCAGCGCGTACCGGATCGGCGTGCCGCTGGCGTCGGTTTCCAGGAACAGCGTCTGGCGGTCTTCGTCGAAGATCAGGGTGAGCTGGTTGTAATCGCGATCGAACAGGTGCATGTACGAGGACGTGACCGTGTCGCCCACGATGGTCGGGGCGTCCAGGCCGGACCCGAACTCGTTGTGGTTCTCGATCGTGAGCGGGCCCTGCTCGGTGCCGGTGCGGATCAGGTGCAGGAGGCGGTGCACCACCATTCGGGTGCTGACCTGCGTCGAAGCCGACTCGGCCGCGTTGGCGTAAGACTTGAAGCTGGCGTCGATCGCGACCATGGTCGCGGTCAGCAGCAGCGACGTGATCGACAGCGACACGAGCATCTCGGCGATCGACAGGCCGCGGCGACGGGCTTTTAGGGCTCGCTGGTTTCGTTGGTAAATCATCGTCCACCCTCCACGAACGTGCTGCGGATCGGCTCGATCGTGATGGGGCCGTCGATGCCGTCGGGCAGCGGGATGGTCGGGTCGTAGCGCAGGCTGATCTTGCCCAGGCCCACGCTGGGCAGGTTCGCTTCGAGGTCGCCGGCCGACCCGTCGAAATAGCCCAGCGTCGTGTTGAACTGCGGGCTGGTGTTCCCGATGACCGGTCCCGTGTCGCTGAGGGGTTCGAACGTGGTGACGACGGTGCCGTTGACGTTCACTTGGCCACGCATGTCGATCAGGCCCGCGACGACGGTGCCCGAGAGTTCCACGGTTTCCGAGTTGGAATACGCCTCGTCGAACGAGCCCATCTCCACCGAAAAGTGCGGGAGCACGAGCGTCGATCGGCGGTACAGGTCTTTCTCCTCGTCGGACAGCTCGGTCGATCCGTCGACGTTGAAATTGGTGTTCCCCGTGAAGGCGATCTTGTTGCGGACGTGGGTGTATTCGGCAGGCTGGAGGCTGGTGGTGCCGCCGGACCATTGGCCGCTGACGATCGCGCCCTCGAACGTACAGTTGTGGAAACGCACGTTGTTGCCGAGCGCCTTGGTGCCTAAGGCCTGAGCCTCGCCGACGTCCGGCGCGTTGCCGCCGTACTCGACGCCGCCGATCTCGATGGTCTTGTCGGGGTGCTTGAACGAGCCGTCGGCGTTCTGCATGCCGACATAGTTGAACAGCGGGTCTTCGTTCTGAGGCTCGGTCTCGATGTAGGTGACGCCGATGAACCGGCAGTTCTCAAACAACGCGTTGGTACCCTTGGCGATCCGCGCGTTCTCGAACACCATGTTGCGGTACACCGGGCGTTCGTAGTAGTCGTAGGGGAACGCGGCGTTGAACGGCACCGACTCCCGCGTCGCGTCGCTGGGCGGCACGAACTCGGTGGGCGCGGTGGGGTCGTTGGCGATCGGCGCGGCGGCCTGGTCTTCGACCGTGGTCGCGGCGGCGTCGGCGAACCGAGCGATGTTGAAATCGTCCTGCGTGAACTGGAACGCGTCGGCGTCGCTGGTGTCGTCGAACGTGACGGGCGCCTGGCCGTAGTCCGGCATCAGCGGCCCCTGGAGGAAATCCTGGTACGCCCCGCCGGCCGCGCCGCCTTCCCAATCGCTCTCGGTCGCGAGGATGCTGACCTGACCGCGGATCTTCGCGTAGAAATCGCTGCCGTCCAGGAAGTCGTCGTGGTCACCGATGCCGGCCCACGGTGACACTTCGTTGATCAAATCGAACAGCTGTTCCTTGGTCGTATCGCTGGTCGTGCCGAACTCGCCGCGGCTGATCCGACCGTCGTCGTTGGAGTCGAAGGCCTTGAGCACAAAATCGAAGTCGCTGATGTAGCCGTCGCCGTCGCGGTCGAAGTCTTCCGGATCGACGATGCCGTCGGTCTCCGAGCTGCTGTTGATGTTGATGCGGTTGTCGCCGTTGACGTCGTTGGAGATCAGCGTGCCGATCAACGCGTCCAGGTCGTCGTCGAGGTTCGAGTCAAGGCCGCGGAAGTCCGAGACGCTCTGCACGGGGTGGCCGTTCTGCAGGTTCACCTCGCGGAAGTGCGAGCCGATCGGGCCGTCGATCTGGACGTTACGCCCAACCATGATGCGGCTGCGGGAGAGCAACGCGTACGGGATGCGCTTGGTGATCAGGTAGTCCATCTGCACCGAGCGGTAGACCCGCGCGTGCTGGGAAGCGACCTCGGCACCCTGATAAGAGTTCGCACCGGTAGCCCCGTCGTCGAACGAGACGACGCGGACGCGGAGGAACCGGCCGTCGAGTGGCTTCACATCCAGGTCGTAAGTCGCGTCGTAGCCCACGGCGTCGCCGACGATGAAGTCGATGCCGGCCGCCTCTTTGATCTGCATGTCGCGGATGTACTCGTCGCTACCCGGCAGGCCGGTCGGTCGGCCGTAAGGCAATCGGTCGTACAGGAGCGCGTCGTAGTCTTCGTCGGGCAGGGGGTGGGGCGTGAACTCGGCGATGAAGTCGGGTTCGCCGGGGCCGACCCGGATCGGACCGACGCGCAGGCCGACGATCTGACCGTGGATCGGATCGATTCCGGCGTTGAACAGCGCGGGCTCTTCGAGGTTGTGGTCGTTGCCCTGGAAGCGGGCGAGCATGATCCCACGGACCTGTTCCCACAGGAGGTAAGCGTCGCCGTCGGGGTTGCTGGCGTCGCCGGAGGTGATGATGCCGGCCGTGGTAGTGATGTCGGGTCGGCGGTCGCCGTCGCCATCGAAGCGGGACGCCGCCTCGAGGTGGTAGGTCATCATCGACAAGCCGGTCTCGGCGGCGGCGAGGGTGCGGTTGATTTTCAGGTGGGACTGCGCGGTCTGGAGGTTGCCCTGCGAGACGATCGCCATCGCAGCGGCGAGCGACCCGAAGATCACCAGGAACATCATGGCCAACACGGCCGCGACGCCCCGCGCACGCGGGGCGTTGGCTCGGCGGCGGTCGAGATGTCGGAGCGTGGCGTCCATCATGGCGGTGCTCATCGGCGGGCCCGGCGACAAAAAAAACTCAATCGGCCTCGGGCACGGCCCACGTCATCGTGGTCACCGTGGTCTGCGAACCGTCGTTCTCGCGGTAACGCATCGTGACCGTCACCCGCATCACGTCGGTCGTGCCCAGCGGGATCAGCGACGCGTTGCTGTCGGGCTGACTGATGTAGTCCTGCCAAACGTTGAACACGCGGATCTCCTGGGTCCAGCGGTCCATGTCTTCGAGGGCGACGCCCGCGGCGTTGATCGGTGGGTTGAACACCAGGCCGCCGCCCAGACCCGCGGAGACCGTGCCCGCGAAGTCGTCGAGGTCGTCGTAGTCCTGGATTGACAGCTCGCCCGGCTCGGGGCCGAGGAACGCGGTGCCGGTGATCGGGTCGTGATGCGGCTTATTGGCGGTGAGCTCGCGGATCTCGTTGGCGAGCATCTGGGCGAGGTTCGCGCGGACGGCGTAGTCGTTCTTGACGCTGTACGCCTGCTGAGCGCCGACGAGCGCGAGCACGCCGGTGCCGACGATCACCGTCGTCAGCGCCGCTTCGATGAGCGTGAAACCGCACGCGCGCTGACGCGGGCGAGTAGCGGGCGGCCGGGAACTAGTGGCGAGTGCGGGCATGGGGTGGATGGCTTCCTTCAAACCTACGTTTCGGCCACTTCGGATCGCCAGTCGAGTTGTCTCGCAACGGTCCGATACCGGCGTCGGGCCCGGCTGAAACGCGTATTGCTCGCAAACCCCACAGGCGTCAGAACCGGTCGCCTGTTCCGGACGAGCGGGAACAGCCGGCGTGCAGCGTTAGCTCACCAGCGTCGACAGCTTGAAGATCGGCAGGATGATCGCCATCGCGATGAAGCCGACGACCGTACCCATGACGAGGATCATGATCGGCTCGATCATGCTGGTCACGGTCTTGATCGTTTCCTTGAGCTGCTTGGCGTAAAAGCCGGAGATCTCGTCGAGGACTTCGCCGAGCTTGCCGGACTCTTCGCCGGCGCTGATCATCTGCACCACGGCCTTGGGCAGGAGATTGCCCTTGTGCATCGGCTGGGTGATCTTTTTGCCCTGTTTGACCGAGTTGTAGACGCCTTTCCAGAGCTTCTCGAACAAGCGGTTGCCGGAGATCTCGCCGGTGATCGCGAGGGTGTCGAGCATGGGCACGCCGGCGTTCACGAGTTCGCCCATCGTGTGCAGCGACCGCGAGATGTACAGCGACCGGAACATCTTCTGGAAGATCGGGACACGGAGCTTGAGCTGGTCGAGCCAGTAACCGCCGCGTTCGGTCTTCGCGACGAAGAACAGCGTGAGGCACAAGAGGATGATGCCCAAGAGCACCGCCCACCACCAGACCTGCATGAAGCCCGAAAGGCCCATCAGGATGATGGTCGGCATAGGCATGGCCGCCTCCTTGCCCTCGAACACGCCCGCGAACTTAGGCAGCACGAAGGTGAGCAGGAAGATCGACGTGCCGATCGCCATCGCGGCGATCGCAACCGGGTAGATCATCGCGCCGACGACCATCCGCCGGGTCTCGATCTGTTGAGCAAGGTAGGCCGCGACGCGTTCGAGCATATGGCTGAACTGGCCGGACATCTCGGACGCACGGATCATGTTGACGTACAGCGGGCCGAACAGCTTGGGGTACTTGTTCAGCGCATCGGAGAACGGCTTGCCGGACTCGACGTCCTGCTTGATCTGAAACAGGATCTGCTTGAACTTGGCGTTCTCGGTCTGCTCAGCGATGCCTTCGAGTGCGGCGCGGAGCGAGATGCCCGCTCGGACCATCACCGCGAGTTGTGTCGTGAAGTTCAGGACGTCCTTGGGCGCCGGGCCGGAGCTGTAGTTGAGCTTCTGCAGCGTCTCCATCCACCCGGCGACGCTGCCGCCCTCGGGCGTGAGCGACTGGACGACGTTGCCCTGGCCGCGGAGCATCTGGGACGCGGCGAGCGCGCTCTCGGCGTTGATCACGCCGGTCGTCAGCTCGCCCCCGGGGGTCTTCATCTGGTAGCGGTACTGCGGCATCGCGTTGCGTCGGAGTTAGGAGTTCAAAGACGGGAGCTAAAAATTGCGTTCCGCTCGCCGCCGGGTGTCCTACTCGTTCACGCCTCCGTGTAAGTCTCTCGTCCGTTCCGCACGTCGCTTCCGCGACACGACTTCTTATTTGCTCGCTCCCGGCTTCGGCGGCTCGGCCGGTTACGCCGCCAACTGGCGTTCGAGCTTCTCGGGGTACGCCGCCTGCGCGATCGCGTCTTCGCGGCTGATCATGCCGTTGAAGTACAGCTCGGCGATCGCGTTATCCAGGGTCTGCATGCCCAGGCCGCGGTTGGTCTCGATCACGTTGGGGATTTCGAAGCTGCGGTCTTCGCGGATCAGGTTCCGCACGGCCGGGGTACAGAGCATCACTTCGGTCGCGGGCACCATGCCGGGCTTGTCGATCCGCTTGAACAGCGTCTGCGAGATCACCGCCTGCAGCGTGTTGGCCAGCATCGAGCGGATCTGGTTCTGCTGGTCGGCGGGGTACATGTCGACGATACGTTCGACGGTGTGCGACGCGTTGACGGTGTGCAGCGTGGACAAAACCAGGTGGCCGGTTTCCGCGGCGGTGATCGCGGCGGCGGTGGTTTCGAGGTCACGCATTTCGCCAACGAGGATGATGTCGGGGTCCTGACGCAGCACGTGTCGCAGGCCCGACGCGAAGCTCGGCGTGTCCATGCCCAGCTCACGCTGTTCGATCACGGACTTGTTGGAAGTGAGCGTGTATTCGATCGGGTCTTCGAGCGTGATGATGTGCTTGTGGTAACGGCGGTTCATCGCGTCGATCATGGCCGCGAGCGTGGTCGTCTTACCCGAGCCGGTGTCCCCGGTGACCAGGATCAGGCCGCGGGGCAGATAGGTCAGCCGCGAGATCACCTCGGGCAAGTTGAGGCTCTTGAGCGGCGGGATCTTGGTCTTGATCGCACGCAACGCGATGCCGACGACGCCCTTCTGGCTGTGGGCGTTGACACGGAACCGGCCGACGTCCTTGACCTCGTAAGAGAAGTCGGCGTCGCGGATCTTTTCGAAGGTCTTGATCTGGTCCGGCGGGGCCATGTGCTTGAGCATCGCCAACGCAGACTCGCCGGTGATCACCGGGAAGTCCATGGGCGTCATCACCGTCTGCACCCGGCACATCGGCGGGTGGCCGGCGACCAGGTGGATGTCGGAGCTGTCCATCTCCAGGGCGGTCTTGAGGATCGTGTCCAGGTGCATGTCGGCTCCGCGAAAATTCGGCGAATAAAGGACCAACCACGGACGGCCCGGGCGCACCGCGGGCCGCTGCGGAGGACATCGGACGATTGCGGAGACGGGATAAGCCGCGGCGATCGGGAAAATGAACCGGCTGTTCCGGGTAGGGCAAAGCGGGCGGCCCCGGGGGAAACGCAAGCCGGACATTCTCGGACCGGCCTGGTTCTGGGACGTGCCCCGAAGATTGTCGTTGGCTCACGGCAACCCGCCGCTTACGATGGAATCCAGAACGGTCATGCCCGAAGAACCCGCCCAATCCGCAGAAGCCGACCAGGCCGTCGCCGCGCCGGAAGCGCCACCGACGTCGACGCAACGGCAGACCAAACCACGCGAAGCGGCCAAGCCCAACCCCAAGCCGCCGCCGCGGCACGCGGTCATCCTGCACAACGACCCGCACAACACGTTCGAGTTCGTGATCGACACGCTCGTCAAAATCCTCAAGATCGAAACCGGCCAGGCGATCCGCTTCACCCTCACCGCCCACCGCACGGGCAAGTGCGCCGTGTGGACCGGCCCGAAGGAACACGCGGAGATGAAGGCGGCTCAGATCACCGGGCAAGGCCCGGATCCGTACGCGGTCATGTCGTTGGGCGGCGCGGCGACGCCGTTGAAGACCACGATCGAACCGGTGCCCGGCACCTGACCCCGGAACCCCAGCCCATGCCCGTCTACGAATTCGCCTGCCCGGCGTGTGCCCACGTGACCGAAGCGATCCGCCGCATGGCCGACGCCGACTCACCGGAGCCGTGCGAGAAGTGTGGCACCCTCGCGAGCCGTCAGCACAGCGTCTTCATGGCAGAGGCGAGCAAGCCCGCGAGCACGTCGCAGCCGTGGGCGTCGCCGGGGGGCGGCGGATGCGGGTGCGGGAAGCCGCACGGGTCTTGCGGGGTGTGATTTAACCGCGAAATCGGATCGACATCGAACGGTAGTCGTCCGAAGGATCGTATCTTTCAGCGACCGGGCCGGCCGAAAGGTGATGTCGAGCGGCCCGTTCGCATGAGATAAACTCGGATGGCGATTCCCAGGCCCAATACCACTATCGCGCCGGCGGTAACTAACCACATACTGAGATCAAAAGTCTCAAGCTCTGACACTGCATAGAGACCGCCCAGCGTGACGATCGATAGTAAGATCAGAATATTTGAACCGGCTCCGAAAGCTTGGAGTTCTCCGCGCGTCCATTCACGCATACATGCTCCGAAATACACGTAGATGGCAGGCAAATGGTCAGGAGCCGAAACGGTTAGCTGCTTCTGTCAAATCGCTTCGAGCTCGTTCGCTAACTCGGTGACGACTTTCTTCGCATCGCCGAAGATCATCCGCGTGTTGTCCTGGAAGTACAGCGGGTTCTGGATGCCGGCGAAGCCGGGGTTCAGCGACCGCTTGATCACGAAAACCGTACGAGCGGAATCCACGTTCAGGATCGGCATGCCGTAGAGCGGACTGCTTTCGTTGGACCGTGCGTCGGGGTTGGTCACGTCGTTGGCACCGATGACCAGCGCGACGTCCGCGGTTTCCAAGTGGTTGTTCGACGGTTCGAGGTCGAGCAGGACGTCGTACTCCACGCCGGCCTCGGCGAGCAGCACGTTCATGTGCCCGGGCATCCGGCCCGCGACCGGGTGGATCGCGTAATACACCCGCTTGCCCTTGTCGGTCAGCTCGTGGGCGAGTTCTTTGACGGCGTGCTGGGCCTGGGCGACGGCCATGCCGTAGCCGGGGACAATGAGGATCTCGTCGGCGGCTTCGAGCACGATCGCGGCGTCTTCGGCGGACGACTCGCGGGCCTCGCCATCGATCGCGCTGCCGCCGCCCGCGACCGCCGCGCCCATGCCGCCGAACAGGACGTTGGCGAGCGAACGGTTCATCGCCTTGCACATGATCGACGTGAGGATCAAGCCCGACGCGCCGACGAGCGAGCCGGTGATGATCAGCGCGTAGTTGTTGAGCGTGAACCCGGCCATCGCGGCGGCCAGCCCGGAGTAGGAATTGAGCAGCGCGATGACCACGGGCATGTCCGCCCCGCCGATGCCGACGACCAGCAGAACGCCGAGGGCGAGCGCGATCAGCGCGATGAGGATCAGCGCCCAGCCGCCGCCGCCCATCGCGGCCATGACGATCGCGAGCACGAGGCAGACCGCAAGGCCCGCGGCGATCAGCACCTTTTGTCCCGGGAACTGAACCGGCTGATCCGGCACCCACGACACGCCCTGCAGCTTCCCGAAGGCGATGAGTGAACCGGTGAAGGTGACCCCGCCGATAAGCGCGGCGAGGGCGGTGGTGATCATGTCCGTCGGTGGAAACAAACTCGCTGCGAGTTCATCGAGCGGGGTAATGAGAGCAGGCTCCGAAGCTGCCACAGCAAAAGCCCGATTCAGCCTGGCGTAGTCGGCCGTGGCCACCAACAGTGACGCGACGCCGCCGAACCCATTGAGCAGCGCGACCATCTGCGGCATGCCGGTCATCTCGACCTTGGTCGCCATCCGCAGCCCGATGAACCCGCCGATCAGTAACGCCACGATCACCCAGATCAGCGAGATCGCGGTGCCGCCCGACAACGTGAAGAACGTGGCCGCGGTGGCGAGGAGCATGCCCAGCGCCGAGACACGGTTGCCGCGCTTGGCGGTGGGCACCTTGGCCATCATCTTGAGGCCCAAGATGAAGAGCACGGCCGAAACGAGATAGACGAGGGTGAGCATGGCGGGTCTTCAAAAAGGAACCGCGGAGGCGCGGAGCACGCGGAGATCAGAAATCGCTTGCTTCGCGATCTCTGCGCCTCCGCGGTTCGATCACTTGTCTTCCTTAATAAACATCTTGAGCATGCGGTCGGTCACCGCGTAACCACCGACGACGTTGATCGTGGCGGCGATCATGGCGAGGAAACCCAGCACGACGCCGACGCTGAAAAACGTGTCGTGGAAGCTGCACATGAGCGCCCCGACCAGCGTGATGCCGGAGATGGCGTTCGAGCCGGACATCAGCGGCGTGTGCAGCGTGGACGGGACCTTCGTGATGACCTCGAAGCCGATGAACACGGCGAGGACGAAGACGACAACGGCGGCGATGAAAGGGTCCATGATTGAATGTGGGGTTTCGGATTTTGGATTGGGGATTGAAAAAACCACCACGCGGCCTGAGCGTTCAGGCGAGCGCCGCCTTGACCAGTTCGTGCCGCGCTTCGCCGTTGTGGATGACGGCCGCGCCGTCGAACAACTCGTCGGACAGGTCGAGGTGAAGCGACGCCGGCGCGGCCTCGACCGCGAGCTTGCCGTCCTTGGCTTCGCGGGCTTCGACGGCGGGCGTGACCAGGTCTTTGAGCAGATGGTCGATGTTCCCCGCGAAAGCCTGGGTCGCGTGGGTCGGCACGGTCGCGGGCAGGTTGAGCGTGCCCACGATCGTGGGGCCGTTGTCGATCGTGTAGGTCTCGCCGGGCCGGGTCGCGGCGCAGTTGCCCCGGCCGTGCGCGGGCGACGCCGCGAGATCGACAATGACGCTCCCGGCCGGCATGGCGTCCACCGTCTCCTGCGGGATGAGCAGCGGCGGGGCCTTGCCAAATACCGCGGCCGTGGCGATCACCGCGTCGGCGGCGACCATGAGCCGGTGCATGCCCTCGGCCTGCTTCTGCTTCTGCGCGTCGGTGAGTTCCTTGGCGTAACCGCCGGCGGTCGAGGCGTCGTCGTCACCCGGCCCAAGATCGATCTCGACGAACCGCGCCCCCAACGATTCAACCTGTTCCTTCGTCGCCGCACGGACGTCGAACGCCTCGACCTGCGCGCCCAGCCGCTTCGCCGTGGCGATCGCCTGCAGCCCGGCGACGCCCACGCCCAGCACGAACACCTTGCTCGGCCGCAGCGTCCCCGCGGCGGTGATCATCATGGGCATCAGTTTGGGTAGATGCGACGCCGCCAAAACCGCCGCCTTGTAGCCCGCGAGATTGGCTTGGCTGGACAGCACGTCCATCGCCTGCGCCCGGCTGGTCCGCGGCAGGAACGCCAGATCGATCGCCGAGACGCCCGCATCCAAGCACGCCTGCGTAACCGCGCGGTCCTGAGCCGAGCCAAGCATGCCGACCAGCACCGCCCCGCGCTTCATCGCGCCGATCGCCTCGACCGGCGGGGCCGCGACGCACGCGACCACATCGGCCGCGCCCCACGCCGGGCCGTTGGTGTCGTGCGCGACCACCTCACAGCCCGCGTCCGCCCACGCGTCGTCGTCGCTGCCCGCGTGCAGGCCGACGCCCGACTGGACGCTCACGCTTAGCCCTTTACTGATCCACGCTTTGGCCACCGCCGGGGTCAGCGGGGCACGCGGGTCGGGCTCGGCCGGGTGAACGATCAGCAGCTGCATCGCGGGTTCCGTGCGGGGAAACTGGAGGCCACGGGGCAAGCGGACGACTCGCCTCGGCCTCCGAATCTAGGAGGTTCCCCTCGGCTTCACAAGGCCCGCCCTCACACAAACTTCAAAGACGCCCGTGGGTGGCCCGGCGCGGCCAGCGGTAGCATGTCCCGATGCGTTCATTCAACGTCGCCACCGAGTCACGCGACCAGTTCGTCGACATCACCCAACGCGTCGCCCGGCACGTCGAGACCGAGAGCTATCGGCAGGGGCTGGTCACCGTCTTCGTCCCACACACCACGGCCGGCGTCACCATCAACGAGAACGCCGACCCCGACGTCAAGCACGACATGCTCAAACAACTCGACGCGATGGTCCCGTGGGATCAGCCGTTCTATCGCCACGCCGAGGGCAACTCCGCCGCCCACGTCAAGGCGTCCATGATGGGCAGCAGCGTCACCGTGCCGTTCGAGAAACGGCTCAAGCTGGGACGGTGGCAAGGGATCTACCTCTGCGAATTCGACGGCCCGCGGCAGCGAGAGGTTTGGGTCCACGTCGAAGGCATCCCACAAAGCGATTAGCCCGAACGGAAGCAGGCAAGCCAACCGATGGATTGGAGCTTCTCGAGATCGGCACTGTCCAGCGAACCGGGGCATCATTATCTGTTGCGATGCGGCGGCCGCCGCGCCACGTATCGGCAGGTGATCGACGGATGGTCGTCGGACGCGTCGTTCCGCCGGTTTTTCATCGCGCTCCTCGCAGACTGCCCGTACGACGCGTACCGGTGGGAAACGCCCCACGTGAACCAAAGCCTGCTGGCCAGGCCTTTCGAGTTCGTGCTTCTTCGCAGCCCAGAGTTGGAGCGGCCGGCCGACCGGCAACCCTTCGCCGGCCCTTTCCGTGACGCAAAGGCCGACTGTATCGCGTTCCCGAACATGAGCGGCGACGCGACCATGATCGTGCCCTGCCCGCTGGACGCTCAGTCTGCGTACCCGCACCTCGCCGCCTTTGTGGGAACCGCGCCCGACGATCAGCAACACCGGTTCTGGCAGTTGACCGGACGCACGCTCGCCCGCGAATTGGGGGCTTCAAACCGCTGGCTCAATACCGCGGGTGCGGGCGTCGCGTGGCTGCATCTACGCATCGACGCCCGGCCGAAGTACTACCGCCACCATCCTTTTCGCAGCTCTGGCACATAGTCGATCGTGAGACCAACGCAAACCAAAACCCCGCTGCCGCATAAAGCGACAACGGGGCGGAGGGGAGAAAGCAAGGAGATTCGCGCGGTTTTGGGGTGGGGCCAAAACCTAAAGACAACGTTTTCATCGCCGTTTCCGGACACAAAACCGCAATTTTTCGGCCGCATTTTACCCAGATTGACAGGATCGGACGCAAGCCGCGATACCGATGCGAGTCTTTCGGGGGTGTCCTCCAGGAAAAGTGTTCGCTGATCGAGCCGGCCGTGAACCGAGACGCCGCAGGGGTTTACGAAGCCAACCGGTCTTCGGCCAACAGCGCCGCGCCGACCACGCCGGCGTCGTCGTTTAGCGCGCTCGCCACAATCCTAACCCCGCGCAAGGAATCCGGGAACACGTGTTTTTCAAAGCTTCGACGGATCGGCGTGAGCAGCGGCTCGCCGATCGCCTCCGTGAGCCCGCCGCCGACCACGACGCAGGGCAGCGAGAGCATGGTGACCGTGTTCGCAATCGCGATGCCCAACGCGTTCATGCCGTGTTCGAGCACCTGCAGGGTCGTCGGGTCTTTCTGCGCCGCGGCTTTGGCGATCACCTTGCTGCGGATCTTGGACAGGTCGCCGCCGGTCAGCTCGGGGACGCACGACGGGTGGCCGGTCTGAATGAGTTGGACGAGGTGCTGGGCGAGGTTGGTGCGGGACGCGAGGTTCTCCACCGTCTTTCGGCCGACCGTGCCGTGGGGCTCGAGCACGACGTGGCCGATCTCGCCCGCGGTGTGGTGGTGTCCGTGGAACAGCTTGCCGTCGAATACCAGCCCGCCGCCGATGCCGGTGCCGATGAACACCGCCAACAACGAATCGAACTTCCGCGCGGCCCCAGCCTTGTACTCGCCCCACGCCCCGACGTTCACGTCGTTGTCCAGGAAAACCGGCACGCCGCCCAACGCCTTGCTCAACTCCTTGGCTAACGGGTAGTCGGTCCAACCGAGATTCACCGCGACCGAAACGACGCCGGCGTCGTGGTCGATCACGCCCGGTGCGCCGATCCCCACGCCGGCCAGATCCTTGAACGCCAAACCCGCGTCGGCGAGCACCTCTTCCGCCAAGCCCGCGATGCGTTCGATCACGACCGACGCCCCGTCGTTGCCGGGGTTCTTGTCGGCCTTGGTCTTCGTGTCGCCCCGGTGCGTGACGCCCACCTTTTGCACCGACTTGGACGTGTCGAGCAAGCCACACTGGATATTCGTCCCGCCGAGGTCGATGCCGAGGTAGAGCGTGGAAGGCATACGTTTCTCCTAAGGCCAGGTCAGATCGTCGGCCGCATCGCCGCGAATTCGTGAGCCCCCTCGTACATCCGCGCCACCCGCAGCAGCTTCGCTTCCGCGAACGCGTCCCCCAGCAGCTGCACGCCCACGGGCAGGCGTTGGCCGTCCACGTCGCACGTGCCCGCCGGCAGCGAGACGCCCGCGATGCCGGCGAGGTTCGCGTTCACGGTGTACACGTCGTTGAGATACATCGCCAACGGGTCGTCCGCCTTGTCGCCCAACTTGAAAGCCGGGCCGGTCGTCGTGGGGCACAGGATCGCGTCGCACTTGGCAAACGCGTGATCGAAGTCCCGCTTGATCAAACGGCGCACCGCCAGCGCCCGGTTGTAGTACTGGTCGTGATAACCGGAAGACAAGGCGTACGTGCCGAGCATGACACGACGCTTCACCTCGTCGCCGAAACCTTCCGCTCGGCTACGGCTAAACAGCTCCACGATGTCGGCCACGGGCTCCGAAGTGCGGTGCCCGAAGTGAACGCCGTCGTACCGCGCGAGGTTCGAGCTGCACTCGGCCGTGGCCACGACGTAGTACACCGGGATGCCGTACTTGGTGTGCGGCAGGTCGACCTCGACGATCTCCGCCCCGGCGTCGCGGTAGAACGCGATCGCGTCGTCGGTCGCCCGCTGAACGGCCGGCTCGTTCGCGCCTTCCAGCACGTACTGTTTCGCCACCCCGATCCGCAGGTCGGGCACGGCCCGATCCACGTCGTCGAAGCCCGGCTCCACGTCGATGGGGGCCGTCGTCCCGTCCAACGGATCGACGCCCGCCATGACCTTGGTCAGCAGCGCCGCGTCCGCCACCGTGCGTGTGAACGGACCGCACTGATCCAACGACGACGCGAACGCCACCATGCCGCTGCGCGAGATCCGGCCGTACGTCGGCTTCAGGCCCACCACACCGCAGAACGCCGCCGGCTGGCGGATCGACCCGCCCGTGTCCGATCCCAATGAAGCGGCACACAGGTCGGCGGCGACGGCGACGGCCGAGCCGCCCGAGCTGCCCCCCGGGACGCGCGTGAGGTCCCACGGGTTCTTCGCCCCGCCGAACGCGCAGTTCTCGCACGAGCTGCCCATGGCAAACTCGTCCATGCTGGTCTTGCCCAGGACGATCGCGCCGGCGTCTTCCAAACGCCGCACCGCGGTAGCGGTGAACGGCGAGCGGTAATGCTCGAGCATGCGCGACGACGCGGTCGTCTTGCCGTACGACGTGCAGAACAAGTCTTTGACCGCGACGGGCACGCCCGCCAACTCGCCGGTGATCCGGCCGGCGTCTACGTCCGCGGCGCGAGCCAAAGCCCGCTCACCGTGCACTTCTAAAAACGCGCCCAACGCCTCGTTGTTCGATTCGATCCGATCCAGATACCCCCGAGTCAGCTCGGCCGCCGAAACATCTTTGGCCGCCACCGCGTCGCGGAGCTCGATCATCGTGGCTTGCGTGAGATCGATCGACATGCTCACGCCCCCCCGCCGTCGCCCAACACCTTGGGCACCTTGAAGAACGCGTCCTGCCGATCCGGCGCGTTCTGCAGCATCAAGTCGCGATCGCTTCCGGGAGCCGCCACGTCGTCGCGCAGCACGTTCACGAGATCGAGCGGGTGGGCCATCGGCTCGACGCCGTCGATGTCGACCTCGTTGAGTTGGTCGATGTATCCGAGCACCGCGCCGAGTTGATCCGTGAAGTGGTGGACCTGTTCGTCGGTGAGTTCGAGCCGAGCGAGCTTCGCGACGTGGCGGACGTCGGCCTCGGTGATGGCGTGGTTTTCGTTTCCGGCAGCCTCAGACATGGGCGAATGGTATCAAGCGCCGAGGTAGGTGGCCGCGCTACAACCGGAGCATCGCGCTGGGCTGTTTCTGGAAACCCAGCCGTTCGTAGAACGAATCGTGAAAGGTGAACAGCACGACGTTCGCGCCGGCCGGGCCGATGGTCCGCAGCTCGGCGAGCAGCCGCTCGATCAACGCCGTGCCGACGCGGCGGTGCTGATGCGCCGGCTCGACGACGACGTCCCAGACACTGAACCACGCCGGCGCGTCGCGGACCGCACGGGCCATTCCGATCGCCCGGCCGGTGCCCCGGTCCACCGCCGTCACCCCCGCGCAACAGGTCGACAAAAGCTCCGGCCGGTCGTACTGCGTGTTCCACTCGACCGAACGCTTGAGCGTTTGATACTCCGCGTACGTCGGCAGCCGGGTCTCGATCGCGACGTGATCGGGCAGCGTGTCGGCGGCGCCGGCGGGCTTGTCGAACGTCGGCGGGCCGTGGATACGCAGGCGGTAGCCGTTGGGGTCGCGGACGACGTACTCGCGCAGGCCCCAGGGCTTGTTCTCGATCGGCTCGACGATGGGTGCGCCCGCCGCAGCGTGCTGTTCGTACAACGCGTCGATCTGCTCGGCAAACAGAAAGTGCTCGAGGCCTTCGATCTTGCCGGCGACCTCGGGCTGGCGTTGGAAACACAACTGCACCGATCCCAGCCGGACACCGCCGAAACCAGGCGGATCGCCGTAGGTCCATTCGCCACCCCCGCCCAATACGTCACGGTAAAACGCCAGCGTTTCGTTCACGTCGCGGACGGCAAAGATCGGTTCGGACCGGGAGATCAAGGGTCGGCTCCACTGGCGGGTCATCGGGGCAACGCGAGGAAACTAACCGAACCGTAAAACCGAGTCCGCGGCGCAACACGGCGACGCGCTCAACGGCTACACCTAGATCAGATGCCCCACGCCCCGCCCGTGGGCAACCACGCCGGCCATAGCGCGGCGAGGTAGCTGGCCACGACGGACCCGGCGAGCACCAGCCCGCCGGCCACCGCCAGCGCGATCCGCCGGCCGAACTCGGCGCGGGGCACGTCCGCGTACGCCGCCGGCCAGGGCGACGTGCTCAACAACGCGATCGCCCACGGCGCCAACCCCACCACCGACCCCGACAACAACACGACGATCGCCCCATCCAACAACCGCCGCGTCGTGTCTCCGTCCGTCCCGACCGGACCCGATCCCGATCCATTGGCCACGCTCAAGCCGATCACCAGCCACAGCAGCCCCGCCGTGAACCACGGCACGAGCGACAACCCGACGTTCAAGCGGCCGACCGAACGCGGGTACGGCCGGCGCTCCCGTGGGATCGACGGGCGGCGACGCGTCACGACGCCCCCTCTTCTCGCATCGCTTCCAACTCCGACCAGCGGTCGTAAAGCCGTTGCACGTCGCGCTGCGCGCCGGTCAATTCGGAACACACCGCGGCGAACCGCGCGTGATCGGCCATCACGTCCGGGTCGCCGCTCTGCACGGTGAGCGTCTCAACGCGCTCCTCGGCCGCCAGGATCGCGTCCTCCATCCCGTCCAGCTCCCGCTGAAACTTGTACGACAACTTCCCCCCGCCCCCAGAGGACGAGGGCTTCGCGGCTTTGGCGGGCTTTGTTTTCGCGGCTTCCGCCTCCGCGTCCTCCGCACCTCCGCGGTTCCTGCCCTTCTCCGCTTCCGCCCACTGCGCGTACGACGCGAAAAAGCCGTGCGTGCCGTCGCCGTTCAGCGCAAGGACGTCCGTGCTCAACCGCGCGAGCATGAACCGGTCGTGCGTCACCAGCACCACCGCCCCCGGAAACTCGGCCAGCGTGTCCTCCAACACCTCAAGGGAAGCGATGTCCAGGTCGTTCGTCGGTTCATCCAAGATCAACACGTCGGCCGGGGCCAACATCAGGTTCGCGATCAGCACCCGCGCCTGCTCGCCCCCCGAAAGGTCGCCGACCGACGTCAGCAGCTGGTGCGGCTCGAACAGGAACCGCTTCGCCCACCCCGCGATGTGCACCGGCTTGCCTCGGTACTCGACCGTATCGCCCACCGCGCACAGGGCTTCCCGCAGCGTCGCCCGGGGGTCGAGCGTCTCGCGGTGCTGGGTGAAACGCACGACCTTCAGCTCGGCGGCGTGCTTCACCGTGCCCGCGTCGGGAGCCAAGTACTTCGTGAGCAGACGCAGCAGCGTCGTCTTCCCCGAGCCGTTCGGGCCGAGCAGGCCCAACCGCATCCCCGGCGAGAGCTGCAACTCCAAACCTTGGATCAGCGTCCGATCGCCGAAGCCTTTCGTCAGGTTGTGCGCCGCGAGCAGCTTCTTCGTCTTGCGGTCGGTCGCCTGGAAGTCGATCGTGGCAACTTTCGTCGGCGCAGCGTTGCGGCCGCGCACCTGCTTGAGTTCGTTGCGCCGCGCTTCGGCGTCCTTGACCTGGCTCTTGTTGCGGGTCTGCCGGCCTTGGACGCCCTGCTTCAGCCAGGCCGTGTCCCGCCGCACCTTCCCAGCCAGCGCGACCGCATGCGCCGCCTGCGCTTCGAGAAACTCGTCTTTGCGGCGCAAAAACTCGGAGTAGTTGCCTTTGACCTCCAGCGTGCCGTCGGGGTATGCGCGGGACAGCTCGATGATCCGCGTCGCGACCGATTCCAGAAACATGCGGTCGTGCGTCACGAACACGGCGGCGCCCCGGAAGCCCCGGACAAACCGCTCCAACCAGAGCACCCCGGGCAAATCCAAATGGTTCGTCGGCTCATCGAGCAGCAAGACGTCCGGCTCGTTCACCAACGCCGCGGCCAAGGCCAACCGCTTCCGCCAACCGCCGGACAGCTTTTCGATCGGCGCGGCCGGAGAGTGCGTGGGGTGGCTCGCGTCGAAGCCCAGCTTCGAGAGCGTGATGCCCGCGCGGGTGTCGGCGTCGAGCTGAAACCGAGCCGCTTCGGGCTCGGCGGCGTCGCGCACGACCGCATGCGGCGTCGACTCCGGAGAAAAATCCTCGACCTGCCCGACGTACGCGGCGTGCGTGCCGTTGCGGCGGATCACCTGGCCGTCGTCGAGCGAAACAAGGTCGGCGAGGGCCTTCATGAGCGTGGACTTGCCCGCGCCGTTAGGACCGACGATGCCGATCCTCTCACCGTCGT
Source organism: Planctomycetota bacterium (assembly GCA_039180415.1). Lineage (GTDB taxonomy): Bacteria > Planctomycetota > Phycisphaerae > Phycisphaerales > Phycisphaeraceae > CAZIXN01. The sequence goes on along the minus strand of JBCDDH010000001.1, from coordinate 27,106 downwards.
CGATGCCGAGGCTCACGCCGGCGAACAGCCGGTGCGTGCCGTAAGTCTTCTCGAGGTCGCGGGCGGTGAGCAGGGTGGGCATGGGCGAGGCATGCTAAGGCGGCCGACCACACCGGGCCGGAGCCCAAGAAACAGGCCGCCGGCGCGGACGCCGGCGGCCTGACCCGATCGCAAATGAGTTGGCGCCGAACGGGCCCGCCGTTTAGGCCCCCGCCTCTTCGTACGTGGCGAGGCCTTCCTTGAGGTAATCGATCATCTCGGCGCCTAAACCCTGAGCCTCAGCCTTCTCGATCGCCTGCCGCTGCGTATCGGCGGCCTGGGCGTGGTCGCCCTGTAGATGCTGCACCCGCGCGAGCGTGTCGAGGAAGTCCGGCTCGTCGTGGTCCGACAGCTCGTTGGATTTCGTCGCAGCCGCCGACGCCACGTCCAGGTCCGGCTCGGCCAACGGCGAGTCCGGCGCAACCAGCATCCACGCGACTTCGTTCAGCAGCCCCGCGTCGTCGCTGGTGTCGATGATCGGCCGCAGCACGCCGTACGCCTCATCCATCCGCTCGGCCTGGGCGTACATCTGGAACTTGCTCAACTCGATCATCGGCGCCATCTCGGCGGGAAGCAGTTCCGCCGCTTCGTCCATCAACGCCACCGCGGCGTCGGTGTCACCGGCCTTCATCGCCTGTCCGATCCGTTGTTCGATCGCCCGCAGCTTTTCCTGTTCGACCGCCGCCGCCGCGGGGTCGTACGTGCCCGCCACGATCTCGGCCAACGGCTGATCCATGCCCATCGGGTGTCCGATCCACGCGACCGCGCCCGCCCGATCGACGATGAACGCCGCGGGGATGCCGTTCTGACCCGCGGCTTCCATCCAGGTCGCCGCCATCTGGCCGTCCTTGTCCAAGGCGACGCGGTACGCCATCTGGTCGCCCATGTCTTCGACGAACTTCCGCACCGCGGCCTCGTCGTCTTCCAACACGTTCTGCCCGATCATCACCACGCCCTGGTCGGCATACTGATTTTGCAACGCGTTGACGTGCGGGATCGCGTCGACGCAGGGCCCGCACCACGTCGCCCAGAACTCCACCACGTACACCGTGCCCGCTTCCAACTCGGTCACCGGCTCGCCCTGCACGTAATCGCCCTGCACGAGGGCCGGCGCCGGATCGCCGACGCTCAACGCCGACGCGTCGGGCGTCGGCCAAGCCGTCAACATCGGCCCCAGCAGCATCGCCATCGCCAGCAGCAGGCGCGCAGCGGCTCCGCGTTTCGTCGCGTTCGTCGTCATGTCGGTCCCCTGTCGTGGGTTTCCAAAGACCTCCGCCGCGACATCGATCGCGGCCAACCGATCGTCATCGTACCGGCCGGCCCCGGTATTCCGTGCCCGATCTACGGGAAAACCTGGCCGCCAAAACCCGGGTGCGGGCCGCCGACCCCCTCAGCGCGGCCGGACCCGCCGTTCGTGCTCTTCCGGCACGCCACTCCGCACCAGCTCCAGATTCGCCGCCGTGGTCGCCGCAATCTTGTCCACCGCTTCCCGGGTGAAAAACGCCTGGTGCCCCGTAATCAGCACGTTCGGCAGCGCCACCAGCCGCGCGATCAGCTCGTCCGTCACGCCGTGCTCGCTGCGGTCCTCGAAGAACAGCTTGTCTTCTTCCTCGTACACGTCGATGCCCAGCGAGCCCAGCCGACCCGAACGCAGCGCCGCGTACACCGCCCCCGTGTCCACCAGCCCACCGCGCGACGTATTGATCAGCATCGCGTGGTCCCGCAGCTTCTCCAGCGTCTGCCCGTCGATCAGGTTCCGCGTCGAATCCAACAGCGGGCAGTGCAGCGTGAGGATGTCGCACGCCGGGAGCAGGTCGTCCATCGCGCGGTACTTCACTCCGGCGTCTTGAAGATCGGCCCGCTGGTTCACGTCGAACGCCAGCACCTCGCAACCCAGGCCCAACAGGATGCGGCACATCGACGCCCCGATCAGCCCCGTGCCGATCACACCCGCCGTCTTGCCGTGCATCTCGAAGCCCATCAGGCCGTCGAGCGCGAAGTTGCCCTCGCGCACCCGGTTGTACGCGCGGTGGGTCCGCCGGTTGAGCGTGAGCATCAGCGCCAACGCGTGCTCCGCCACCCCGTGGGGCGAATACGCCGGCACCCGCAACACCGGGATCCCGTGCCGCTCCGCCGACGCCAGGTCGATGTGGTTGAACCCCGCCGAACGCGTCACGACGCCACGCACGCCCAGTTCGGCAAACACGCCCATCACCCGCGCATCCGCCTGATCGTTGACGAACACGCACGCCGCGTCGCACCCCTCGGCCAGCCGCGCCGTCTCCGGCACCAGCCGCGCTTCCTGGAAACGTAATTCGACGTCGCTCTCGACCGCGGCCGACAACGCCGCGCGGTCGTACTTCCGGGTGCTGAAGACGGCCACTTTCATGGCCAAAACTTACGCACGAAGCCGCGGCAAGTTCAACCGGAAATTCTTCGCATCGCGGCCGCCCGTAGCGTGGCTCCCCTTCATCCCACGCCTCAAGCCATCGCCGCGCACGCCGCGTGCCGCGGACACCTCACCACGTGGTCGTTGACCATCCCGGTCGCCTGCATCAGCGCGTACACGATCGTGCTGCCCACGAAGTTGAACCCGCGCCGCTTGAGGTCCTTGCTGATCGCGTCCGACAGCGGTGTCTTCGCGGGCAAATCCGACAGCGTGCGGAACCGATTCTGTATCGGCGCGCCATCCACGAATTGCCACATGTACGCGTCGAAGCCGCCCACGTCGTCCTGCACCGCCAGGAAGGCCTTCGCGTTCCGCACCGCCGACGCCACCTTCAACCGGTTCCGCACGATGCCCGGGTCGCCGAGCAGTTCCGCCTGCTTTGCGTCGCCGTATTGCGCGACCTTCCGAGGATCAAACCCGTCGAACACGACGCGATAGCGGTCGCGTTTCTTCAAGATCGTGTCCCAACTCAGCCCCGCCTGCGCCCCTTCGAGAACCAAGAACTCGAACCACCGGTGTTCGTCCCCCCGCAACGGCACGCCCCACTCCTCGTCGTGGTATGCGATCGCCAGCGCGTTCCGAGCCCAATCACAGCGGCCAATGTCGTCCATCCCGGCAACGTAGCCCGTATCGATCGGGGTAACTAAAAAAAAACGAATTCTCGGGAATGATTCTCAACTCTCACGAGTTTCCCACCGTGTCGGCGAATTCTTCGCCGATTCATCGATCGTGGAGGGCCTACGGAGAGTCCAACATAAGAAACTCGAACTAAACGCCTAAGAGGCCGCTGTTTCATATTGGAGGTTGCTTATCCCCTGTTGCCGCCGTGGCAACGGGCATTCTGTTTGTGTTCATATTCAGGAGCTTTTGTATGAATCGTTTGTCACGCTTCCCGGCTGTCGCCTGCGCTTGCTTCCTTGGCTTGGGCCCGGCGTTCACCCAAACCACCGCCGGCGCTCAAGCCATCGGCGACATCCAAATCGATGTGGCCCACGGCAACAACACCGACCTGTCGATCACGCCGCTGTGGTTTGGCTTCCATAACGGCGCGTTCGATTCGTTCGATGTCGGCAGCGCCGCCGACGCCGTCCTGGGCACCAACGCCGTGGAGCTGATCGCCGAGCTCGGCGACGTCTCGCAGATCACCGCCGACTTCACCGCCGCGCCGGGAATCCCCGGCAACATCCAGGGCGTCGTCGCCACCACCACCGGCGCCCCGCCTATCGAGCCCGGCGAGATCGGCACCGGGTTTGTCACGCCCATCAACCCCTCGGCCTACCAGTACTTCTCGTTCCTCTCGATGATCGTGCCCACGAACGACACGTTCATCGGCAACGACGACCCGTTCGCCTACCGGGTCTTCGACGACGACGACAACCTCATCGACGAATTCGGCAACGTCACCACCAGCCGAACCATCACCTTGACCGCCGGCGACGTGCTCGACGCGGCGACCGAAATCAACAACGGCTTGGGCGCCGCCTTCACTCAAGGACAAGACGGCACGCTGGGGACCGATGAGAACGGCGTCGTCACCATCGGTTCGGACCTCTCCGCCTTCTTGGGCGCCACCGACGTCACCGGCCGCGTCATCAACGACCTGATCACCGGCGACGAAGTCCTCGCGACCATCACGATCAGCATCGTCCCCGAGCCCGCGACCGCGTCGCTGTTGGGGCTGGGAGCCCTCGCGCTCGTGCGTCGCAAACGCTCGGCCTAACGCCGAACGTGAAACCCGATCCATCCAACAGCGCTCGTGCCCCATCCGGCCGGGCGTTGTTTTTGGTTCCGGTCAGCTTTGACCGAGGCTGATCAACTTCGCCATCACCCAGCCAAGGCCAAGTGAGACCAAAACCGCAACGACCAAACAGAACGACACCCACTTCAACCACTCACCGACCTGCCGCGAAGTGATGGGGCGATCGGGCTCGGTGACTCGAAACACCTGGCCATCTCCGTCACCGGGCTCTTCGTTCCCATAACTCCATCCGCACGCGTCACACACCGGGTCGCCCACAGGCATCGTTCCGCCGCAGCGTAGACACTGCTCCGCGTCCACCAAATCCGCCTCGCCGAGGTGTAGGTCCCCCGCCCGGCTGCTCTGCTCCATCCTGGCCAACACCGACCGCGCGGCTTCGGCCACATCCGCTGGGGTCTGTACTTTGATCCAGCCCACCGCCGCCGCGAGCGTCCAGTCCATCCCCACGAATTCGCGGTTCTCCAAGTGAGCTGGCAACCCCTCGGCTTGGAGCAGACCCAACGCCAGGTCCGCTTCCCAGCCGTTCGCGTACGCACCGACCGTCACCCATTCTTCGGCTTTGGCTTGACCCGGTGCAGCCGTCTCCATCCCCTCATCCTACGCCCCCACCCGCTATTCTCCGTCTCCCACGCCTACGAACAACACCTCCGCCAACCCCAATTACGCAACATGAGCATCCTCGTCGACGGCAACACCAAGGTCATCACCCAGGGCATCACCGGCTCCGCCGGCCAGTTCCACACCACCGGCTGCCTTAAGTACGGCACCCAGATGCTCGGCGGCGTTACCCCCAACAAGGGCGGACAAACCGACGAGAACGGCCTGCCCGTCTTCGACACCGTCGCCCAGGCCGTCCAAGAAACCGGCGCGACCGCGTCCATGATCTTCGTGCCCCCGCCCTTCGCCGCCGACGCCGTCCTCGAAGCCGCCGACGCCGGCATCACTCTGGCCATCTGCATCACCGAACACATCCCCGTGCTCGACATGATGCGCGTGAAAAGCACGCTCCAGAAGGACTTCCCGCACTGCACGCTCCTGGGCCCGAACTGCCCGGGGGTCATCACGCCGGGCATCAAAGTCGAAGGCCAAGACGTCGAAACCAAAGACGGCTGCAAGATCGGCATCATGCCCGGCTACATCCACACCCACGTCAGCCAATCCGAAAAAGGCAAGGCCGTCGGCATCATCTCCCGCTCCGGCACGCTCACCTACGAAGCCGTCTGGCAGACCGGGCAGCAGGGCCTGGGCCAGTCCACCTGCGTCGGCATCGGCGGCGACCCCGTCCGCGGCCTCAACTTCATCGACCTGCTCGAAAAGTTCGAAGCCGACCCCGAGACTCACGGCATCGTCATGATCGGCGAGATCGGCGGCACCGACGAAGAAGCCGCCGCCGAGTTCATCAAGTCCAACGTCACCAAGCCGGTCACCGTCTTCATTGCCGGCCGCACCGCCCCCCCCGGCCGCCGCATGGGCCACGCCGGCGCGATCATTTCGGGCGGCGAAGGCGGCGCCGAAGCCAAGCTCGACGCCCTCCGCGCCGCGGGCTGCCACGTCGCCGAGTCGCCGGCCGACTTGGGGACGACGATGAGTAAGGCGCTCGCGGGGTAACGATGTTCGGGAAGCTCAAAGAGCAAGGCTTCGAAGTTCTCACGCTGCACCACGCGGAAGCGATCTTGTCCCATGACATGTCCGCGGCCGTGAGCGAACTTGAAGACGTGCTTACAGACATCTCTTTGCCGGTACAAGAACTCGTCGAAGGTGGCGGCGGCGAAGGTAAACTGACCCAACGTCTACGGCACGCCTTGAGCGACCGGCACGGATGGATCAAACACAACTTCGAGATCAAGAAAACCGTAGATGGTGTTGAGAAAGAATCGATCTCACACGAGATCGATCACGTCAAGCGATTCGACCACGGGGTGTTTGCGCTGGAGATCGAGTGGAACAACAAAGACCCGTTCTACGACCGCGACCTCGAAAACTTCAAGCGGCTCCATGCCGACGGTGTGATCTCTGTCGGAGCGATCATCACGCGGGGCGCGTCGCTACACGACCGTATCCCCGAATTCATTCTGAATTTTGCACGCCGAAACGGTATTCGTTCGCTCGCCGACTTGGCCAAGTTCTACACCCCCACGCCTCGACAGAAAACCCTGATTAGCAAAGCCGCGGAAAGCAAGGGGTCGTTCGCCGAAGGCTGGGCCCATACGTTCGCCAAAGACAAATTTGGCGAAGCGACCACCCACTGGCGAAAGTTGACCGATCGGGTACACCGCGGAGTTGGCAACCCTTGCCCGCTTCTGCTGATCGGCCTGCCTGCTAGCATCGTGATTGAAGACTGACCCAAAGCAAGGAAGCCAATGTCTGAAGCCGACGCAACGAGGTCTCCCGCTCAAGATTTGGCCGGTAAGTACCGCGGGCCTTATTCCACGATCCTCGCCGATCCGCCTTGGCAGTTCCAGAACCGGACAGGGAAGGTCGCCCCCGAACACCGCCGGCTGCTTCGATACCCAACGATGGAGTTGAAGGAGATCATGGAGTTGCCGGTCCCGAAACTCGCCGCGGCGAAGTCTCACCTATATCTGTGGGTGCCGAACGCACTGCTCATGCAAGGTCTGCAGGTCATGGAAGCTTGGGGCTTCACGTATAAATCGAATTTGGTTTGGTACAAGGTCCGCAAGGACGGCGGCCCAGACGGCCGGGGCGTAGGCTTCTACTTCCGAAATGTGACCGAACTCATCCTCTTCGGTGTCCGCGGCCGGATGCGAACCGAGCAACCCGGACGCACCCAAGTCAACCTGCTCTCAACGCGCAAACGGGAGCATTCTCGCAAACCTGACGAGATCTACGACATCGTCGAAGCCTGTTCGCCCGGCCCTCGCATGGAGCTGTTTGCACGTTTCCCTCGTGATGGTTGGGACCAATGGGGCAACGAAGACGTCGAAGAGAATTCGCTTCATGACGTCGCGTTACGCAAAGGACACGTTCAACCCGAACTCCGCTTGACCGAATCGCCGGCCGGCTATCGGGGCGGATTCCAACTGCGTGCATGAGGCATCGACGTCGGTCCAAAGCGACATTAGAGCGCTCGTGCAGCAGATGTAGACATCAGGTACGATCGCGGAGGTAGCGGGTAAACACATTGGTTGGAGCGACGCTGCAGGCTTTGCAGTGCTTCATGAACTCGGCGAGTTTTGTCCGTCCAGTTGGTCGAGGAGAACGCCGGGTTCAACTCCGCACGCGTGGCACCACGCGACGAATTCGATCATGTCGATCCGGCGTTTGCGATGCTCGATTCGGCAGACGGCACCGGACGGCAGGCCGAGGGTTTCATTGAGGCGACGTTGAGAATGGCCGGCATCACGGCGGATGGCGGCCAAGCTTTCGGCGAGGTGGCGATACGCGGGTGTGTCGTTGGATGGCATCCAGATACTGTCATCCAGAAGGTGCGTAACACGAATTAAGTGTCACGGCCAAAGCCTCCGCCCTGCGTCGCCCGTCCTTTTTCCCGTTTGTGGGCGGCCGGAATCGGGTTTCAGGCCACCATGCGAATGGACGCGGACGGACGTGAGACGTCCGAGTCCACGAATAGGGTTAATTGTGGGCCCGAGGCGGTGGGCGGAGCCGGGGGTTCCGAGACTTCCGGGGTTTCGTGCACCAGAACGTCGCGAGGGCGTCGGGGTGCGGCGTAAGGATGACGGCGACGGACAGCGGGTAGCGGGCAGCGAGCGTCTCGGCATGGGTGCGGAGCGCACGGGCTTGGTGTTTCCCTTCCGCACAGAGTCGAGCGGCCTTGTCGCGGGCGAAGTACTTCTTGAAGTAGCCCGGGTGCCGGTCGCGGAACAAAAGCTGACGCTCCGCGTTGCTCATCGCCGTTCGCGGCTTGAGCGTGTTGAATTTGTTGCCGGCCCTGCTCGGGCCATCAGGCCGTTCGGTGCGTCGTTTCACTACGCCCATCCTGCCGCCGGGCTATCGGACAACCCGATGGGCCGGGTGTTGCCCGCGTTCTTTGGCAAGCGAAGCAGGATGTGGTGAGCAGGTGCAAGTGGCCCGTACCGCCGGATTTTACTTGTGATGACGGTCGATTCGCGGTATCACAGTTTCCTATGGATCGGGACCATTTGTCGAGAGGAGACGAGGCGATGAGCGTTGGTCAACGATGGGCCGTGGGTGTGGTGGCCTGTGCGGGTGTAGGGCTCGCTTCGGCGGCGTCGGCGATGCCGCTGATCGAAGTGTTCGATCCGAACTCGGCGAACCAGAACAACAGCGGCACGGAGGTGGTCGCGACGAGCGACACCAACGGCTCGGACAGCGTGGGCCGACCGCTGGACGAGCAGATCACGCTGCCGTTCTTCGCCCTCGATCAGGCCGAGTCGGGGGATGTCACGGCAGCGGCGGCCTACAACTTCCGCGACGATCAGTTGACGATCACGTTCAGTTTCGCGCGCGGTCCGGGCGACAATCCCAACGCATCGCTGCGTGGCAGCTTCGACTTCGTGGCCGTCCAGGACATCAGCTATGAAGCGACGGGCGGGCACGGCATCGGGTCGGGGATCGGGTTCCACAACATTCTGTACCGCGTGTCGCTGGGCAGCGGCGGCAACGGTTTGTTTCAAACGGTTTTGGAGAGCGACAATGTCGGCGCCGGCACGGTGTTCACGCTCGGCGAGCTTGGCGGCAACGTCCGCAACTCGGTCTCGGGTAGCACGACGGGCGAGTTGGAAGCCGGCGGGGTGTACCGCTTGTTCTACGACGTGTCGCTGAGCGCTGCGGGCGCTGCCGCCGACGGGCCGGGCGCGTCGAACGGATCGATCTCGCTTAACTTCTCGCCGCTTGGGCTCATCGGCGACTACAACGACAACGGGCAAGTCGAGCAAGGTGACTTGAACCTGGTGTTGAACAATTGGGGCACGGCCACAACCCCTGCGGAGTGGGTGAACTTCCGTGGCCTGGATGGCGGAACGATCGGGTCGCTCGTGGATCAGGCCGAGTTGAATCTGGTGCTGAACAACTGGGGCAGCAGTAACGCACCGAGCTTCGTCGGTCCAGCGGTTCCGGAGCCCATGAGCGTTGGGCTTGCCGCACTGGGTTTGGTTCTAGCGTCGCGTCGGGTTCGATTTAGGTCGCCTTGAACGCGCCGTGCCAGAAGCGGACGAGGACCACGAGGATCCAGACCAGCGACACCGCGTAGATCGTCGGTACCGCGATCGCGCAGACCTTGTACTTCAGGTCGCTCATCGCCACCTGGTCCAGGTTCTGCAGGTTCTCCAGCGCGAACATGCCCATCAACAGCGAGAAGCCCAGCGTGACGATCAGGAACAGCGGGAAGACCGGCGGCTCGCTGACCTTGCCGCGCAGGCTGTCGATCCAGTGCTCCCAATCCTCGTCGGACTTCTCGAGGCGTTGGAAGATGTACCGGCCGCAGCGCATGATCGTGACCTGCTCGCCGAAGTAGTGCACGAGCAGCAGCATCAACAGCAGCGGGGAGATGAGCAGCAGCACGTTGAGCTGGCCGGGCGCGCCGGTGGTGGTCGCGAAGTAGGCGAGGATCGGGGCGCCGACGAGGCCAAGCACGATCAAGAAGTTCAACCGGCCCTTGGCGTCGTGGATCTCCTCGCGGAGCGTTTCGAAGTAGCGCTGGCGCAGATCGGAGGTTTGGCCTTCGGTTTCAGACACGTGCGAGCTCCTGAATGGAAAGTGAAGACGTGAGCCGTAGACGAGAGACGGAACGGAGGAGTCGGCTCGGGAAAGGTTAGAGAATACCCGAAAGATTGCGGATCGCCGAGGGGAACGGGGCGCTTGCGGACCCACCGGCGCGGGCAGCACGAAAGACCATCCGCGATCGGTGGCCACGCCCTTGCGAGGGTCACCGGTGCGAAGTTTGGCAACGGGCCCGGCGGCGATCGAGCAACGGCAGCAGCGGGGCGAGGGCGATCGCGGCGGGTACGCAACAGCCGCGCCGGAGCGCGGGTGGCGGCGGAATCTGCAACATCAGGATTCGTTTCCTCGTAGCTAGCGGGAACCGTCGGTAGGCCGGTGGGCGACACCCGTGCGGGGTTGAGTGTAATCCAACCTCGCCCAAAAACGTTGATTTTACAAGGATTTTCGGAGTTTCCGGCCGGAGAGGCTTGGCCGTTTTGCGTGGTTCGGACGATTGCCCGGGGAGATAAGCACGCTGACATAGCGTGAGACCGGCAACCGGAAACCGAGCCCGGTGACGGTTGGACGTTTTCGAAGCCCGCGGGCAGAGACCGCGATCGTCGGAGCCTTGTTTTATCCGGGGAGGGGGAAGACGCTGATCCAGGTGTCGGTGAGCTGCTGGAGGTCGCCTTGCCCGCGAGCACACGAGGCGGTGAAGTGGGTGGGCTTGCCGGCCGCGTCGAAGACGAGTTGTGGGCGTTCGATGTGGGCGAGGGTTTCCGGCGTGCGGGTGCCGTCGGGCTCTTGCCAGGTGACGTCGAGGCTGTAAGCGTCGATGGAGTCGGCCCATCGCCAAGACGCGGCGTCGGAGGGCGTTTGGGTGGTGGCGTGGAGGCCGTGGCACTTCTTGCCGGAGTCTTGGCCGGAGAGGTCTTTGACGAAGAGGTGGAAGGTGTCGCCGATCTTGAAGAGGAACGGGTCTTCGACGGAGCCGCCGGGCGACGCGTCGCGCGGAGGGAGGACGGGTTGGTTGGACAGGCGGGTGAACGGCTGGTCGTAGGCGGTGGCGTGGGCGAGACCGATCTGGAAGGGGCGGAGGGTGGTGCGGCGCTGCGGGTCGGGCAGGGAATTGGAGGACTTGTAAGCGAGCAAGATCGAGCCGTCGGAGCGGATGAGGGGCGAGGGGTTGGAGGTGGTGCCGTCGTCCCAGTAGCCGGGCCGGGGATGGAGGATGGGCTGGTCGCGGCGGGTCCACGGGCCCAGCAGGGACGGCGCGGTGGCCAGGCCGATGCGCTTTTTGAGCCAGACCTCGCGGAGCCAAGGGTCGGTCTGCTGGACGTCTTCGCGGGGGTAGTCGTCGGCGTGTTGCGGGGGTTCGACGCCGTAGGTGACGCCGATGTAGAAGAGCAGGTAGACCTCACCGTGCTGGGGGTGGACGACTTTTCGGATGGAGGGGTTGTGGGTCATCCGGCCGTCGAAGTAGGCCTTGTCGCGGCGGGGCAGGACGACTTCCTGGAAGGTGAACGGCCCGGTGGGGCTTGGGGCGGTGGCGCGGACGATCTCGGATTCGAGGAGCCAGCCCGGGTGCATGGGCAGGCGCTTGGGCCAGCGGGACGCGAACAGGTGCCAGCGCTGCTCGGCGGGGCCGGCGGGGTGCTCGATGAGCGAGCCGTCCCAGACCCAGTGGTCGGGCAGACGGAAGCCGTTGTCGCGGGCGATGGGCGGCAGGTCGAGCGGGGTTTGAAACTCGGCGGACATGGGCGGAATCTAACGAGCCCGGCGGTATGTTGCGGGCTGGGATGTTTCTGGTTTTTGGGAGCCTTGTGATGAGACGTTGGCAAACGATGGGATCGGCGTTGGTGGTGGCGACGGGTCTTGCCGGCGGCGCGGGGGCGGACGCGGACCCGGGCGTGCCGACGGCGGACGTGGTGTTCGCCGGCGACTCGATGACGGCGGGATACACGCAGGCGGCGGACAGTTCGGCGGCGGCGCCGGTCGTGGTGCCGGAAGCGGGCTCGGCGCTGGACCGAGACCTGGCGGCATTGAGATTCGATTGGCGCGCGGCGGTCGTGGCGCGGGGCGGCGTGACGGCCGAACGCTGGGACCGCAGCGACGTGGCGTGGGCGCCGCGGGACCCGGCGGGGTTCAGCCGGGTGGCGGCGGTGAACGCGACGGGTGCGGAGTTGGTGGTGCTGATGCTGGGCACCAACGACGTGCTGCAGATGGCCGGGGCGGGTGCGTCGGAGCCGTTGACGGAAGCGGAAATTGAGCGGCGCTGGTCGGCGTATGAGGCGGCGATGTTGGAGGCGTTGGACGGCCTGGACGCGGGCCGGTCGCCGGGTACCGGGGTCTTGCTGTTAAAGCCGCTGGGCGTGGTGGCGGGGCCCGGCGTGCTGGAGGGGGTGGACGCGGCGGCGGTGAACCGGTGGATGGACGAGCGGGTCGGGCCGTTCTTAGAAGGGTTGGCGGCGGATCGGGACGGGGTCTGGTATTTCGACGCGCGGGCGGCGTTCGAGGCGTTGCCGGGCTGGGAGCGGTACTACGCGGACGGCATCCACTTGTACCGGGTCATCGATGGCACGTACGGCTTCGCAGCGTTGCGGGGGGTGTTGCTGCCAGAGGTCGGCCGCGTGCTGCGAGAGGTGCGGGCCAACGCAGCGTCGGCGGAATGAGTCGGCCGGAAAGTTCAGCGGCAACGGCGACGCGTCCGATATCCACGGCATGCCGGCGACGTTGGCGCGAGCGAGCCTGGGGGATTGGCGGACGTGGCTCCGCGGCGCGATCGGCTGGGCAAAGGCGGCGGTTCGAGCAGAGCCGGTGAGCGACGAGGTCCGGCACGAACGGCGGGCGGCGTGTGCGAGGTGCCCGGAGGCGTCGGCGGTGAAGCGGGTGGGGTCGCTGCGGGTGCTGTCGGCGGCGAGCGCGTGCGGGGTGTGCCGGTGCAACCTGCGGGCCAAGACGCGGCTGAGCGGAGAGCGCTGCCCGGCGGGCAAGTGGTGATCGGCACGCCGGGCGTTGGGGCCGGTAGGATTGCTCCATGAACGCATCGAACGTCGAGCCGGCCGAACCTCAGACCGACGCCGGGCCGCAGGACGAAGGCTTCACGCGGACGCCGGACAAGCCCCACGCGATCGGGAGCTTCTGTTTGGTGCTGCACGGGCACCTGCCGTATGTCTTGCACCACGGGACCTGGCCGCACGGCGAGGACTGGCTCTACGAGGCCGCGGCCGAGACGTACCTGCCGATCCTGGCGATGCTCGACGAATGCGTGTATTTCAACGCGGTGCCGCGGCTGACGATGGGCCTGACGCCCGTGCTGCTGGAGCAGTTGGACCACGAGCACTTCAAGCACGGCTTCGAGCATTACCTCAACGACCGCGCCGAGCAGGCCCGCAAGGATCAGGCGGAGTTCGAAAAGCTCGGCAACGGGCACATGAAGTGGCTGGCCCAGCGTTGGGAGCAGATGTTTACGAAGCTCCTGGCACAGTTCGCCGATATCGGCCGGGACATCCCCGGGGCGTTCGCACAGCACGCGCGGGCAGGACGGGTCGAAATGCTGACCAGCAACGCGACCCACGCGTACATGCCACTGATGCTGGAAGACGCGAGCATCCGGGCACAGATCCGCGCGGGCGTGAACAGCTCGGAACGCATCCTGGGTTTCAAGCCCGGCGGGATGTGGTTCCCCGAATGCGCGTACCGGCCGAGCGGCCCGTGGAACCCGCCGATCCAGTGGGGCGAGGGCCGGGTGCGCTGCGGCCTGGAGCACCTCGCCGCGGACGAGGGCATCCACCACTTCTTCGTCGAGTCGCACCTGGTGACCGAGAGCAAGAGCGAGCAGGCGTTTAACGACGGCATGTGGCACAAGGTCGGCTGGGAAGAGGCGGCGAAGTATCCGCACCGCGGTTGGCGCAGCGTGAACGAGGCGCACGGCGTGAACAGCGACGGCATGGGGCTTGCCCGGTGCTGGGTGCTGGCCCGCGACCAGGCGGCGTGTGAGCAGGTCTGGTCCGGCTCGATCGGCTACCCGGCCGCGGGCGAGTACCTCGAGTTCCACAAGCAGTGGGGCCCGCGCCGCGGCCTGCGCTACTGGAAGATCACCGGCCCCAAGTGCGACCTGGGCGACAAGCACCTGTACTACCCGCAGGACGTCGACGCGAAGATGCACGAGCACGTCAGCCATTTCATCGACGTGGTCAAGCAACGCCTCCGCCACCACCGCGACACGGCCGGCAAGGACGGCGTGGTCGTCGCCACCTTCGACGCCGAGCTGTTCGGGCACTGGTGGCACGAAGGCGTCCGCTTCATCCGCGACGTGATGCTCACGCTCAACAGCGACCCGGAGATCAACCTGCAGACCTCGATGGAGTACCTGCATTCCACGTTCGTCGACAAGGTCGTCACGCTGCCGGAAGGCTCGTGGGGCGAGGAAGGCGACCACCGCGTGTGGACCAACGAGCAGGTCAACTGGATGTGGGAGATCATGTACCGGGCGGAGGGCACGTTCGGCCGGCTGACCAACCAGCTCGACTGGGAAACCAACGCGCAGGTGAAAGAGCTGCTCGAGAAAGCGGGGCGGGAGCTGCTCCTGTTGCAGGCGAGCGACTGGCCGTTCGTGATCCGGCGCGGCCAAGCGGTGGACTACGGCATCAAGCGGTTTATGCAGCACGTCGCCCGGTTCGAAACGCTGACCGACCTGGCGGAAAAGGTCGCGGCCGACTCCGCGTACCTCGGCGGGCTGACCGAGGTCGAGAAGCACGAGATCGCCGACGCCGACCTGCACGACGTGATCTTCCCGGAAATCGATCTGGCCTGGTGGAGCGTGTAAATCCGCGACGACCCCGCAAAGCCTCGGAGTAACCTACCGCCCATGTCCGAGCCCTTGCCCCGCGTTTTGCTCGCCTCGTCCAACCCGCACAAGCTGGAAGAGATCCAGGCGGTGATCCCCGCGGACGTGCTGGAGATCGTGACCCTCGATGCGCTCAACCGTCAATACCAGGACGCCTTCGTCGAGCCGGTCGAAGACGCCGACACGTTCGAAGGCAACGCGCTGCTCAAAGCCCGGTCGTACGCGAACCAGTCCGGCTGGGTCACGATCGCGGACGACTCGGGGCTGGCGGTCGATTTCCTGGACGGCCGGCCGGGCGTGCACTCGGCCCGCTACTCCGGCATGAAGGGCCCGCGCAACCGCGTCGACACCGCGAACAACCGCAAGCTGCTCGACGAACTCGAAAACGTGCCCGTGAATCAACGCGACGCCCACTACGTCTGCGTCATGGCGATCGCCTGGCCGGAGCACGAGAAGCTCGCCAAGCAGTATCGCCCGCCGATCACGGCCCGAGGCGAGTTCCACGGCCGCATCCTCCTGCCCGAAGAGGCCGACGATCCGAGCCAGCCCGAAACCGGCCGCGGCGACCAGGGTTTCGGATATGACCCGTTGTTCGTGCTGCCCGAGAATCACCCCGAGTTCCCCGGCACGACCACCGCCGAGCTCACGGACACGCAAAAGAACCGGCTGTCCCACCGCGGGGTGGCGACGCGGGCGCTGCTCGAAGAACTCCGCGCCCAAAGCCTGATCGACGCCTGAGCCCAGCCATGGCCAAGTGGACCCACATCCTGCGCGGCGCGCCGCACACCAACGGCGACTCGAACGCCCGCGAACCCGAAAGCGGCCGCATCCAAGCCGACCGGACCCGCGAACCCGACGACATGACGCCGCCGCCGTTCGCGCCCGAGACCGATCTGCCCGCGATGAACCTTTATTGCGTGAACCTCCGCGCGTTTACGCAAGCCGGGGACCTCCGCGGCGCGGCCGAGCGTTTTGACGAACTCGTCGCCCTGGGCGTCAACGCGGTCTGGCTGATGCCGATCTATCCGGTCGGCCAAACCGAAAAGAAAGGCGTCCTCGGCTCGCCGTACAGCATCGCCGACTTCACCTCGGTCAACCCCGAATTCGGCACGACCGGCGACCTGGACCACTTCGTATCCGAAGCCCACCGCCGAGGCCTGCGC
Organism: Planctomycetota bacterium; assembly: GCA_039180415.1. Taxonomy (GTDB): domain Bacteria; phylum Planctomycetota; class Phycisphaerae; order Phycisphaerales; family Phycisphaeraceae; genus CAZIXN01. The sequence continues at coordinate 11,207 of JBCDDH010000001.1, read as the reverse complement.
GTCTTGCTCGACTGGATCACGAACCACACGGCGTGGGATCACCCGTGGCTTGCGCACGACGGCTGGCACACCCGCGACGAGGCCGGCGCCGTGCAGCGGCCCAAAGACACCGACTGGACCGACGCCGCGGAGTTGAACTACGACCACCCGGACGTGCCCGCGGCCATGACCGAAGCGATGGCTTACTGGGCGACCCGGCACCACATCGACGGCTTCCGCTGCGACGTGGCCGACCTGGTGCCCGCGGCGTTCTGGGCCGGCGCGATCCCGAAGGTCGAGGCGGCGTGCGGACGCGACCTGATGTTCCTGGCCGAGGGCGACCGCATCGAGAACTTCGCCGCCGGCTTCGACATCGCTTACGACTGGAAGGTCTACAAGAAACTCAAAGCGATCTACTGCGAAGGCCATTCGGCGTCCGACGTCGTACCCACACACCGGGACGCCTACGCCGAACTGCCCGCCGGCAAGCACCTGATGCGTTTCACGACCAACCACGACGAGAATGCTTGGGACGCCACGCCCGTCGAGATCTTCAACGGGCACGACGGCGCGTTCGCCGCGTTCGCCTGCGCCGCGTCGCTGGGCGGGACGCTCCTGCTGTACACCGGGCAGGAGCGGAGCTGGCCCGAACGCATCCCCTTCTTCGAAAAAGCCCCGGTGCCCAGCTCGTTCGGGCTAAACCACACGCCGCGCTACGCCGCGTTGCTCAACGCACGCCGCGGCCACCCCGCGCTCCACGGCGGCGGCATCGGCGAAGACTTCAGCAGCTACGACGTCGCCGCCTTCGAACGGCACGCGGACGGAGCCCATCGGGTGCTGATCGTCGTCAACCTGCGCCCGCACCAACACACGCTCGGCGTGCCGGAAGCCTGGGTGGGCACCGCGGTATGCGACCTGCTCAGCGGCTTGAAACTGACGCTCCCCGACACGCTCGCGCTCGAGCCGTACGCGGTGCGGTGGCTGGCCGCGATGTGACCCCATTCGGCCCCGGCCGGGTCAGGCCGGCAGGGCAACGAACGACGCGTACTTCTGCTTGAACGCTTCGAGCGACTCGACGCCGGCGGGCAGGGCCGCCTCGTCTACGAGCAGCACGGGGATGCCGTCGCGGATCGGATAACTCAGGCCGGCCTCCGGGGGCGCGGCGGCGACCAACGCGTCGCCGTCCTGCCGCAGCGGGCTGCGGGTCAGCGGGCACACGAGGATCTTCAACAACTCGGGATCGAGCGTGGCGGACGGTTCGGACATCACTCAAGCATACCGGCCTGGTCAAAACCAACCGTCACACAGCCAGCGAAGCTCCGCATCCAACCAACCCGGCAGGTGCTCGTGACCGAAATCGGGGAACACTTCAAGCCGCTTGGGCGACGTGATCTTGTTGTACGCGGCGAACTGTGTGGACGGCGGGCAAACGCTATCCATCAGCCCGATGGCCATACAGACGCTCGCCGCGATGCGCGGCGTGAGGTGCTGCACGTCGATGTACCCGAGCTTCCCGAACCAGTGGTCGATCCGGCGGTGCTGCGGGTCGTGACGCCGAAAGAACTGGCCCAACCCGTCGTACGCCTGCTTGGCCAGGTCCATCTCCCAGACCCGGCGGTAATCGCAGAGGAACGGAAAGGTCGTCGCGCACTTGGCGATCCGCGTCTCGAGCGAGGCGCACACCAACGACAACGCCCCGCCCTGCGACCCGCCGCACGACGCGAGCCGGTCGGCGTCTACTTCGTCGAAGCCCGCGACGATCCGCGCGAGCAGCGCCGTGTCGAGGAAGACGTTGCGGTAGTAGAGCTTGTCCGGGTCGTCGTCTTCGAGGCCGCGGACGATGTGGCCGTGCAAGGTCGTGCCGGCCGCGTCGAACGGATCGGTGGAGCGCCCGCCCTGGCCGCGACAATCCAAGGCCGCGACGCGGAAGCCCGCCGAGACGTACGGCAGCTGCGCCCCCCATTCGCCGGCGTCCATGGTGTAGCCGTGAAACCGCAGCAACGCCGGTCCGGGCCGATCGCCGCCGCGCCAGGCCGACGGCCGCACGTACTTCGCGTGCACCCGCGCCCCGCCGACGCCCGTGAACCACAGGTCGAAGCAATCCACGTTCGGGATGCCCGTATCGACCGGCACGAGTTCCGCCTGCGGATCGAGCGCGTCGAGTTCGGCGAGGCCCCGCCGCCAATACGCGTCGTGGTCGTCGGGCTTGGGGGTGCGTCCCGTGTAGGCGTGGAGTTCGTCGAGGGGCAGGTCGATCAGCGGCATGTGGGTCATCTCACGGCGGGCGAAATCCGGGAATGTACGCCGTTTGGCCGATCGCTTGCGTTCGGCCATGATGCGGCGATGCACGACGACCCGCAGCAGCCGGCCGGCGTCTCCGGCTTCGTCTGGGACGCCCTCACCGCCGAGCCGCACACCGGCGTCACGCTCATGACCGCCGAGGGACGCATCACGTACCTCAACCCGCAGGCCGCCGCGATCTACTTCGGCCCCAAGGCCGACCCCGCCCGGATCGTGGGCCGCGTGATCGACGAGCTCTACCCGCCCGCGTTCTGCGAAGACCGCCGACGCGTGCTCCAACAGGTCGCGTCAACCCGTAAGCCGATGCTGTTCCGCACGATCTGGCGCGGCTTCCAACACCACGCCTGGCTGTACCCCACGCCCAACCGACCCGAGCCCGACGAGACGTCCGACCACCCGTTGCCCGGCGTGCTGGTCATCACCCGCCGCAGCGCCGACGACCCCGGCGACATCCCCGCCCACCCCTCCGACTACACCTACGAGTGCGCGGAGGTGAACGATCTCGGCGAGCTCGACGTGCTCACCCCCCGCGAGCTCGAAGTGCTCGCGCTCTTGGGGCAAGGCCTGAGCGTGCCCGAAGTCGCGGGCCTCCTGCACCGCTCGGCCAAGACGATCGAAACCCACCGCGATCGGATCGCCCACAAGCTGCGGATGCGCAGCCGCGGCGAGTTGGTGATGCTCGTGCAACGCGCCGGCCTGACGCCGGCCGACGCCCGGCGTCGAAACGTCTGACCCGACGCAAAAAACCGCCACGGCGTAGGTGCTTCCCCCGACGCGGCGCGGCCGTCGCGTGGGCATCATGTCACGCGGCGTCGGGCGAGCGGAAACCCATCCGCCGCTCAACCGACCGACTCTCTCCCGGATACGGCGTGCCGTGTCCATCACCGCCGACGGCCCACTAGGCATCGCCCCCCCACCGATGCCGGGTCGTCGGCGTTTTTGTGCCCGCTGCCTTTGGAGACCGCCGCCCTACACTCGCCGCCATGCCCGACGCCCCCGACGATCCGCCCGCCTTCACCGCCCACACGCCGCGCTCCCCCGATCAACGCACCGGCTCGCTCAAACCCGGCGACCACCGCGTCGCCATCGTCGCCGCCCGGTTTAACGAGTTCGTCGTCGACCACCTGCTCGACGCCGCGGTCGATACCTGGCACCAACTCGGCGGGCCGCGCGAGAACCTCGTCATCTGCCGCGTCCCCGGCGCCTTCGAGCTGCCGACCGTCGCGCGGAAGCTCGCCGACACCGGCGACTACGCCGCGACGATCTGCCTCGGCTGCGTCATCCGCGGAGAAACCGACCACTACGACCACGTCGTCGAGCAGACCGCCAAGGGCATCAAGGACGTCGGCGTGCTCACGGGCGTGCCCTGCGTGTTCGGCGTGTTGACCTGCGATTCGTTGGAACAAGCCATCCACCGCGCGGGCGCCAAAATGGGCAACGCCGGCCGAAGCGCGATGCTCACAGCGGTGGAGATGGCGAACCTGATGAAAACCCTCGACTCCGAAACGTCTTGACCTCGCCAAGCGCCGTCGGTACTTTCAATTTGGCGAACCTGGGTCGCCGACGGTCCGCGTAAAGGGTCGAACCCACCCACCCGCTCTGACATCCAACCTGACTTCCCGCCCGAACACGCGGACACCGGGCGTTACGGAAGGAAGGTTTGCCGACATGTCCGATGCCGCTCCCGCGCCGCGCTCGTTGCCCCCCCGGCCGAGCTTGGAACATCTGCGTAAACAAGCCAAAGACCGCCTCGACGACTTGCGTCGCGACCGGCCGACGGCCGCACTCAGCGACGCCCAACGCGATTTGGCCCGTGCTTACGGCTTGCCGAGTTGGCGGGCCCTCAAAGCCCGGGTCGACGAGATCAATGACGCGCGACACCGGCCGTTCGTGGACGCGCTGGACCACGGGGACCTCGCGTCCGTGCGGGAGGCGCTCGATCGCGACCCGACCCTCGCCCGGGCCGGGCTGCAGGAACACCGCCGCACCGCGCTGCACCTCGCGGCGGCGAAAGGCCAGGCGGAGATCGTCCGCCTGCTGCTCGAGCGCGGGGCCGACGCCAACGCCCGAGACCGCGGCGACCACGCTTACCCGATGCACTTCGCCGCGGAGTCTGGGCACCTCGACGTGGTGCGGGCGCTGATCCGGGCCGGCGGCGACGTCCGCGGCGGCGGCGACACCCACGGGCTGGGCGTGCTGGGTTGGGCAACGTGTTTCGCCACGGTTCACCAAGACGTGGCGGAGCTCTTACTCCGCAGCGGCGCCAAGCACCACATCTTCTCCGCCGTGGCGGTGGGCGATGCCGAAGCGGTCCGCCGGGTGGTCGAGCAGGACCCTTCGTCGCTGACCCGACCGATGTCGCGTTACGAGAACCACCGCACGCCGTTGCACCTCGCGGTGTCGAAGCGTCGGCACGACATGATCGATCTCCTGCTCGACTTGGGAGCCGACCCGCGCTTGGGCGACAAAGACGGCCACACCGCGATGCACTTGGCGGCGGGTAACGACGACGACGACGCGATCCGTCGCTTCGAAAACCACGGCATCGCCACCGACGAAGCCGCGGCCACCGGCAACGTGTTCCGCACGGTGATGCCGATCCTGCGGATCGCCGACCTCCAGCGCAGCCTCGATTACTACACCCAGAAACTCGGGTTCGGCCTCGCCTGGCGGGTCGAGGGTTTCGCTTCCGTCCAACGGCACGACGTCACGATCTTTCTCTGCCAGGGGGAACAGGGCCACGCCGGGACGTGGCTGTTCGTCGTGGTCGAAGACGTCGACGCTTTACACGCCGAGCTTCGGCAACGCGGCGCGACGATCCGGCAAGAGCCAACGAACTTTCCCTGGGGCAGCCGGGAGATGAACGTCGAAGACCCCGACGGCCACCGGCTGCGGCTGGCGTCGGACGCGACGGGCGATCCCGACGGCGTGCCGTTGACGGTGGGTTGACGGGCCGCGGCCGAAAAACAACCCCGCCCGCTTGCGCGGGCGGGGTTGGTTGTCTCTTGCTTCTTTCTCCGTGCGTGCGGGCTTCGCCGGGGTTCCAGGGCGGCGGGTCGCTCGCGGCAAGCGAGGAGAAGCGGAGCGGGCCTAAGCCGAGGGCTTAGTACTCCATGGCCACGCCGACGGAGCCGACGACCAGGACGTCGCTGCTGTTGTCGTCCAGGGCGACGTCGCCGTTCTGGAAGAACACGGTCACGCCCGCACCGGCCGACCAGCTGCCGAAATCGGTGGGGATGAAGCTCAGCGGCACGCCGAAGTTGGCCCCGACGCTGACGAAGCCGAAGGCCTCGTTGTCGCCGGTGCTGTCGGCGTAGAACTCATCGATGGACAGGCCCACGACGACCGGGATGGTCAGGTCGATGGGGTAGTCCTCGGACTCCACGATGTTCCGGCTGTATTCCGCGCCGAGTTCGATGTAGATGTTGTTCGAATCGCCGGCGGCGCCGTCGGCTTCGAACTCGAAGGCGATCAGGCCGTACGGGCTGAACGACAGGTCTTCGGCCCATTCACCCAGGAAGCCCCACAGGCCTTCGTCGTCGTAGCCGACGGCGAGGTCGATTTCCTGGTAGTCGCTGAAGCCGCCGTTGGGCGAGAGGTAAGCGATGTACGAGATGTCGACGCTGAAGTTGTCGAGGATCTCGAGGGTTTCGAGGTCAAACGCGAAGCCGGCGTAGAAGTCCGACTCGAACCAGACTTCGTTGTTGCCGGTCGTGCTGGTCTGATTGCTGTGCAGCGAGTTCCAGGTGCCGACGTAGAAGTCGATGCCTTCGTAGATGGCGAAGCTGGCTTCGGCGTAAGGCTGGAGGATAAAGCCGCTGTCTTCGAGTTCGAAACCACGGAAGACGTATTGGGTGGGGGCATCGGCACCGAGCGAGAACGAAACCGCGCCGTTATTGATCGACGGGGCCTCTTCTTGGGCCGAAGCCGTGGTGGCGGAGAACGCGGTGGCGGTCAGGCCAGCGGCGATCGCCGTCGTGAGAAACTTTTGTCCAATGGACATGTCAAAGACTCCTTGCTTGCTTGGGAACCCTGAATCATCTGCGTCCCGCCATCCACGCGACGACGGAACGATACCTTGCGGCAAAATTTGTACCAGAGGGGCGGACCTTCGTAAAAACCGGGTTAGCCCTTAGTGACGCCGACCTACACGGCCGGCTCCGTTGCCCTCAAAACCCCAAGTCCTTCGGGGCCTTTTCGTTTTCGACGCTCACTTGAGCGTGCGCCCACAATTTTCTGTGAAAAAGCGTGGGCCGTCCATGCCTGCCTGTGCAACAGGCACTTTATGGGACGCGACCAATCTAGCGGCAATCCGTGAACCGTGATCTGACCCGCCCCCAACCACCGCAGGGTTGTGCATAACCTGCCGCATGATCGTGCCCGCCCCGCCTCCGGTGCCCCGCAACGTGCTGGGGCAGCCTTTGCAGACCTGCTCGCTGGACCCGGTCACCGGCTACACCCGCACCGGCTGCTGTGTCGACCGACCGGACGACCCGGGACGCCACACCCTCTGCGCCGTGATGACCGCCGAGTTCCTGGCCTTCACCGCCGCGGCCGGGAACGATCTGTCCACGCCCCGACCGCAGTTCCGCTTCCCGGGGCTCAAGCCGGGCGACCGCTGGTGCCTGTGCGTGGGCCGGTGGAAAGAAGCGCTCGACGCGGGCTGCGCGCCACCGGTGGTGCTCGGCGCAACGCACGAAGCCGCCCTCAAGGTGGTCACGCTGAACGATCTCCGAGCGCACGCGACGCCTGACGCCTGACGCACTTCACGCCCAGGGCTCACGCCGCCGGGCTTCCGCGGCCGCCTGCCCCTGGCACCACGCCTTGCAATCTTCTCGTACCCAGAAGATCAGCAGCGGCACCAACACGACCAACGTGACCAAACCCGGCATCCCCAGCGCAATCAACACGATGCCCAATATCCATTTCACGTTGCCCCGCGGGACCAGGAACCACGCGATCGGCAGCGCCACGCCGATCAGCCCCGCGATGCCGTAGACCCATCCCAGCATCCGCATGTCGTCGAGCGTGAGCGTCGAACCCGGCGGGACCTGCCCCGATTGCCGCATGCTGTCGAGCGCGGCCGCCGGATCGCTCAACGCCGCCAAGCCCGATAACGCCATCAACGCGCCGAACGCGATCGAGACGAACAGGTACACCTTGAACCACAGGACCACGCGCGGCCGGGGCGCTTCGAACGCGGAAGGCTGGCCGTACGGGTCGTCGGGATTCGGGAAGCCGGTCATGGCTCCAGCCTATCGCGCCCGACCCGGCACGAGTCCGCGACGTGGAAGCGAGAACCGCCGGCGTTTCTCACGATGAAGTCGTCTACGGCCGCGGGTGGAACCGCGCCAACACTTCCTTCAGCCTGGAGCGATCGACGTGCGTGTACACCTCGGTCGTGGCAATGTTCGAGTGGCCCAGCAACTCCTGCACCACCCGCAGGTCCGCCCCGCCGGCCAGCAGGTGCGTCGCGAAGCTGTGCCGCAGCGTGTGCGGGTGCACGTCGTCGAGGCCGGCCTTCTCCGCGTGACGCTTAACGATCTGCCAGACCACGACCCGCGTGATCGGCTGGCCCGTCCGCGACAGGAACACCATGTCCGTGGGCTGCTTCACCAAATCGGGACGCAAGTCGTCGATGTACCGCTCCAACGCCCGCAACGCCGGCCCGCCGATCGGGATGATCCGTTCCTTGCTGCCCTTGCCCAGCACGCGGACGATCTGCAACTCGCGCTGCACCCCGCCGACGTCCAGCGACGCCGCCTCCGACGCCCGCAGCCCGCCGGCGTACAGCAACTCCAGCAGCGCAACGTCTCGCAGGTACAACGCCGAGTCGGCGTCGGGCGACGCGAGCAGCCGTTGCATGTCGTCCTGCCCGAGCACGTTGGGCAACTTCTTCCACCGCGCCGGTTGGCTGAGTTCCTCGGCCGGGTCGAACTCGAGGACCTCCCGCGACTTGAGGAATCGCCCGAACACCCGGATCGTCGCGACGTGCCGCGCGATCGACGCTACGGCCAAGCCCTTGTCCTGCAACGCCCGCAGGTGCGCCGTGATCTGCTCGAAATTCAGGTCCTCCCAACCCTTGTGCTTCTGCTCAACCATCCAAACCCACAGGTCGCGCAAGTCGGCCGCGTAGGCGCCCAACGTCGCCGGGGCGAAGCCGCATTCGACCTTGCAAAACGTAAGGAAATCGCGTACCGGCGCGTCGAATCGCGACACCGGTTTCTTAGCCGGCTTTTTGGGTGGGGTCGATGCCGGCGGTTGGTTGGGGTCCACCGGCTCGTCGGTGGTCAGGCGTAACGACGGCGTGCCCGTCGACGGTAAGCCCGACAACCCGGAAGGCGGAGAAGCCCCGTCGGCTTCCGCTTGGCTGCGACTCTTGGCCGGACGCGCCCAAGGCAGGGGGGACGCGGTCGGGTGGCTCAATGCGTTGGAGGGGTGGCGACTCAAGACCTTGTTGCTCCCAGGCGAGGCGTTGGTACGTCGGACAACTCAGGTGGCCCCCGCCTAGGCACACGGCAAACGCCTCGTGCAAAGCGGCGAGCGACCATCGGCCTCCGCAACGCGCGTCGCCCAACTCGTGGAACGGACACGGCGTCGACTCGGCCCCCGACCTCTTCCATGAACTCGGCGTAACGAACGGCATGACGCCTCCCTGCGACCCACCCACCATCGGCCCACGCCCCGTTCCACGATGAAAGAAATCAACCCCAAGAAAACCAAAGCCCAAGAGCGCCGGTCCGACTCCCGATAACCTTGCCACCTCGCCGATGCAACGCTTCAAACTCACCCTCGCCTACGACGGCTCCGCCTTCCACGGCTGGCAACGCCAACCCCAACCCGACGGCACCGAGCTCCGCACCGTTCAGGCCGAGGTCCAACGCGCCGTCCGCGAGGTCGTCCGCCCCGCGTCGGGCAAGGTCCACGTCCTGGGCGCGTCCCGCACCGACTCGGGCGTCCACGCCTTCGGCCAGTGCGCCCAGTTCGACGCCGACACGCCGATCCCCCCCGACCGCCTCGCCCGCGCCATCTCCGGCCGGCTCCCCGACGACATCGACGTCCTCCGGGCCGAGCCCGTCGACGATGACTTCAACGTGATCGGCGACGTCGTCTCCAAGCAGTACCGCTACCGCGTCTTCACCGACCCCCCGCAAGCCGCTCGCGATCCGCCACCTCGTCTACCACGGCTACGAACCGATGGACCTGCCCTTCATGCAGGACGCCGCGCGGGACCTGATCGGCGAGCACGACTTCGAAGCCTTCACCAACGCGGGGCACGGAAGGCAGTCCACCGTCCGCACCGTCCACGACTGCCGCGTCGAACCCCACGAACTGCCTACCGGCCCGGAGCTGCACATCGTCGTCTCGGGCAGCGGCTTCCTCTACAACATGGTTCGCATCATCGCCGGCACGCTTGTGGACATCGGCCGGGGACGCCTGCGCTACGACACCGTCCGGCACTGCTTCCACACCAACGACCGCCGCAACGCCGGCCCGACCCTGCCGCCGCAGGGGTTGGCGCTGGAATGGATCCGGTACAAGCAGGACGAGGTCGCCGAAACGTGAAGATCCTCCACGTCATCACGCGGCTGATCCTCGGCGGCGCCCAGCAGAACACCGTGATGTCCTGCGCCGCGCAGGTCTCGGCCGGCCACGACGTCCACCTCGCCTACGGCCCGATCCACGGCCCGGAAGGCTCCCTATTGGATGAAGCCAAAGCGAGTGGCACAACGCTGCACGAGATTCCAACGCTCGTGCGCGAGATCGCTCCGCTCACCGATTGGCGGTGCTACCGCGAACTCCAAAAACTCGTCCGAGAACTGCGGCCCGATGTCGTGCATACCCACTCGAGCAAAGCCGGCATCCTCGGCCGCGCTGCCGCGTGGAGCCAACGACGAACACCGCCCCGCGACCCCGCCGCCTCCGAAGGCCTGCTCGAAGCGGTCGAAAGCGGCAACCTCTCCGACGAGTTGTCGGAACGCATGGGGCGTGAATTTCTACGTCGCAGCGTCGGCACCCGCCCCAAGGTCGTCCACACCGTGCACGGCCTTCCGTTCCACACCCGCCAAAACCCGCTGGTGCGTCGGTTCTACGTGGCCCTCGAGCGCCACGCGGCCAAGCGCTGCGATCAACTCGTCGCGATCACGCCGGCGATGCTGCGGGAGTTTGTCAAAGCCGGCATCACGCACCACGGCAAGTTCAAGATCATCCCCAGCGGCGTCGACCTCGACCGCTTCGCAACCGATCTACCGCGGGGCGAAGCCAAACGCCGGTTCGACCTCAACCCGGCCTACCCCACGATCGGCTTGGTCGCTCGACTCGACCCGCTCAAGGGTCACAGCGACCTGATCGACGCCCTGCCGGCGATCGTCGAAGCGGTGCCCGATACGCGTGTCGTGTTCGTCGGCGATGGCTTCGACCACGCGTCGGTGCTCGACAAGATCGAAGCGTCGCCCGTCCGGCAACGCGTCCGGATGCTCGACCTCGTGCCCTTCGCCCGCATGCCCGAGATGTACCGAGCGCTGGACGTCTGCGTGCTGCCCAGCTATCAGGAAGGCCAAAGCCGGGTGCTGGTCGAGGCGCTCGCGGCCGGTTGCGGCATCGTGGGCTACGACGTCGGCGGCATCCCCGCGGTGTGCGTCCACGAGAGGACCGGCTTGCTCGTGCCGGTGGGCGACACGGACCGTTTGGCGGACGCGGTCGTGCGGATGCTGACCGACGAAGCGTTGCGGAAACGCACCGTCGAAGCCGGGCAGACCCACGTCCGCGAACACTTCGGCGCGGAAAAGATGAACCGCGAGCTGCTCGCGCTCTACGAGCGTCTGTTGGGCGGTGGCCGGGTGGCGTAAACGAACACGCCCGACCCCCCAGAAAAAAACCCAAACGAACCCCCCATGCCCCAGCGCGACACCCCAACCCCCCCCGCC